>JBKOUZ010000036.1:0-7937 GCA_046723715.1 Acidobacteriota bacterium | reverse complement strand
GAGGAGGACCTATGTGTCCAGGGTGCTTCGCAAGTGCAGGGCTGGTCTTGGGTAGTGTGATCTCCACGGGTGGTGTTACCGCGCTGGTCGCGAAGATCCTGCGCAGGAAGAAAACGAATGATTCGAAACAGAAGGAGCAATGATCATGACGACCGCAACTCTTGAGAAGTCAACCCATAAAGTTGTTAGTCCCGCAGAATGGCTGGCTGCTCGAAAAGAACTTCTTAAAAAAGAAAAAGAATTCACCCGTCTGCGCGACGAGCTGAGCCGGCAAAGACGCGAGCTGCCCTGGGAAAAGGTCGAAAAAAAATATGTCTTTGAAGGCCCGAACGGCACCGAGAGCCTCGTCGATCTGTTCGAGGGACGCAGCCAGCTCCTGATCTACCATTTCATGTTCGGTCCGGGTTGGAAGGAAGGCTGCCCTAGCTGCTCCTTTCTTGCCGACTCGTTCGATGCCGTCAGACTACATCTCGCTCAGCGGAGCACCACGCTGGCAGTGGTGTCGCGAGCGACCCTGCCGGAAATCGAATCATTCCAAAAGCGCATGGGGTGGCAGTTCAAGTGGGTATCGTCGTTCAGCACAGATTTCAACGCTGATTTCCACGTTTCCTTTACGAAGGACGAAATGGCGAGCGGGAAAGGCTACTACAACTACCAAAATGCCGGATTCCCTTCTGAGGAAGGGCCAGGGCTGAGTGCGTTCTATAAGCGCGGCGAAGACATCTTTCACACCTACTCAGCTTTCGCCCGTGGGCTCGACATTCTGATTCCTACGTACAACTTCCTCGATATGACGGCGCAAGGACGCGACGAGGATTCGTTGCCGCATCCCATGGCATGGGTCCGGCATCATGATCGCTACAGCAATGGCAATATGGTCGATCTCAAAAAGCTGACCAAGAGTTCCGCTTAAACAGGAACGAAAGTCAAAATCCCCGCCCTCCCGTAGAAAACGCGGCAAGGGTGGGGCTCCCACGATTCATTTGAAAATTCAGGAGGACAGGAATGGCAACCATGGTGCAACCTACGAACAGCCTGGAAGCTGTAATGATCGAGTTCCGCGAAGAGGCGGCAATCACCAAGCGAGTGCTGGATCGCGTTCCGGGGGACAAGTTGGCCTGGAAGCCCCATGAAAAATCAATGACTCTGGGGCAATTGGCGTGGCACGTGGCCACCGTGCCCGGTGGTCTGGCGCGTATTTTGCAGCAGGAAAGTTTTGATGTGGCGCAGGGATCCTTTGTTCCCCCTTCCGGGAAAAGTTTAGGAGAAATTCTTGCGGCTTACGGTGAGAGCATTCGCGATGGAGAGCAGTTCTTACAAAGTCTGAGCCATGAGAAAGCTACCGCCAAATGGCACCTGCTGAAAAACGGCCGCGAGCTCTTTTCCAGGCCGCGGATCGAGGTCGTGCGCACGATCATGCTGAATCACTGGTATCACCACCGCGGCCAGTTATCGGTGTATTTGCGGCTGCTGAATGTTCCGGTGCCAGTGATTTACGGACGCAGCGCAGATGAAGACCCGTTCGCTTAGGGCCAGCCGGAGGAATTCCGGCGCACGATCCTAATTCATGTCCCGCATGGAGCAAGCGCCCGGTCCGCGGGGATCGCCGCAGGATCCGCAAGCACCAGAGGGGGCGGCTGAGGGCGATGAACCCTTAGCCGATACCGCAAAGACGGAGAGTTGCGGTTCCAGTTTCTTGGCGTGGCACTTCGGGCACTCCGCTTTTTCTTTGCCATAAACCAGCGCCTCGAATTGGTGTTGGCATTCCTTGCAGATGTATTCGAAGATCGGCATGTGAATTCTCCTACCCATTAGAATAGATTTGTGGCTAGTTCGCAAATTTCAAAACCTGACGACGTTGCCCCAGGAACGCCGTGGTCTCCCGGCTCTGCGTTTCGACCCCGGCGCTTTCTGGCGGGTGGTCACATGCAGACGCTCGCGGCCTTCCTCTTACCTCGCAGAATTCTCCTGCCCGCGCCGGAGGAACGGCTGGTTCAGGTTGCCCCCGGTATTTCGGTTCGCTGCTGGTGCTACTGGCAGCAGCAAAATCGCGATCATGCTCTGACGCTGATTGTGGTGCATGGCCTGGAAGGCTCAACTGAGTCGCAGTACATGATGGGAGTAGCGCGCAACGGGCTGGAGGCGGGTATGAACGTCGTCCTCATGAACCAGCGCAATTGCGGCGGCATGGATGATTGTGCGCCCACCCTCTACAACTCCAGTTTGTCTGGAGATGTTGCCTCAGTCGTGCAGAACGTCTTGGTGCAGGACAGGGTATCCCGATTGGCGCTGGTCGGATTCTCCATGGGCGGCAATCTCGTCCTGAAACTGGCCGGCGAATGGGGGAGCAAAGCACCGAAGCAATTGCGCGCCGTCGCCGCAGTGTGTCCTGCGATGGATCTGGCTGCTTCTGCTGATGCCCTGCATGAGCCGGCAAACCGGATTTATGAATATTATTTCCTGCGGAAACTTTTCCGGCGCGTCCGGATCAAGGCCAAGCATTTTCCCGAGTTTATCGATATGTCGCGATTGCGGGGAGTCACCAGCCTGCGGCTATTCGATGACAAAATCACCGCTTTTTACTGCGGATTCACAGGGGTGGACGACTACTACGCCCGCGCTGCAGCCGCCAACGTGGTGGACCGGATCGCCGTTCCGACTCTAATCATTCATGCCGCGAACGATCCGTTCATTCGCATGCTCCCGCAAACCCGTGAACGTATCGCGCACAACCGGAACATTACGTATGTTGAGACAGCGGACGGAGGACATTGCGCTTTCTTGGGAGAACACAACGGTGATCCCGGAGACAACGGCCGTTGGGCGGAGAGGGAAGTTGTAGAGTTCGCGCGTCAAATGGCATGAGCTCTTTGACGACCGCGATCAGCTGACCCGCGCCTCGACTCCGACTGCGGCGCCTTTTCCTGCCTTCTTGACTTTCGTATGTGTGCGAATGTAAGCCAATCCCAACATCGCCACCGCGATCACCAGCAAACCTCCAGTTGCGCCGCCAATCCCCTCGGAGTGCTTGGGCAAAATCGAAACCCGTCCGTACACAAACTCGATATGTACCCAATACACGAGTAACGAAGCCTGCCCAAGTTGGATGACGGGACTGAATCCCCTCTCTCCGGCACCCCAACGGCACCAGCCGTAGCTTGCGGTCACAATGACCATGAGCATGCCCACGCGGATCAGGAAGAACTCGGGGCTTGTGTGCCAGTAGTCGTATACGGGATAAACCTGCACAGAGAGCCTGTCCAGCCAACGCGACAACGCGATGAGCACAACGCCCGCGAGGCCGATCGCGGAGAACACCTTCACCTCGCCGCTGCGCGTCCAATCACTTTGCAGAATGAATCCGACCGCGAGACCTGCAAAGGCAAAAGCCGTCCATGGAAAGATTGGGAAAAGCCAGGCTTGCGGCGCGCCGAGATTGTGCACGCCATTCACGTAGGATTCCAGTGGCCAGGGCAGCCAGTCAGGGCGCCACGTGGTCCAGAGCAGAGGGGTCAACAGCGAAATCAGGAGTGCAGCGGCGCACGCGGCCATGATGAGCGCCCTACCCGTGCTCCTTGACGGCGTGGCGGGGACTACCGAAGCGTTCACCTGATCGCCGATACGGTTGTCGCGGCCCGACGCAGACAGGACTCCCCAACAGAGGATCCCCATTAACATCATCGAGAGGCCAATGTTGTTGAGGATATCCACACGGAACAAATCGCTTTTCGGCGCCCACCCCCATGAAACCAGGAATTCCTGCAGACGGAATAGCAAGGCGAAGCCGAAGATTTCCGCGCCTCGCCGGATTGTGCTGCGCGCGATGCGGTTTGGCGGCAAATCGTTCCGCCGCAGCTTGCCGGTAACCAGTGCAAAGGAGATTCCAGCGAGAAAGAGGAAAAGCGGCGCCGGGAATGTCCCTCCCAGCTGCGAATACATGAAAAACCGGCTCTGTCGCGCGGATCCTCCGAGCCACGAGTCATAGCAGTGGGTCTGAAACATTAGGAGGCATGCCAGACCCCGCATCCAGTCGATGTAGGCAAGCCGCGTCTTGGGCGTTCGCTCCGGGGACATTGACGCTTTGCGGGAAAGTATACGGCAGCAGCACCGAGACATCCCTTACTTTGCTGGGTTTCTACCAGCTGCCCGGGACATTGCTTGCTCGGCAGCTGCGACAGAGGCCTCCAACCTCCGACTTGCAAACGCAAAATCGCGCCTGACTTTCGGTCGGCCATACAACCTGAACCGTTGGGACTTGATCGAAGAGGGCATACGCCGTGTAAGCTGTTAGACTCAGCAATTTAACTGCGCAGGAGTGCGTTCTATGTCGAAGGGTAAGGGCCTTGTACTGGTGCTGTGCGCTGCTGTGCTTTGTTCGGGCATCACCTCCGCAATCACACCAGACCGCATCCCCGGTCAAGTCAATGGTCCCAAAGTTTCTCTCAGGGGAAATGTACATGGCATGGCCCGCCCGGAATTCGATCTAGGCCGCTCCGACGGCAGCCGTGTGATCCAGGGAATCTCCCTTGCGTTTCGCCCATCGGCAACACAGCAGAAGGATCTGGATCATTTCATCGCTCAACTTGGAGACCCGAAGTCGCCCAATTATCACAAGTATCTGACTCCCGCACAGTTCGGTGAACGCTTCGGCATGAGCCTCAACGACATTGCCAAGGTCACCGCCTGGCTGCAGCTGCAGGGCTTCACCAATATTCGCGTTGCCAATGGCCGCAACCAGATTTCTTTCGATGGCACCGTAGCCCAGATCGAGTCGACATTCTCCCTCGAGATGCACAATTACGCGGTGAACGGCGTAGTTCACCTGGCGAACGCTGGAGAGCCCTCCATTCCCGCGGTTCTCGCCGGAACCGTGCTCGGACTTGGATCTCTGAACGATTTCGCGCCCAAGCCGCGCGCGAAAATTCAGTCGCATTTAACGTCTTATGTGAGCGGAAATCACTTCCTGACACCCGCAGATTTCGCCACCATCTACAATCTGAATCCTCTCTACTCGGCAGGTATTGACGGCACCGGGCAGAAGATTGCCATCGTCGGTCAGAGCACCGTCAGCGTCACCGATCTCAACAACTTCCGCACCGCCGCAGGGCTGCCCGCCAGCAGCGTAACCATGACTCTTCAAGGTGGAACGGCCACCAAGTGTCCAGGGGATGAGGGCGAATCGGACCTGGACATCGAGTGGGCGGGAGGCGTCGCCAAAGGTGCAAAAATCATCTTCGTCTATGCTGGGCTTGGTACCGGGGACCATTGTGGCCAGCCGCGCATCAACAGTGTCTGGAATGCGCTGCAATACGCCGTCGATAGCAATGTGGCGCCTTTTATCAGCATCAGCTACGGACTTTGCGAGTCAGGCTTGACCGACGCGTTTAAGTCGCAAGTTCAAGGCTGGGCAAAGGCGGCCTTAACCCACGGTCAGACGATTGTGGCCGCCTCGGGTGACGCAGGTGCCGCCGACTGCGACTCCGCGCCCTCGGCTACCGGGGGCTACCAGGTGGATGTCCCGGCATCGATCCCGGAGGTTACTGGTGCTGGTGGAAGCGAATTCACGGGCGATGCTCCAGCTACTGTAACCGGTACAGCCCCAAACACGACTGCCGCCGATTCCCCTTATTGGAGTGGGTCCAACACGGGGAGTGACGCGGTTTCCACTGCTCTTGGGTACATCCCCGAGACGTCGTGGAACGATACTCCCCAGTCCAATACCGGTACTCAACCAAACTTCTCCGCCTCGGGTGGCGGAGCCAGTTCGTTCTTCGCAAAACCTTCGTGGCAAACCGGAACCGGTGTACCCGCTGATGGCCAGCGCGACGTTCCGGATATAGCCATCAGCAGTTCCAATTTTAATGACCCCTATCTGGTTTGCTCCGAGGATGGAGAAACCACTCCGTGCGCCAGCGGCTTCCGGGATAGTGTTGGCGGAAATTTTTTTGCGGTGGGTGGCACCTCCGCAGCCTCTCCAACCTTCTCCGCCATCCTTGCTCTAGTGAACCAGTTTCTCGGCACTCCTGGTCTGGCGCCCCTTAATCCGACCCTGTACTCCTTGGCAGCGAGTAATTCGTTGGTATTCCATGACGTCATCGACGGCGATAACAAGGTGCCCTGTACGGCAGGTACTACGGACTGCCCTACGGGAACGACCTCAATCGGCTTCACCGCCGGCCCTGGCTACGACCAGGTCACCGGTTTAGGCTCCGTCAATGCATATGAGCTGGCGCAGGCGCTCGCGCCCTTCTCCCTTTCTGCTGCCACATTCACCCCCTCGAGCGTGGCCGCTGGAACCAGCGCGACTACAACGGTTACGGTTACTCCCAATAACGGCTTCACCGGGACTGTGACCTTCAGTTGTTCGGGTTTACCGGCCGGGGCGACCTGTACGTTCAATCCGCCCACGGTTACAAGCGCGAGCTACACGACCCAATTGACCGTGTTGACTGCTCCCAACACTGCAACTGGCACTGCATCTGTGACCATCAAAGGCGCGTCCGGAACAGCGAGCGTTGCTGTAACCGCCAGTCTGGCGGTTACAAAGACGACCGTCAGCTTTTCTTTATTACCGAACCCATCGGTTGCAACCCTGTCGGTCGCGCGAGGTCAGACTAGCCAGGCAATCAGTCTCAACGTCACCAGCACTAGTACTCCTGCATTCGTAAGTGCGAACGGATCGGGCTCGACCACAATCCTCCCCGTGACCTACAGTTGCGTCGGTCTGCCCAGCGAGTCCAGTTGCCACTTCAGTCCTTCGACCACCAGCAGTGCCATCGCAGTTTCCTTAACAGTCACGACCACCGCGCCGACCGCAAAGCTCCAAGGCCCGATGGACAAAGCCAGCAAAATCTTTTATGCAGTTCTGTTGCCAGGGCTGTTCGGGATCCTGCTCACTCCGCTTTCCCGCAAAGGCTCCAGCGTACGTATGCTGACCCTGATCGCGGCCCTCGGATTGTCCACCGTATGGATTTCATCCTGCGGCGGCACTTCCAGTACTAAGGACCCCGGCACTCCGACAGGATCCTTCCCGGTTACGGTGAACGCAACCACCGGAGGCTCCGCCCCGCTGACTAGTTCGTTCCAGTTCACTCTGGCCGTTACCCCTTAGTCAAGAGTGTTCACAGGATTAGGACGACACGCCTTACTCTTGCGGCCGCAAAGATGGCGCTCCCCTCGAGGCGCCATCGCTGTGTCGCACCGCAATAGAATTGGGAAGGTGCTTTGACGGTATGGCATTGAATCTCATCTGGCGCGCCGCCCGGCGCCGGCGCGCACACACATCCGCTCTCCTCGATATTTGCTCTTCAGCGCTCGCCCCATTTCAGCGTCTGGCGCCTCCCTTCATCAGCTCCCATGCTTCCATGAACCGCTCGTACTTGTGTCCCTTCTTGTGCGGCGAAAGCCAGATATTCCCCTTCAGTCGCGTTGCCACTCTCGCCGGCACGATGTACCAGACGTTCACCGGGATCACGTACGCTGCCAGAAAATCAATTTCCCGCACCGTGTAGGGTTTCTTGTTGTCGTCCGGTCGTGTGTTGCACACGTAGGCATTCCCCACTTTGTAGATCGTGGATTTCACCTGCACCCGCATGAATCGTCCTTCCCATTCCACTCCAACGTCATACCGCGACGATTCACCCCAGGGTTGCAACACTCCAAACCCCAGCTCTTTTACACGTGCCATAAAGACCAGCTCCGCCCATTCTCCCCGCAGCTTATGATTCTTGATTAGCGCCCCTGCAATCACCACACCGACCCTCCGTTCCCGACGATTTTTGCCCATAACAGCGGGCGAGGATCATCGCCATGCAGATCGCATCCATCGGCATCGATTTGGGCAAGACTAACTTTCACCTGGTTGCATTGGGAGAACGTAGCAAAGTTCTCGTCCGCAAGAAGTTTTCACGCACGCAGCTGCTGGCCTACACTGCCAA
>JBKOUZ010000185.1:0-11165 GCA_046723715.1 Acidobacteriota bacterium | reverse complement strand
GGTACAGCTCGTCATGTCCGATATGGATGCTGGTCGGTTTCAACGTGTCGATGTACTCGTCATAGACTTCAAAAACCAGCCCGTAAGACTTCGGATTGGTCGGGCAATAAATATCGGGCCACTTGTTTTCAGGAACAGCCGCGAGATCGCGATGCTCCGTTAATAGAAAGTAGCTGTGCGTGAACGATGGCACCTCGGGGACGAAGTCGAGATGATGCCACCGAGCCCACTCCGCCAGTTCAGCGACCTCCTCTTTTTCCAGGACCTCGCCATCGGCAACATCCTGATGCGAGGAGTTCTGCTCCATGTCGTGGACCGGGCCAAGAGGATAATTGCGGGCTGCATAGTTGACGTCCCTAGCAAACTTTACCGAGCCGGAGTTGAGTTCCGGATGACGGTCCAGCCGCATGCATCCGTTCATCTCGACAATTACGGTGTTGAACTTGTGCAGGGCCATGAAGTTGGCCACGAACCGCTTGAAGAACGGAATGTTGTTGCGGCCCGGCAGAAAGAGATAGATCCCGCGAAATGGCTTGTCGGGCCAGTCTCGTATTTCAGCGCCTCGGACCCAGGTCTCGTTTCCGTCGCTTTCTAGCAATTGCCGCAGCGACTGCAAACCATAAAACGCGCCGCGATCGTCCTTGCCCGCCACCAAAACCGCATTTTCGTCTGCCCTGAGGAGGTATCCTTCCGCCGCGAGACTCTCGATTCGACCCAGTAAACCGACTTGCCCGCAATACTGCCGTACCAGCGGATTCCGAATGGATCCCATCAGAATCATCGGACGATTTCCGCTCAGCGCCGAGGTTCGCCCCGTCTTCGGAAACACGCTGAAACGATCGCTCAACTCGTGCTGCAGCAGGTTGGCCAGGAGTTCGTCCTGCTGGGAAGAATTCGACGGCACTATGATCGGCACCTGATCACCCAGAAGGAAATCGCTGCCTGAACTGGTAATATTTTTGGGTTCGGGAAAGATCAGTGAGCTGAGTGGAAGACGAGCATGGCCGAACTCGCCCCCAACTGGATGAGAATCCCGCGCCTGGTCCGGCGCCCGGTCATAAAGAAAATCGGCACGGATGATCGCGGTTCCGGCCAGCGCAGCCTGCGCCGCAGTCTCCAGAAAGTTACGGCGTGTTAGGTTCTTCATCCTTTTCCTGCCCGCGGGTTGGCCATGCGCCTCTTCGTCTAATCCGGCCGTGCTTCCACTCTAAATGGTTTTAACGAAATTGCGGGTCGGGCGTTTTTGCTGCTATCATTCCTGACCCAGGATCTACGTTTGAACCGTGACTTCGTCTTTCACGAACGCTGGCGCATGACCGTCATTGGAGAGGCCGTCAATCTAGTCAACATCGGAAACCTTTCAGGCCGGAGCGGGGACCTGCTCAGTCCCGGGTTCGAGCAGGCTACCAGCCGAGTGGATCATGTTTGGTTCGGGTGGCCCTCGTGCTTTTCAGGTAGCGGCCCGCGTCAGTTTTAGACCTGATCTGCGAAAGCGCCCGGCACGGACTCAACCGCTAGACCTGTCAACCGTGTACTTCTCTGCACTTACGGACCATTCGACCCTAAGGTACGCGAAAGCGATTACCACCGTAGGCCGAGTCGCTCCTATGACAGTTTTGGCCGCCTGATTTGCATTGCCAATAGTTATGCCTTGTCGGGTGAGAGTTTATGAGTACAGTCGTAGTGTCCTCGCTCCCAAATCTCTCTAGAGCTACTGCCATCGAAGAGATTTGCAGGTTATTTATTCGCGGCTAACGAGAAGTTGCCGTTTCCCGGATGCGAACCAACCTAGTTGGTCGCTCCCCGTCGATTCTTGATTTCCTGAAGATGAAGACGAAGTCTTGCAATCGCTCCCTGCCGCGAGCCGTCAGTGAGTTCCTGACGAAGTTCGTTCAGGGCAAAATGGACGACATCGTGGTGGTGAATTTCGTCGGGAGCAACTTCGTTGCTCAATTCAAGCCAAATACTGTGCAGTAAATCGATTTCTTTTGCTGTAAGGTGTGGAGCGTGCGGGCCGAGATAGAACACATGCTCTTGCCCACCGGGCAAGTAGATGATCAGAGTCAAGTGTGGTCTCGAATCGGGCAGACGCTCCCATGCGAGGCCGGCGATGCGGGCCTCCTCAGTCACGGGTCGATTAGGAGAAGCGCCCAATACGACCACTGATGACTGCAGACTTTGCGCGGCTTTCAACACCGCTTCCCATTTCTCGGTTGCGCCCGCGACTGCAAGGTGGATGGTCTTACCCTTTTTTTCCGCCAAACCCAGAGCTCGGGTAAACAGAATCTGCTCTTCCGTACTGAAGAGCTGCTCCGGTTGCAATTCGTACTCCCCACCGGCTGCACGTCCAAGGAACCTCAGATGGAGCGCGATGACGTCCTGTTTGCGCGGATCAACCCGATCCAACGTCGAACCCAGGCTGTACAAACTATTGTAGTTTCTTACCATCACAAGCACATTCCCTGGCCGGACGCCTAAGGCTTGCGGAGTGAGGTCGTCACCTGCTTCCACATTGAACTGGTCTAATTCGGCGTGCGCGCTCGCGCGTTTCCGAGTGACCGCTTCCGAAATCTCGAAAACTGTAAAGAAGATGATCGTGAACGCAACTCCGGAGATAGTTGCGACTTCTTTTGTGAAGAGATTGATGGTGCAGAGAGCAATCAGCGTCAGTGTGATCAGCGTCAATCCAACAGGGATCTCCGTTTGCCCAAAATTAAGGTTCAGCGGTACACGGAATTCCCTTTGGCCACGCTCCTTGTAGCGAAGAACCAACACCGCAAGGCCCTTCATTGAGAAGCTCCACATCACGCCGAAAGCGTAAGCTTCACCGAGGAGGAAAATGTCACCGCTACTGAGGATTATCGTGAGCAGTTGTAGACCGACTACAAGGTTGAGAATGCGGTAAGAAGTTCCAAACTTACGATGTGGCCTGCGAAACCAGTCAGGCAGTATCCCGTCCTCAGAGACGCGGTTTAGCACCCCGTTCGATCCGACGATGGCTGTGTTCACTGCGCCCGCGAGCATCAACACGCCGACTACAACCACAAAAGCGCGGAATACAAGCTTCAATGAGAGCGGTCCAACCAAGTACATGGCTAAACCGCCTATGGGATTGTCCTGGAAATGTGCTCGCACCGAATCCGGAATGATCATCACCGAGAAGAATGCGACGCCAGCGGTGAAGACCAAGCTGTATATGAAGATGACCAGTGCGGCTTTTTTCAGGTTGGGAAGTTTGGGGTGCTCGATTTCTCGATACACCTGAGCCATAGTTTCCTCACCACTCATCGCCAGGACCGAGTGGCCGAGACCGATCAAGATTCCAATCAATGCGATTGTGTGCGGCCAGGATGAGTCTTTCAAGAACCCAAGTGCGCCGCCATGGTCCCCCGTCAGGTACACAATATTGCGGAGGTGTGGCCAGGGCGGAAGTACGCCGCCTTTTGCCAATAGTGTGTAACAACACCAGACAACCAACGTGATCACCATCACGGTGGCGACATACATGATGCGAAGAGCCTTCTCGCTTGACTCTGGGATGCCCTTGATGTTTTCCCACCAGAAGTAGATCGTCACGACGATGGCAAAGACCGCTGCGCCGCCGTTCATGGGCAGCGTCCCAACGTGGGCGTGTCGCAGCAATTCGTTCAGCAGACCCACAAGATAAAGCCCCGCTGAAACACCGCTAATCGGGCCTGTAAGGATGTAGTCGAACATCAGCGCAGAGACAGAGAACTTGGCCAGCGTACTTCCCATTGCCTCCTTAACGACGCGGTAGACGCCGCCTCGTACAAACATTCCACAGCTTTCGATATAGAGCGCAGCGACGGTGCCTGCGAGCAGCATGATTGAAAGCACGAACCAAGGCGCAGTCTTGCCAATAAAATGTTCCGAAATCGCTCCAGCGTAGAAAGCTGAGGAACCCATGTCGTTCAGCACGATGGCAGCGACGCGCCAAAAGGAGATGAACGCGAGCATTGCACTCGAGGCAACGAGCACTCGCGGCGCGCCATTGAGAACTGGAGTCTGATGCTTTGCGTGGTTCTGCATCATCGTTTCTTAGACGCTTCCACCGTTTACCTGCTCACCTTCAAGAATAAGCAATCTGCGCGATCACATCTTGAGTGCAATTTCCCCAAACGGACGCGGATTCATGAAATTCTACTGAAGATTTGATAAAGATTTCGTAAAAGGTGAAGGATCCGGTTTCGCGCTCCTAGTTCCTGAAAAACAGAAGTGATGACCTAAAATAGCAACCTGGAGGGTGGCGCGTGTGGCAGCGTTCCTTGCGAATCGTCGGTTCGCTGAGTGCCGTTGCAGTGGTCACGTTTGTGGGCCATAGGGTGATTCCAGTGAATGCGACAACCGTCGGGTTCGGCTACTTACTCCTAGTCCTGATCCTGGCTAGCACATGGGGGTTTCTGGAAGCCGCACTGTCGTCGGTGCTAGCGACGCTCCTGTTCAATTTCTTCTTTCTCCCACCAGTCCGCACATTCACGATTGCAGATCCTCAAAATTGGGCAGCGCTATTCACTTTCCTTGCGACGGCGCTCATTGCTAGCCGCCTTTCTGTGAAGGCGAAAGCGAGAGCGCTTGAGGCTATGGAACGTCAGAAAGACATCGAACGTCTATACAGCTTCAGCCGCGCAATTCTTTTGACTGACCGAAGCGCTTCATTCGGCCAACAGCTCGCGCAAAAGCTGACGGACATTTTCAACTTAGATGCGGTCGTACTTCTTGACCGTAGCACCGGCGAGTTTCATCGCGCAGGTGCATCATTCTTCACTGATGTAGACAGCGAGTTGCGAACGGCGTTGATGAACAGTGGCGTCCACACGCACGGCACTGATGTCGTAATGGGAATCCATCTCGGGATCGACCCAGTAGGCGGCCTGGCACTCCGTGGTACACGGATGCCTGATTCGGTTCTCCAAGGGATTGCGAATCTGGTTGCCATTGGTTTGGAGCGGGCTCGAGCTCAAGATCTAGCACACCAGGTGGAGGCTGCGCGCCAGAGCGAGCAACTGAGGACGACGCTCATTGACGCGATGGCGCACGAGTTCAAAACTCCTCTCACTTTGATTCGAGCCGCAACAACGTCATTGCTGGCAAACGCGAATGGAGTGGAGGCGAGTGCAAGGGAGCAGCTCACAATCGCCGACGAGGAAGCTGAGCATTTGAGAGAGCTTATCGATAATGCCGTTGAGATGGCCCGGTTGGATACGGCTCACATTGAGATTCATCCTGAAATCTCCAATCTTCGAGAAACGCTCAATGACGTGATTACATCACTTCAGACGGAAATTGACGAACGGCGGGTCTCTATCAGCTGCTCTGAACAACTTCCGACAATGGCCTTTGACAGGCGGCTCATGAAACTCGCCATCAAGCAACTGCTGGACAATGCTATCAAGTACTCCAGCGCTGATACTCCCATTGAAATCGAACTGCACGAGGACATTGACGCGGTCACCATGAAAATTACCGATCATGGCCAGGGTATACCTCCTGGAGAGGAAGACAAGATTTTCGAGAGGTTCTATAGGAGTCCGTCAGTAAAGAACCAAATACCAGGATCTGGCCTGGGTCTCAATATCGCCCAAAGTATCATCCGTGGTCACGGGGGGACATTGTCTATTTCCACCAAACCAGCCCGCACCACGTTTCAGATGGCGCTGCCTACCCTCCCAGGGGAGGACTCATGAGCGCCGGACGCATCCTAGTGGTCGACGACCAACCCAAAATCCGGCGCTTCATGCGCACAAGACTGGCACTGGACGGCTACGAGGTAGACGAATCGAAGTCGGGCGAAGACGCACTCGAAAGGGTCCGTGATTTTCGCCCGGAACTCGTTCTGCTAGATGTGAACATGCCGGGAATGGGTGGACTTGCTGCATGCCGTGCGATTCGGAATGACACAAACATTGCCATCATTATGCTGACGGTCCGCAATTCTGAACAGGATAAAATTGCTGCTCTAGATGCTGGAGCAGATGACTTTGTTACCAAGCCATTCAGCACTCCGGAACTCCTAGCCCGCATCCGGGCAGCACTAAGGAGGGTTCAAATTCCTCAGTCCTCCCCAAACAAGATACGTGTGAGAGAAATTGTGATCGATTTTGGTACGCGCACCGTGACTAGTCGCGGAAGGAGCGTACATCTAACACCAAAGGAACTGGACCTTCTTCGGCACCTCACCTTTCACGCTAATCAGGCGCTGTCCCATCGTGAATTGTTGCAGACAGTGTGGGGGCCGGATTACGGCGATCAGGTCGACTATTTGCGGGTGTTTATCAAGAATCTGCGAAAGAAGGTAGAGCCCAACCCAGAACACCCTGAATACATCACTACCGAGCCCTGGGTGGGCTATCGATTCAATGGTGCCATCGAGCCTTTATGAAATCTTCATGTCTTCTCCATTACTTCTTTACGCCTTTTCGCCCAACATCGAATTTGACGATTCAAAATGGGCATTCGTCGCCAGCTTACGATTAGCACACAGGACTCGGTCTCAGAATTCGCGGGATCACGCAGGCCCGGAGCGACATTCGCCTCGGATAAACAACTGCAAGTTGCTCTTCTTTTCACTTCTTTCGACGTAACCGTGTACGCCCTAGAAAGGACTGCTGCCCTCCTGGCCGGACTGAACGCTCGCATAGATCTTATTGCTGTGCAGAGCGTCCCTTACTTGTTAGCTCTCAACAACCCTCCTGTCTCGATACCCTTCAATGAGCAACGCCTCCGGGATATTGCCGCCGAAAGTGCAATCGAAACGGCCGTACATTTGTACGTCTGCCGTTATCCCTTCGAGGCGCTAACTTCAGTCTTACACCCAGGCTCGATCCTGGTTGTTGGCACGCGAAAGAGATGGTGGCCGAGCTGGGAACTCAAATTGGCTCGGAAACTCGAGTCTGCTGGACTTCGCATTCTTGTTCTGGAAGTGAGTTGATCTGTGAAGTAAGTCGTTGGTCAGGTCAGGCGTACGTACCGAGGGTAATACCCCATCCACTCGAATACACTCCGCACGCTGTTCGAAGGAGGTCTTACCCTCGTAGGTTTCGTTCTTCGGCGCCCTGAAAGAACGTTTATTGAAGCGAACTCGCAACGCTCGAGAACGCATTATTCGCGTTTGAGCCAACGAGCCGAATGGTTCCGATTACAAGCACGAGAATAACGGCCAACATAACGGCGTACTCTGCAATGTCCTGACCTTCGTCACTTCGGAGAATACTTAAGAGCTTCTGCTTTGAGTTGTTCATGATCTGTTCTCCCGGCCAACACGATTCGGCCACAGCAATGAGGATTTTCCAAAAGAATGCGGAGTGTTCAGTCCAAAACTGATTTAGTCTCACGCTCCACCGATTTCTGCCCAAGGACCAGCTTCCAGCTAACGATCTCTGTAGGCACAGCAGAAAGGCTGTTTCTAGCAGCGCAGAGGGCGTGCAGCTTCGCCCCAAAAGGAAGGCGGTGAGTGAGGGTTTGCGAGCGGATGGTGGCAAGGGCCCTGAAACTGATGAGAAAAGATATGGCTTACTGCTGAAACGGCTATGAGAAAGAGTGGGAATGCCACTGAGATGGCGTGGAGTGCCAGGGGGGCGGATCCATCCCGGAACGCCGTATCGGGCAAGTCGACCTGCGGAAGAACCTGCACTAACCCAATCAAAAATAGCTGGCCCAGCAGCACGATAAAGCACCAGCGTTTTATACTGCACGGCTCCATTCAGCAGAAGCGTATCTCAGCCCTTTCGGCCCGTCAAGTCGAGCGCCATACGAAGCGCATACGAAATGAAGCTAATTATCCAATTTGGGATCCGAACAGGAATCTCACTCGGAACAGTGTCAAGCATGGCTGGACGAGCGGTGTAGGCGTGTGGGCAGGATGACGCCGGTTATTAACCATTGCGCATGCCTGAAGGTGAGTATTACAAGCGGGTCTTCCAATCAGATCCAACTCTTTTGATGAATCAGCTCTGATTATGTTTTGTACTAGCTTTGACTTCCGAAAGTTGAGCTTCGATGAGTGTCTCGGGATTGCTTTTGTTGGTAAAACCCGAGCAGGTCAGCTTGCCACTGGCAATGCTTTTGTGTTTGGAAGTGCGAAACTATTCGCTGAACTGTTTGAGCGCCTGAAGCAGCCCGCCATAGTGGGTGAAATACCCGCTGGCGTTCTGATCGGTCCTAGCATCCTGGGCTGGATTCTCTGTTAGGCGTCCTGGCTCCCTTCGGCCTCGGCTGCGGCATCATGCACATTTGGGGCGCGCCTAGCATCGAGGCAATCTTTGTTGGCGCGGCAATGGTTGCGACCAGCGTAGGAATCACCGCGCAAGCGCTCGCGGCCAAAGGTCTACTCGATGTTGCAGCCAGCAAGGTCATTCTGGCAGCCGCAGTGATCGATGATGTCCTTGGACTGATCGTTTTAGCTGGCCGATGCAGCGACTGAGACGGAATGCTCTTCCAATTCCTTTATTGATTGGCAGACAAAAGGCTACCGGATCATCACTGATACAAGAACGGTCCCATTCAGGATGTGCCCCTCCCAGTGGCTATGTAGTACGAGATGACGTTTCGTGTGAACGAGCGGGGGCCACGCACAACAGAAGAACCTGAGCAAAAGCCAACGCAGCTACCACCGGCTATTCCGAGCGATCGATGGAGCGGAACGATGTACATACTTAACTCCTGCCCGAATCTCTGAGTCGTCGGCGGAATGCGCCTAACCTCATAAAGACCCACTGCCATTCGGACTTTCACTGGTGAATCGTTCAGTGAAAAAGTAGGCCAACCCCAGTCCCAATACCAGTGCGATCGCAAGGTGGGCTGGGGCGGCTACCCTGTGTAGCAGAAATAGTCCACCGGCTCACAAAGAGCGAACACAAAGACAAAACTGGAATTGGACCGACACTCGACATGTCCTGTCGTCCCCAGCAACATTGCGATCACTCCCGTTACGATAAGGAACACCAAGTGGAACATTGCTCGATTAATCGCGTTTCCAGTGGTCATTGCAATCAATGTCGAAATCAGCGTGGAGGCAAGACCGCCCGCAGCGAGTCTTGCGCATGTGACAATAGCGCGTCTCAACTGAGTGCCCGAAATCTGTCTCATCCTAGCCTTCTCCGAAATCCCGGTATCTCTCAAGGACATCGCGCTGTGAAACCACGCCCTCCAACTTGCCAAAGTCTGCTCGGCTTACAACGGGCACAAGCGGCCACCTATCCACATATCGCAAAGCGGTTTCAAGGGGATGATCGGGATGTAGATAAGGAATCCGTTGGATGCTGATAAGGGAACTCAGGCTAAATCGGCCCTTCCCCTCATTGAGCACCTTGTGAAGATCGTGTTTCTTAATGCTGCCCCAGCCACTCGGGTTTAGCCGGACGAGCAAAATGTCCTCTTGGAATCCATCCGTCTGCTGGGCTGCGCGATCGACTGTTTCTTGACCATCCAGCACAGAAATCGGCGCGGGTCGCATCGCGTCCTCGACGCGCAATATATCTTCTTCCCTTTGCTCTTCCATTGACGGTAGGTCGAGACCGTCCTGGCGCGTCAGCACATCGAATATCGCCGCGGGCCGAAGTCCTCGAGAGATAACGTATGCAAAGGTATTCGCGACGATCACGGGCAAAATGATCGAGTAATTGCCGCTTACCTCAAGAACCATGAAGACGGATGTCATGGGGGCGCTCAAGAACCCAGCGAAAAGCACACCCATGCCCACGAGAGCGTACGTACCTGATGAACCGCTCAGGTGAGGCAGAAAGACGTGTTCCGCGCCGCCGACGGCTGCACCCAACATGGCGCCGATAAACAGCGTTGGGGCGAACATGCCGCCCGGAGTTCCGCTTACGAAAGAGAGCAAAGTGGCAATGATCTTCAGGCCCGCAAGGATAGCTAACAGTTGCCAGGTAAACTGTCCGTGCATCGCCTCGTCAATGTACTCGTAGCCCGCACCCATGACTTGTGGGGCACCAAGGATTGCTATGAAGCCGATAAGCAGTCCTGCGAGCGGAGGTTGCACATATTGTGTCCAGCGGGGCATCGCCTTGCACCGAGGACGTAGGGCAGCTATGCCGCTTGCGAATGCAACCGATGCGAATCCCCCTACGATCCCGAGAACGCCATATGCAATGAGTTCTGAAGGCCGTTCCAGTTGCACCGCGGGAATTCGGAATAAGGATTCGGACCCGAGAAACCATCGCATCACCACGACGCTTGATACTGCGGAAAGCACCACTGAACCGAGAATGCCCGCTGTCCAGCGCCCGATGACTTCCTCAATGACGAAAAGGACCGCAGAGATCGGCGCATTGAAGGCGGCCGCCAATCCGGCGGCGGCTCCGACCGGCGCAATTAGCCGCATGCGTTCCCTAGACAGACGCATTCGCCGACCAAGCGACGAAGCCAGACTGGCACCGATCTGCAACGACGGATCTTCTGGTCCAAGCGAGTGGCCCGACCCGATAGCGAGTGCGGCTGTGATGAACTTTCCGATCGCAGTCCGAAGCGGAATATAGCCGTCGTAGATGTAGAGCGCGGCCTTGGTCTGATTCACCCCGCTGCCCCTCGCCAATGGGAAACCATGAATCACAAGGACGGCGATCACAAGCCCGGCGAGCGTCGGTGCCAGGACAAGACGCAACGGTGTAAGCGCAACTCCTGAACCCAACAAGTAGATGCGGCACCAGTCAATCGCGAACCGAAAGCAGACAACGGCAAGTCCCGAAAAGATTCCGATGAAAACGGACAAGACGAGAAAGAAGCGCTCTTCTCGGAACACGGCACGCAGAAAAGCCTTTGGAGAGGTCCTGGCGAATAACAGGGTTTGCGCCGGCTGCTCTTCTTCGAACATCGTTCCAGCTTGCGGATTGCGTCCCTGGACCAAGCTTTAGCTCCCCTCATGTAATTTTGCGATGAGAAGGAGCACAGCATCCTTCTCCGGCGGAACTCCGCATGTAACACTGGTTTCGCGCTCGATTCTGAACACCAATTCCATTGCCCTCTCTACCAAGTCCGGGTCACGCCGCGCTGGCCTCGGGGAAGATGCGAGTGAGGGGAACCACGAACTCAACCGCTGCATTCAACAGACCATCTCGTCGGCCGAGAGATTCGACTCATACCTTGCGTTTCAACAGCAAGCGCGAGGCACCTGGCAGTTTGGAGCAACG
>JBKOUZ010000235.1:0-30533 GCA_046723715.1 Acidobacteriota bacterium | reverse complement strand
GCACCTTGGTGATGGCCGCCGTCAACGTCGTCTTGCCATGATCAATGTGCCCGATCGTGCCTACGTTGCAGTGCGGCTTTGTCCGTTCAAATTTCTCTTTCGCCATAATTGCTGCCTCTAGCTCCTAGCTCTACCTTTTTTTGTCATCCTGAGGCGACGGTTTTTGTCGCCGAAGGATCGATGCAATTCGCTCGTGCCTAGTAGTACTGGTACAGCTTCTTGAATTTGTGCCGCAGCCCGCTTGCGACGCCTTCCAGCTTCGACAAATAAAGCTCGCGTATCTGGGCCTGGTCCGACAGAACGAGCGCCTGATACAGCTGCCGTGAATTCAGTCCCGGGTTGTCGAGCACCTTCTGCGCCAGAACCGCGTCCACGTCGCGGATGCGAATTCCTCTGCGATCTAGCTGCTTCAGGAATTGCTCAACCTTCTCAGGCAAGAACGCCTGCTCAATTGCCGCCTGCAGCCTGGCAAATTCTTGCGTCCTTTCAACCTTGATGGCAGCCTGTTCAAAACCCACTGTCATTCCCTAAACTGATCTCTGGAGCGGGAGACGGGAATCGAACCCGCGACCAACAGCTTGGAAGGCTGTGACTCTACCACTGAGTTACTCCCGCCCTGCACTCCCTGCCTTCAGACTCGTAGAGCCGTAGCGAGCTACGTCTCTACGGATTTGACTCTGGAGCCGATGACCAGGATTGAACTGGTGACCTCTCCCTTACCAAGGGAGTGCTCTACCAACTGAGCTACATCGGCCCTGAACCAACCGTGCGCTGTCAGCGAAAACCTACTCCGCGTCACTGCTTTTGTCCCGGTGCATGACATCATGCCGCCGCACCCAGCTCTTGAACGCGAACAACCCGAGAATCACCAGCGTGCCCGCCCGGAGCTTCGGGTCCGTGATCGTCATCCACGTCAGGACGCCAAGTACAACGTAGGCGATCAGGGCTACTGCCAGGCGATTCATTGCTCTTCAAAAGATCCTTCGCGAAGAACGCTCCGGATTCCGCCAGCAGGCTCCTGCTTCGCTCAAGCCCGCCAGGCGGCTCAACTCTGGTGCACAGGGAAGGATTCGAACCTTCGTACCTCGCTAGGAGGGACAGATTTACAGTCTGTTGGCTTTAACCACTCACCCACCTGTGCAAAACTTTCGGGCAGAGGCGGCCATTTCGCTCGGTCCGGCAGACCGCGCTTGCGTCCGCCGATCGCTGACCTCAAATCTGCAGAACAAAACGCAGCACAGCTAATTTAACTCGCAAAACAGGGAAACCAAGGTCGCGCACAAAGACCATCGCGAAGATCACTGCTCGGCCTCTACAACCCGGAAAAGTTCCGAATGGAGTGCGTTGGAAAAACCTGTTCGCCGCTTACCGAATCCGCCGCCTGCCGGACAATCCTTGCCTCTATTACGAAGATCTGTTCTCTGGAGCTGGCGAAGGGATTCGAACCCCTGACCCTCTGATTACAAATCAGATGCTCTACCGGCTGAGCTACGCCAGCAAATTCTCGAGATAGCCGCGCTATCGCGCAAACTAATCCCTCTGATCCCTTCCGCATGTCCGGGACAATTTAATAAAGTATCACAAGCCGAACTTTCGACGCAATAACAGTATAGCTTGCCGAACAACGAAGAATTCGGCTATGTATGGCGCGCCTGGGAGAGCGCTGGTTTCAATCCCCGCGCGCCGGCTCTTCTGCCTCCGGCCGCAAACGTTTGGATTTTACCTCGCGGCAGTGCGAGCCCCATTTAGAGCACAACATCGTGACCATCTTGCTGCTGGCCGCGCTCCGGCACGAATAAGTACCCTTCAGGCGAGTGGATGCTATCATTCCTCTGACCGCATTTCATGCGAATCAGACGCACTCTCCCCATCGTTTTAGCGGTTGTGATTGTGACGGCGGCGCTGATCCTGGCGGTGCAACTCCGCAAACAGGCCCCGCCCGAATGCGCGCGGCTGCTTCCCGCCGCCGACGCCTTTCTCTATGCCAACCTGGGATGGGCCCGGAAGACGAACAGCGAAAAATCGTTGTTGCCGGTTCCCCACGACTCTGAATACGAACGCTTCATCCGGGAAAGTGGATTCGACTATGAGCGCGACCTGGAATCTGTGGCCTTCGCCGTCCACTATCCGCAGAGTTGGCCCGGAGGAGGGACCGCCGCTGCGGCGCCGGAACCCCGTTTCTCGGAGGTCTTTCTGGCGCGCTTCGATGGCACCAAATGCTCTGCGTACTTCAAGCACACCGCCAAATCAGTGGAGAACTACCACTCTGTAGACATTTATTCGATACCGCTGGCCGGACGAACTTTCCGCATCGCTATTCTAGGCGTGGATACCGTTGCCGCCTCCAATCACGATGATCCAAACGTGATTCGGGGCATTGTGGATCGCTCGCGGCGGCTTGCCTCGCCTTTTGGCGGGCCGGCTTTCCTGCGCCGGTATTACAAGAGGGTGCAGCTGGCCAGTCCCGTCTGGCTGATCGCGCGGGTCGAGCCCAACGCTCCCGAGTTTGAGGGTTGGTCGAGGGTTTTTCCGAAATCGACCAACGTCGTTATTTCGGCCAGCTATAACCCCTTGCTTCTTCCATTGCGCACCGGGGTCTTGCATCTGCGAGCCGAAGCTTCGACTGACACCAGAGAAGACGCCCAGTCCATCGCTGACAAGCTGAGCCTGTTCCTTGCCATGTTTCACAGTGCGGAAGAGTCCGTAGGGTCTCCGGGGACAGACGCCGACCTGAAGGTTCTTCTCGACAGCCTTCACGTGCGCCAGGAGGACAGCCGCGCGGTGTTGGTGGCGACCTTACCCACCGGGGTATTTCGGAAGCTGGTCGATTCCTCCGACCCGTTGCCCACTTTGGCGAACCCTCCACAGCCGGATCAGCCACCCCAGGCCAAGAAGCACTAGCTCGGGCTGCGAATCTGCAACTAATTCCGTTTCCAATCGTCTGATTCAGGTAAGGAGTATGCAGCAGGTACAATAAGACAAATGTCGAGCCTCCCACTGCCGATCGCCGCATTTGTAGCCGGCCTGATCTCGTTTCTCTCGCCATGCGTGTTGCCGCTGGTGCCGGGCTACGTGTCTCTGATCTCCGGCGTGGGATTAGAGGAGCTCAAGTCTCCGCGCGCACAGCTGATGCGTCGTGTCATGGTGAATTCCGTCGGATTCATCCTCGGCTTCAGCGTCGTATTCGTGACGTTAGGCGCAATTTCCACTGAAATCGGACAAATAGCGGCGCGCTACAAGCATTCGCTTTCCATTGTGGCTGGCGTGGTCATCATCATCTTTGGGCTGCACCTGACCGGTATTTTCAAGATCAAGGCCTTGTATACCGACGCGCGGCTGCACAGCGTAAAAGGCAGCAGCACTCCGCTGGGCGCCTTTGTCATCGGCTTCGCCTTTGCGTTCGGCTGGACTCCGTGTCTCGGACCGATCCTGACGGCCATTCTGGCGCTCGCCAGCGAGCAGGATACGTTGGTCAAAGGAATCCTCCTGCTGGCGGTTTATTCCCTGGGATTGGCAGTGCCATTCCTGCTCACATCGCTGCTCATGGAACGCTTTTTGAAGTTTTATGGCCGCTTCCGCTCGCACATGCACGCGCTCGAAGTCGCCTCAGGCGGTCTGCTGATCGCGCTTGGGATTCTGCTGGTAATGGGTCGATTCACGCTGATCTCCAGCTGGCTCTCATTCTTGAATCGATTTGCTCTGTAGTGAGGGATTGAGATTTATGTCTATTGATGAACAACCCAATGCTCCCGGGCCGGAACAACCCGCTGGCAATCCAGATTTCAACGCTCCCGTTCAGCCGCCTGCGCCTTCAGGTGGGCGCAATCCTTTGGCGCTAGTTGTCGTAGGTGTAATGGCTGCAGCCATGTTGTACTTCGGATTTCACATGGCTCGGCGCGCCGGATCGGAACCGCCGCACTTGGCGGGCAAATCCACTGTCGCGCCGGACTTCACACTGGAAAGTCTCGATGGCAAGAACATGCGGCTATCGGACCTGCGCGGCAAAGCCGTGTTGCTGAACTTCTGGGCAACGTGGTGCGGCCCGTGCAAGATCGAAACTCCCTGGCTGGTGGAACTGCAGAAAGAATATGGCTCCCAGGGCCTGCAGGTCGTCGGCATCGCGATGGATGACTCGGGCAAGGACGACATTGAAAAGTTCGCCAAAGATATGGGAGTCAACTACCCGGTTCTGCTGGGCAAGGAAGCTGTTGGCGATGCCTATGGTGGAGTGCCCGCGCTTCCGGAAAGCTTCTTTATCGGCCGCAATGGCAAGATTGTGGATCGAATCATTGGCCTGAAAGGACGCGGTGAGATTGAGGACGCGATCAAGAAGGCTTTGAACACGGAAGCGAGCGCCTCGCCTACCAGCACGGCGAGCGTCTCGCAGCCTCAGAACTGACAATAGGCACCCGCTGGCAGTCCTTCTACCATGACGAGTATGACGCGATGGCGGAGATGGTATTCGAAGGCGATTTTCGTATACGTCTTCCTGGCTGCGACCTGCTTTGGGCAGTCGAAGACGCCTTCGGTCTCCATGGTTCCGGTGGGGCCGGTCACGGCGCAGCGAACCAAGCAGACCATTGTAGACTTGGATTTCCGCGTTGCCTCGGGTTTCCACATCAACTCCAATGCTCCCAAGTCGGAGTTCCTGATTCCCACCTCACTGAAAATGGACCCGCCTACCGACATTGTCCTGGGCAGAGTTCAATACCCGGCGGGCAAGGACTTGAGCTTCCCGTTCTCGCCCGACGAGAAGCTGAATGTCTATAGCGGGGACTTCACCATCAAAGTGGCAGTGCACCCACTGAGGTCGGTGGTGCCCGGCAAATATGCCGTGCGCGGCACATTGCGCTACCAGGCCTGCGACAACGCTCAGTGCTTTCCGCCAAAAACGCTGCCCGTGAATTTCGACGTGAAAATAGTGAAGGAGCCCAGCCAAGGCCACCGTAACCCAGCGCAAAGCCCGCACGTCCACAACTGAGCCGGACGTGTTCGCGTAGGGACAGCCGCCCCTCGGCTGTCCGGTCGAGCGAAGCCGACTGCTGTTCCAACTTAAGCTTTTTGACGAAGCTCCATTCCGGCCCTAAGATTTCATGTCCATGAAGCAAGCCTTCTTCTGCGTTCTCCTACTCAGTGTTCCTGCCATCTGCTCTGCGCAATTCCCAACCACACCGGTTGTAACCATCGCCAACGTGGCCATCATCGACACGACTGGAGGCCCGCCGAAACTTCACCGCACGGTAACGGTGCGGAATGGAACCATCATAGACATCCGCGATTCCACGCTGCCCAAGTTCAAAGAACGCGGGAAGGAAGTGAACGGCACCGGCAAGTTCCTGATCCCGGGACTCTGGGATATGCACGTGCACATGGTCTTTGGAGACTGGTTCCCGCATGGCAAGGACATCACACTGCCGCTGTTTATCGCCAATGGGATCACCGGGGTTCGCGACATGGGAGGGGAGTTGGAAGTACTGCAACAATGGCGCAAAGAATTTTCTGCGGGGACTTTGGTGGGACCACGCATTGTGATGTCCGGGCCCATGCTCGACGGGCCAAAGCCGCGATTCCCCAGTTCGGTCGCGATCACAACCGCGGAAGATGGCCGCCGCGCCGTGAACGACCTGAAACAGCGCGGCGCGGATTTCATTAAGCTGCAATCGCTGATTCCGCGCGATGCGGTTATTGCGATTGCGGACGAAGCACGCCGGCAGCAAATTACATTCGTGGGACACGTGCCGGATTCCGTGCGCTCCTCAGAAGCATCGAATGCGGGACAGAAAAGCTTCGAGCACCTGATCGGAATTTTCGAAGGCAGTTCCCTGCTGGAAGATGACTTCCTCAAGGGCGGCAAGAGTATAGGCAAGTTCCTTTCAACTTACGATCCAAAACGCGCCGAAGCGTTATTCGCGCTGCTGGCCAAAAACCAGACCTGGCAGTGCCCCACCTTGGTGTGGGAGCGCGGAGGAAACCTTCTCGAATTGAATGACTTCGCCCATGACGCTCGCGCGAGGTACGTTCCAGCCTATTGGAAAGATGTCACGTGGAAGCGCTTCACCAACGAGATCAAGCATGACAATACCGACGACCTCCTAACTCGCAGACGCTTCGTCGATAAAGAGCTCGAGGTCGTGAAAGCCATGCACAAGGCGGGCATCCCGTTTCTTGCTGGGACGGACACGCCTCCGGGGGTGTATGTGTTTCCAGGCTTCAGTCTGCACGAGGAATTGCAACGATTTGTAGCGGCGGGTTTCACAGCGCTGGAGGCGCTGCAAACTGCGACCCTGAATCCGGCGAAGTACCTCGGCATGGAAGATCGCCTCGGCTCCATCGAAAAAGGCAAGCTCGCCGATCTAGTGCTGCTGGATGCGAATCCGCTGGAAGATATTCGCAACACCCAGAAAATTGCGGGTGTCATTGTGAACGGACGCTATCTATCGCGCGCTGATTTGGACAAGATGCTGGCGGGAGTGGAAGCAGCGGCTGCGCGAAGTACAGATTGACAGCACTCCTTGAACGAGACACAATTCGGCGCGCTTCCGAGTGACGTACCGGTGATCCCCTCAACTCTCGCGTCGAAGGGCACAACGATGCCAGGGAGGTCTTCATGCCAAAGGTCAAAGCGAACAACATTACACTGCATTACGAGCAGCAGGGGAGCGGCGATCCACTGGTTCTGATTCCCTATCTGGCCGCCGACAATGCTTGCTACGCGTTTCAGGTTGCCGAATATTCCAAGCATTTCACCTGCATCTCGCTCGATCCGCGCGGGACAGGCGAGAGCGACAAACCTGATGGAGCCTACTCCACCGAGGATCTGGGCGACGATGTTGCCGCGCTTATGCAGGCGTTGGGCATTCAGAAAGCTCACGTTTCGGGGCTGTCGCTAGGTGCGGCAACCGGCATGTGGCTGGCAGCAAAACATCCAGAGATGGTGAAATCGTTGTCGCTACATAGCGCCTGGCCAAAAACGGATGCCTACCTGCATAATATCGTTCAAACCTTGCAGGTCTCGGCCAAAGGGATGGGGAATGTTGCCGAAATGGTGATCCTGTGCCTGTTTCCCGGGTGTTTCACGCTGGAACTCTACGCAGCCAAGCCGGAGTATATACAGAGCCTGGCAGCGTTTGTGCGCAGCCGCCCAGCGCAATCTGTCGCCAGCTTCATATCCCAGTCGAACGCGGTGGCCAGTCATGATGCCGAGGCAAGTCTGGGCCGTATCACTGCCCCGACCCAAATCACTTTCGGCCGTCATGACGCCGCTACGTCCACTCGGTTTGCAGAGCGCTTGAAGGGACCGATTCGCAAATCTGAAATGCTGGTTTTTGAAGACTGCTCCCATGCACCGATTTACGAGAACGTCGAAGGGTTCAATCGAAAGACGCTGGAATTTTTGAAGCGGCAAGCAAGCTGATGGCATTGGGTAGGGGCGGAGACCCCTCGTCGCCTCCACCCGCGAAGCGAGCGTGAGGGGCAGAAATTCGCATCCTATTTGCCGCCCTGCTTTTTCTCCACCTTTGCCCAGGTATCCTTCAGCGCTACGGTGCGGTTGAAGACGGGCGCTCCCGGCTTGGAATCAGGATCGGCGCAGAAATATCCCAGGCGCTCGAACTGGCAGCGGCTTCCTGCAGTTGCATTTGCCAATGACGGTTCCAGTTTGGCGTGCGGGATCACTTGCAACGAGTTGGGATTCAGGTAGTCGAGAACGTCCTTGCCCTCTTCCACCTCGGCGAGGTTCTCTTTGGTGAAAAGATTTTCGTAGACGCGCACCTCCGCATCGATGGCGTGCTGCGCAGAGACCCAGTGGATGGTGGACTTCACCTTGCGTCCATCGGGGGCGTTGCCGCCGCGCGTTGCGGGATCATAGGTGCAGTGCACTTCGACCACTTCGCCGGCATCGCTCTTCACCACGCTGTGCGCGGTGATGAAGTAGCCGTAGCGCAGGCGCACCTCTCGTCCCGGCGAGAGACGGAAATATTTCGGCGGAGGCACTTCGCGGAAGTCGTCCTGCTCGATGTAGAGCACGCGTGAAAACGGCACCTTGCGCGAGCCTGCGCCCGCATCTTCAGGGTTGTTGTGCGCGTCCATCTCTTCGACCCGGCCCTCGGGATAGTTATCGATCACAACTTTCAGCGGGTGCAGGACGGCCATCACGCGGGGCGCACGCTTGTTCAGGTCTTCGCGGACGAAGTGCTCGAGCATCGCCAGTTCGACAATGCCGTTGGTGCGCGAAACTCCGGCCGCGGTGACGAAATTGCGAATCGCTTCCGGAGTGTAGCCGCGCCGGCGCAGGCCCGTAAGCGTGGGCATACGGGGATCGTCCCAGCCTCGCACTGTGCCCTGCTCGACCAGTTGGCGCAGCTTGCGCTTGCTCATCAGGGTGTAGGTGAGGCTGAGCCGGTCGAATTCAATCTGCTGCGAGGGGAAAATCCCCAACTGCTCGATGAACCAGTTATAGAGCGGCTGATGATCGGCGAATTCCAGCGAGCACATGGAATGGGTGACTTTCTCGATGGAATCCGACTGGCCGTGCGCGTAGTCGTACATGGGATAGATGCACCAGTTCTTCCCGGTGCGGTGATGCTCGGCGTGCAGGATGCGGTACATCACAGGGTCGCGCATATTGAAGTTGGGTGACGCCATGTCGATCTTGGCGCGCAAAACCTTGGAGCCGTCGGGGAACTCGCCCGCCTTCATGCGCTCGAATAAATCCAGGTTCTCTTCTATCGAACGATTCCGGTACGGACTGTCTTTTCCTGGCTCGGTCAGCGTGCCGCGATGCTTGCGAATCTCTTCCGCGGACAGATCATCGACGTAAGCTCTGCCGTCTTTGATCAGCTTGATCGCCCAGTCGTAGAGTTGGCCGAAATAATCGGAAGCATAGAAGAGGCCGTCCCAGTGAAAGCCGAGCCACTTGACGTCTTCCATGATGGAGTCGACGTACTCAACATCTTCCTTCTCAGGATTGGTGTCGTCGAAGCGCAGGTTCGTGTGTCCGCCGAACTCGTCGGCAAGACCGAAGTCGAGGCAGATGGCTTTGGCGTGTCCGATATGCAGGTAGCCGTTGGGCTCAGGAGGGAAGCGGGTCTGCACGCGTCCGTTGTACTTGTTGGTCTTCAGATCTTCGGCGATGCGATCGCGAAGAAAGTTGGAAAGACGAGGCTCGGGCGCGGTGTTCTCCGCCATTTGTGCCTCGGTTGTTGAGGAATTCATACTCTTTGATCTTATCGCAATCGAACGTGGGGTGCTCCTGCGGGGATGCCTATGACAGCCTCGAGAACTGACCTCGGCGCGAAAAATCACCGCCTAAACTCCGGCCGAAACCACCTGCCCGGAAGACACGCTCCGTAACTCCTGTGCTGCAAGGCGCTGCCGGAACCGCACATGCCGCCAGCGGGTCATCTCGACCAGCGGCTTCCAAACGGGGTTCACCAGATCGTGCTGAATGAGCAAGTGCCAAAAGCGGTTCGAGCGTTTGTACAGGTACGACATCGCCAGATAGAGCGGGACAGCCTGCCACTGTTCCGGCCTGCGGCGCCAGATCGATGAACGAGAGAACAGCCGCTGGTAGATCCACCCATAGCCGCGCTCAAGCTCTTCCGGAGTCATGTGCTTCGGCCGGAAGACGGCATGGCCCGTGTCATACAAGGTCCAGTCGCGATGCAGGATGCGGCCTTCCGCTTCCATCTGGCGAAACAACGGGGTGGCCGGATATGGAGTCAGGATGTGGAAGGTGGCGCACTCCAGACGATTCTCTTCAATCCAGTCCGCTGTGCGCGCGAAAACATCTTTGCGATCGTGATCGAAACCGAGGACAAAAGAGCCGTTCACCTGGATGCCGTAATCGTGGAGCATGCTCACGCGGAGGGCATACTCCGACGTTTTCGGAGTCTTCTTGTTTGCGTCCGAGAGATTTTGGTCCGACAACGATTCGAAACCGATGAATACGCCTGTGCAACCGGCCAGCGCCATGGCGCGAATGAGGCCTGGATCGTCCGTGACATCGATGGTTACGGCGGCACTCCAGATCTTGTTCAGCGGCCGCAGCGCTTTGCATAAGGCATCCAGGTAATCGCGTCGGGAACCCAAATTGTTGTCGATAAAGACCGCGTACGGTTGATCGTCGGCTTTGAATTCGGCCGCCACTTGCTGTGGATGGCGCATGCGGTATGGCATGCGTAGGCCTTCGGTGGCCAGATAACAGAAGCCGCACCGGTTGTGACATCCACGTGTCGCGATCAGGCTGGTAGTGGTCAGAAAGCTGCGACGCGGCAGGATCGAGCGTCGCGGCGGAGGGTCATCGCGGTAATCATTCTCATAGCTGGCAACATACCGGGGTTGAAGTTTGCCTTGCTCCACGTCCCGCACAATGCGAGGCCAGAGTTGGACGCCATCGCCCAACGCGAGCGCGTCGGCATGCGGCGCGCACTCCTCCGGGCAGGAGAGCACGTGCAATCCGCCGAGAACTACTTTTGCGCCGCGCGCGCGATACCAATTCGCCAGTTCGTAGGCTCGCGAAGGTGAGATGAACGGTGATGCCGACCACTTGCGGCATCGGTTGATGCGGTGGACGTCCATGAAGGAGGTTCTCGTCCCAATATTGGACGCGCCAGTGGTCGGGCGTGGTGGCAGCGAAGCTGGTCAGAGCCAAGCTGGGCGTGAGCACGTGCTTGCCGAAGCTCGCGTTCGCATCCTTGGGATAGAACGGATTCACCAAGAGCGCATAACGAGGCTCCAGTTCTGCAGCGATCCCGGGCGCTGCCTCCAGTTGAGGAGCTTGCAACATGGCAGGCGGGATCCAGCGAACTCGAAGGGGCTGAACGAAAGGTTCATCTGCGGCGATCACAAGTGTACTTTACATTGCAAAGTACTTCGCGTCAATAAATAAATTCCATAGCACTCTGTTCTTTCCGAACTCAGGCGGGCCGATTAGCCAGCGTTCCAGGAATAGGGGGCGGGGAGGTTTTTGCTTTTGCGAAATTCGCGCATTGCCTTGGCTTGATGGGTTCTGACCCGAAGGTTAGAGCGAGGCTTGGCGGTGCAGAGCAGGACGAAACCGGCATCGCGATCGGCTGGATAGTATTGTTCAGCGTCGGCCTGATCTACTTGGCCGCTCTCCAGGCGTGCCGCACAGGTTAGGCAGTATCCCTGATGACACATGGCGGGCAGAACTATGTCTGCTTTGAAGGCGGCGTCCCAGACGTGCTCGTTACGACTTACCTGTGTGGAGCGCGCCCGGTCGTCGCGCAGCAACTCGACCTGAAACACTTCAGGTTCAGAAGGTTCAGACATTCGTTCACAATAATGTCAAATGGCTGGAACGCCAAGTGGGAGCGGGCGCAAGTTCCCACGTCTCGCAAGATCGCGAGACGTGGGGCACCCCGCTTTGTTAAACCTTACGGATTGTAGAAAGCTGCATTCTTGCTGTACGGCGCGTGGCCCGGCTCTCCCCGGCGGAAGTGGCCGGAGGGGATGCTCTTGCCGTCGCGCTCATGCGCCAGCAGTTCGATAAACCAGGCTTCGTGCTCGATTTCTTCGTTCAGGATGCGCGAAGCCATATCGTAAGTGCGCGGATCTTTGCCGAACGTCATGTCACAGATCTCGATCCAACTGCGAATGGCACAGCGCTCCGACTCCAACAGCAGGGTCAGAATGTTGACCGCGGTGGGTGGATCGGGAAGCTTTGCGGCGCGGCATCCCGCCTGGTCATGGAAAGCGGGCAGATCGTTAGGCAGTTCGCCTCCGAGCTCATAGATTCGGGGGACGATCAACTCCCAGTGAGCGCGATCCTCGAGCCTTGCGTCCTCACAGATCTCCTTGTAGTCCTCGTGGCCTGCGAGGTGCATGCGAAGAATCGTGTAGTAGTAATACGTACTGGCAAACTCAGCGGCGGCGTTGGCGATCAGCATCTTGATCAGTTTCTCGACATCAACACCGCGCTTGCGGATGACCTCTACGCCGACGCGCTGGGTGACATCTCCATATTTGACGACGGGAACATCTTTTTCAGCCATGGAATCTTCCTTTCGAATTTTGAGTTGGGGCTAATATTGGCGCGGGACCGGTGGTACCGGGTGCGTCAGGTCAAATCCATCGGGAGCGTGCGGAGGTCGCTCGTGAGTAAAGGGCCTAATCATCCTGCCGTGGGTGGCGGATGATTTATCGTACGAGAATCATTATAAAGCAGCGTCAGGCCCTTCGAGCTCTAGTTCTGAAATGCTTTCGCATATCCCAAGTAAGCTCAGCGGACAAACCCGCAGTAATTCTGGAGCATTTCCGGCGCGACTGGAAGCCCTTTCAAACCGACTGCGAAAGCGGAACTCTTTCCGCTCTATTTGCCCGTGGTCAGAACGGCACGGAATCTCGCCTTTCCGGTGATCATCTGGTTGTAAGCCTCAGGCGCTCTTTCAAGCGGGTAACGCTCGATCATTGGACGAACGCCGCTGACTGCGCTGAATTCCAGCGTGTCTTGCGAGTCTTTACCTGTGCCTGAGGCCCAGCCGCGAATCGATTTGCGGCCGCTGATGAGCTGAAGTGGCGTGACGGTCAGCGATTCGAAACCGGCTCCCACGATCATCAAGGTGCCATTCGGGCCGAGGCCATCTACCAGCGCGGACATCGACTTGGAATCCGGAGCGGTTGCGAGTACCAGGTCCGCACCTCCCAACTTCTGCAACGCTTCCGCGGGCGGTCCAGCATTCGTGTCGAGATATTCGTGAGCGCCTAATCGCGCAGCAAGAGCTTGCTTTTCGGCGCCGCGTCCAATCGCCACTGTGCGGAAGCCCATCTGTCTCGCATACTGGATTCCTAAATGACCCAAGCCGCCAATGCCCTGCACAGCAACCAGGTTTCCGGCGCGCGCCCCGGAATTGCGTAGCGCGTTATAGACGGTAATTCCTGCGCAGAGCAGCGGCGCGGCTTCATCAGCAGGCAAAGATTCCGGGATCAAGGCCACCGCTTCGGCAGGAGCGACCATGTACTCCTGGTAGCCGCCGTCGAAGTGGATCGCGGTAATTTTGGCGAATTTGCAGTTGATGAAATCACCGCGGCGGCATGGATCGCATTGGAAGCAGTGCCCGCCGTGCCAACCGACGCCCACACGCTGGCCAGGCTTCCATAGAGTGACCTCGGCACCGACAGCATCAATACGCCCCGCGATCTCGTGCCCGGGAACGCGTGGATACTGCAGGCCCGGCCACATGCCCTCTTTTACCAGTGCATCGCTGTGGCAGATTCCGCAGGCTTCCACTTTGACACGCACCTGTCCGCGGCCCGGCTCCGGGATGGGCCTTTCGACGACTTCGAAATTTCCACCGGACTTACTGATTTGAACGGCTTTCATGAGGACCTTCCTCTCTGAGGGAAGCTGATGATAGAGAGAGAACGTTGCAAGCAACGTCTCTACAGAGAACGGTTTTCAGAAAAGCTGGTTGCAGCAGCTGCGAGTTATAGATCGGTTCGCGTCGTGCGGAGTTGCAAAGAATTGTCGGCCGACAGTAGCCGTGGAATAAGCGCCACCGCGTCCCTCAATTCCGAAGCGAGAAGAAGGCGCGGCGACGGGTGAGGCTTAGCCCAGCTTCCCAACCGCCTGCTCAATTCGGCGCAGCGCGGTTTCTTTCCCCAGCACTTCCAGAGTTTCGAACAATGGGGGCGCGTTTTTTCGACCGCAAACGGCTACGCGAATTGGCTGGAACATTTGTCCGGCTTTCAAACCGAGTTCCTGAGCCGTTGCCCGGAGGGCTTGGTCCAGCGGATCATGCTTGAATTCGACGTTGGGCAGAACCTGTCTCGCTTTCTGCAGAACTTTCAGCGCCATGGCCGCATCGCCCTTTTGCGGTATGAGTTCGGCCGGATCATAGGGCGGCAGATGATCCATAAAGAAAAAATCGGCTGCAGTCAGGACATCACGCAGCAGCTTGATTCTTTCGCGGATCAGGGGGGTTATCTGCAGCATTCGCTCGGTCGAAATTGCGAAGCCAGCTTCGCGCACGATGGCGAGCAGCCGTTGGCTCAGGTCTTCGATCGCCAAAGACCGGATGTGCTCTGCATTCAGCCAGAGTGCCTTGGGGTCGAAGGTGTCTTCCGGCGCGGGCCCATTCCCGACATCTGGCTCTTTGAAATTTACTACTGCGTTGGCACGGTTAATGCCGTCCAGCGAAAAAGTTTCGATCAATTCCTGGCGGCTCATCTGCTCGCGATCGTTTTTTGGTGACCAGCCCAGCAGGCAGAGGAAATTGATGAAGGCTTCCGGCAAGAATCCCGCATCGCGGTACGTCGTCACGCTGACCACCGGACCGTGGCGACGCTTGGAAAGCTTGGTTCCATCCGGAGCAACGAGTAAAGGCAGATGCGCGAACTGCGGTGGCGTGAAACCCGCCGCTTCAAAGATCAGGACATGCTTGAAGGTATTCGAGAGATGGTCCTGGCCGCGGATGATGTGGCTAATGCGCAGCTCGGCATCATCCGCGCACGAGGCCAGGTGATAAGTCGGCATACCATCGGAACGCAGCAGAGCGAAGTCCTCGATATCGGCTCCAGCCTTCAGTTGCTCGCCGTAGACCGCGTCGGTGAAGCCGACAGTGTGACCGCTCTCGCGCGGCACGCGGAAACGCAGAGCAAACGGTTCTCCGGCATGGGCACGGCGGTCGCTTTCTTCACGGGACAGCTCGCGCATACCAGGATTGAAGAGCCACGTTCCCTGCGCTCCTGATTTTTCGCTGTCGCCAGTGTGGGCCGGAGTGAAATCGCGGTAGGCTAGGCCTTTCTGGAAGATCGCTTCCGCCATTTGCCGGTGCAAAGCTCCACGCTCGGACTGCTTGTATTCCTCGTCCCAGCCCAGACCCAGCCACTTAAGCCCTTCGAAAATCGAATTCACGGAGGCGTCGGTATTGCGCTCAACGTCCGTATCGTCGAGGCGGAGAATCATGGTGCCGCCGGTACGCCGCGCATACAACCAGTTGAAGATGAAGGTGCGCGCGCTGCCGACGTGAAGGAATCCAGTGGGGGAAGGCGCAAAACGCACCCGAGGCTTGGAGGAGGCAACTGCATGCGAGACGTTCGACATGGGCTGGTTGAACTCTGGATGGTACGGGCGGCAGGAAAGCACCGTCAAGACGGCAGACGCCGCGGCTGGGCGCCGGGTGCCGGGAGTAATGCGAAAACCCGACCCCTGTATTTAAATCTTATTGTCATTGAGGTACAGGCTGTGAAACCATTGCACAAGCGTTTCCTCCCGCAACTGAAGATAAGCGTGTTGGTCTTGAGGTATCTGCACTGATCCTATGAATAACCTCGTCATCACGACGGTGTTAGTACCGGGCTTCGTCTCTCTGCTGCTGTTCCTGGTATTCACGTACCTGTACGAGCAGAGCCGGCAGCAGTATTTCCGTGCGTGGCAATTGGCGTGGGCGGCGTATTCACTGCACTACATTCTGGACGCCTTCCCCGAGTCGTCGGTCGCGTTCTTCGTGAGCGAGTTATTCCTGGTGGCCATGGCGCTTTGCATTTTCGTTTCCACACGGATGATGCGCGGACCATCTCAGTTCCGCTGGTATGACGCCACGGTCGGGGCCGCCGGGGTGGTGCTGGCGCTGCTCACGTTGCATGGGCACATCGTGAACGGGAAGTTCCGCCCCGAAGTGCAGCCCACGGTACGCTTGGGCTTGGGACTGGCCGGCATCCTGCTGTACTGCTCGGCCGTCTTCCTGTTGAGCGGACATCGGCGGAGATCTCTCGCGTTTCAGGTGCTGGCAGTCGCCCTGGCGCTCTGGGGCGTGCTGATGGGTGTCGGGCAACTGGAAAATCCGTTCATGGATACATTCGGTAACGCACTGCGGCTATTTGGTCCGGGGCCGCAGATGTTGCTGGGCATCGCCATGGTGATGGTCCTGTTCGAAAATCAGCGGAACGCGGTGCAGGAGAATACTCTCGCCCTTTCGACTCTGGGCGTGGACCCGGGCCGCCTGCTTTTTGCAGACGATCTGGTTCCGAACATGCAGGCCGCGCTGGAGCGGCTTCGGACGGCGCTGCATATGGATTGCGCTGCCATCGTAATCGGTGAACGCTGGCGGAGTCTGTTGCCGTCGGTGCAACAGGGATTCTCCGACATGTTCCTGGACGGTCTGGAAAGCAGCGGAGCGGGTGACTATCTCAGCGATCTGGCTTACCGAAACAGCGGAATTTTTACGGTTCACGACGTTCCCCACATGACCGAACCCCTGGCGGTCGGACCGATGGGAACATTCGTCGAATTCAAGCGCATTCTGGTCGAGGCCGGGGTGCGCAACCTGACCGCCGTGAATCTTCAAACTCGCGAAAACAACTTCGGCGTCATCCTGTTTCCTCATGTGGAGCGGCGAGCTTTCGGCGCATCAGGTCCCCGGCTGATGGTCGGGCTGGCGCTGCAGCTTGGGCTTACGCTGGAAAACTATGTGGTCAGCCACGATGCCCACCGCAGGACCAAAGAATATGAACTGCTGACCGACATTGGGAAAGCCATCAGCTCGCGCCTCGATCAGGATGAGATCCTCCGGACCATCCAGATCGAACTTGGGCAAATTTTCGACACGAGCCATTTCTATATTGCGTTTCAGGAAGGCGACGAGATTCGCTTTGAGCTGGAGGTGCGCGACGGGCGCGTGTTGCCGAAAAGAACGCGCGAAGCGCGCAACGCATTTACGGAATACGTGATCCGCACGGGAGAGCCTCTGCTCATCCGTTCCGACCTGGAAGCGGCGCGCAAACGCCTGGGGATCAGCCACGTTCCGAAGCGTCCGGCCAAGTGCCTGATTGCCGCCCCGATTCTGCTGGGCAACCGGCCCACAGGAATTATGGTCGCCATGAATCCCGACCGCGAGTATGTCTTTGAGCAGCGCGATCTTGATGTTCTGGTGACGGCGGCGGGACAGGTATCGGTGGCAGTGGAGAATGCACGCCTGTTCGCCGACGAGCAGAGGCGCTCTCGCCAGCTTGCGTTCCTCAACAACGTGTCCCGCACCGCGATTTCCAGCGACGACCCGGTTCACATGCTGGGGCAGATCGCCAGCGAAATTCAAAAGAACTTCAGCTTTGACCATATTGGCATTGGCCTGCTGGACCACGGCACGAAGGAAGTGGAGATCAAAGCTGAGGCGGGCACGAACGCACAAGCGAAGGGAAAGAGAATTCCCCTCGGTGCCGGCATTCTGGGGCGCGTGGCACGCACGGGAGAGCGGGCACTAGTGCAGAATGCGCTTCCCGGAAACCTGAGCGGCGTACTTCCCGACTCGCGGGCGGCGCTTTGCATTCCCATTACCTATAGCGAGCAGCTGCTGGGCGTGCTGAACGTCGAAAGCCGGAGTGAAAATGCGTTCTCTCCGCAGGATGTTCTCATTCTCAACACGCTGGCGGACTTGCTGGCCACCGCCCTGCACAATGCATTTGTGTTTCAGAAGCTGCAGCAACAGTCGATCACCGATGGCCTGACCGGCATCAAGACGCGGCGCTTCTTCTGGGAGGCTCTTTCCGCTGAATGGAAACGTGCTTCCCGCTCGGGACGGCCATTCTCGGTGGTTCTGATCGACCTCGACAAGTTCAAAGGCGTGAACGACACCATGGGACACTTCGAAGGCGACCTGGTGCTGGCGCGCGTCGGCCGCCTGCTGGAGCAGAAGTCGCGGCAATCGAACGTGGTAGCGCGCTACGGCGGTGATGAGTTCATCGTGCTGATGCCTGAAACTGACGCAGAACAGGCGCAGGTACTGGCTGAACGGCTGCGCCAGTGGCTGGCGGGAGACCCCATGCTGGCCGAACATCACATTACCGGCAGTTTTGGCGTTGCCAGTTTCCCAATGCACGGGTTTTCGATTGAGGACATCATCCGCGTCGCCGACGCCGGAATGTACGTTTCCAAGCGTTCCGGCGGCAACCTGGTTTCCACCGCCCAGGAATATGTGGAAGGGCAGGAATTTGCCCGGCAGCGGCAGCAGATTTCCTCCTACATCGAAGGCTTCCTGCAACGCGAGCGCAACGGTCCGGAGCACCTCGAAGAGCTGCGCTCGACGCTGTACAAACTCTGCGGCGCTGACGAGGGTTGCAACGTGGCTCTGCTGAAAGAGGCTATTGAATCTCTCAGCCGCGCCTCGGAATCGCGCGAGATCCAGAGTAGCGGACATGGAGACCTGGTGGCACGTTACAGCGAAGTCGTAGCTCGCGGCCTGGGATTGTCATCCGACGAAACCGCCGACTTAGTCTATGCCGCACGGGTCCACGATGTAGGCAAGATTTTCGTTCCCGAAAGCATTCTTAACAAACCCGGGCCGCTGACCGATGAGGAGTTTCTGCAGATCAGCATGCACCCACGCATAGGAGCCGAGATCGTGGGAATCATTCCTCACTCCAACATGATGCGGGAAGCGGTGGAGTGTCACCATGAGCGCTTTGACGGTTCCGGATATCCAGAGAGGCGTCGAGGTGAGCAGATTCCCCTGTGGGCACGGATCATCGCGCTGACCGACGCCTATGCCAACATGGTGACGGAGCAATCGTTCTCCGCGGCCCGCACGCCCGAACAGGCCCTGGATGAACTCGTCAACATGAGTGGTACACGGTTTGACGGGATGCTGGTGCGCGTACTGCTGCGCGGATTGAAGTCGGAACGCGCGTCCTCGAATCCAAGTATCTAAGCAACCAGGTATTGCCGCTTGCCATGGCGCACCAGAATCTGGAAACTGGTTGCGCTATGTCGATCCCTCTCTCGTTGCAAGGTCGAGTTGCCCTGATCTCCGGAGGCTCGCGCGGCATTGGCGCGGCTACCGTTCGCATGTTCACCGCGGCGGGCGCAAAGGTTGTATTCACCTATCGCAGTGCACGCGCGCAAGCCGAAGCCCTGGCCAAAGAATGTGGCCAGGCCGCGTGCCATCCTGTGGCATCAGATCTGAATAACCCGGAAGCGGCCCGTTCGCTGGTGGCTGAGACTGTTAAGCATTTTGGCCGACTGGATATTCTGGTGGCGAACCACGGAGTGTGGCCCGTGAAGGATGTGGCCATCGAACGAATGTCAGACGATCAGTGGCGGTCCACGTTGTCCATCAATCTCGACGGTGTTTTTGGGCTGGTGAAGCATACCGTAGCACAGATGAAGTCGCAGTCACGCCGGGGCGGAGCAGCAGGACACATTGTGCTCATCAGCTCTACCAGCGGGCAGCGCGGGGAAGCGTTTCACTGCGATTATTCGGCGACTAAGGGCGCGCTCATCAGCATGGTGAAGGGCTTGTCCACGGAGCTGGCTTCGGCGGGCATTTACGTGAATTCTGTCGCACCCGGCTGGGTGGATACCGACATGAGCGCAGCGGCACTGCAGGACCCCAGGAGCGGTGAGGAAATTCGCCGGACCATTCCTATGGGCCGAGTCGGCAAACCGGACGAAATCGCCGGTCCTATCCTGTTTCTGTGCAGCGAATATGCCAGCTTCATCACAGGGGAGATCTTCAACGTGAACGGCGGGGCGGTGCTGACGGGGTAGACCGCTCAAAAACGCCGTTGACCAGATTGCATTCGGAGCGTTTCCTGCATCCAACAGGGATAAGGAGCAACCGTAGCCGCAGGTCGAAAATCCCCTAAAGACGCTACAATCTGATTGCAAGAAATTACTCCTGACCAGGAATGAGACGACTTCTCCCGATTGTGGTGTTGGTGTATTCCGTCTGGGCGCAGACGGCAAGCCAATCCCAAAGCACGGCTGACCAGGCGCCGGGCTCCGTCTCCGCGACGAGCCCTCAAAACGCCAATCCCGCCGATGAAAACAGCCGCAAAGCAAAGACCCTGATCGAAAAGGCGATCACCGCTCTGGGGGGAGAGACTTATCTCACGATCCGTGATCGCTCGCAGCAAGGGCGAGGCTATGGGTTTCATCACGGTCGTGCCGAAGGGGGCGGCAACCCTTTCTGGGACTTCATCGTCTTCCCCGACAAGGAGCGCGTCGAGATCACGAAAGAGCGCGACATCGCGCAGTTATACGTCGGCGATAAAGCGTGGGAGATTACCTTCAAGGGTCCGCACCCGCTCGATCCGAAGGATCTTGATCAGTACTTGCGGCGGCGGCATTTTTCGCTGGACTCGGTTCTGCGCACTTGGGTGAATGCTCCCGGCGTGATTCTTTTGTACGAGGGCAATTCGATCGCGGCGCAGCATCCGGCGCAGAGAGTGACGGTGATCAATGCGAAAAACGAGAGCGTAACGCTGTTCTTCGATGATGACACGCATCTTCCGGTCAAGAAGTCGTTCGAATGGCGCGATCCTGTGGACCGGCAAAAGAACTTGGAAGAAGAAATCTATGAGAATTATCGTCAAGTCTCCGGCATCATGGCGCCCTATAACGTCACCCGCTACTTCAACGGAGACATGGCCAGCCAGCGCTTCTTCAATTCTGTCAGCATCAATGAGGGGCTGGACCCTGCCATGTTCGACCCGAATTCTGGCTATAACCCCAATAAGCCCAACAAGACTAAGAAGTAGCCAGCCTGAGATTCGCCGCCGCATTCTGCTGCACTGTTAAGCCCATTAAGTTGTTGATTTCGCTGCGTGAATTGTCCACCGTACCTAGGTCTGCCGCGGCTCTAGACACCACGGAGTGTGGCTTTTTTGCCGCAGACAAGTTTTCGGAATTAACGATAACCTGTTGCTCATACACGAATTTTCGAGTTTGAAATACGAGCAGACAATTCGCTCCACCGTGGCCTGCAACGGTATCGGCCTGCATAGCGGCGCACCGGTATCCATGCGCATCGTGCCCGCTGCTTCCGGCACGGGGATCGTATTTCGCCGCACTGATCTCGATGGATTTGAAGTGGAGGCCGTCAGCCGCAATGTAGCGCGGGTCAGCTATGCAACCAGCTTGATGAAAAAGGGCGTGCTGATCTCTACCACTGAGCATGTGCTTTCAGCGTTCATCGGGCTGGGAATCGATAATGCGATTGTCGAGCTCGACAATCTGGAACTGCCAATTTTGGATGGAAGCGCCAAACCATTCGTCGAAATGATTCAGAAGGCTGGGATTCGCAAGCAGCGGAAAGCCCGCAAATATCTGAAGATCCGCCGCGAACTTGAGATGCGGGAGGGAAATAAGTCAATCGGGGTATATCCCGCCAGCAGCTACTCCGTCTCCTACTCGATTAATTTTCCGCATCCGCTGATTGGGAAAGAAACGTTCGAAGTGGAACTGACGAACGGCAGCTATTTGCGGCAGATCGCGGCGGCACGCACCTTCGGATCGCGCGAGGACGAGCGGGCGATGCGCAACATGGGACTGATCCGCGGAGCTTCGCGCGAGAACTGTATTGTGCTTTCGCGTGATGGCATCGAGAACGGGCCGCTGCGCTTTTCTGACGAGTTTGTCCGCCACAAAGTGCTCGATCTGGTCGGGGATCTCGCGCTACTCGGGAAGCAACTGCTGGGCAAAGTGGTAGCCGACCGCGCCGGCCATGCCATGCATACCGCCCTGGTCTCGCGCCTTCTGCGCGACAAGACACTTTGGGAAGAAGTTACCGTCTCACAAGAGGATGACTACGAACAGGCCCTTCCCCATCGTTCCGAAGCGGCCGCGGGATCCTGGTAATCGAACACGGATTTTCACCGATAAACCTTAAACTCTCGTGTTTAGCTAGGGTCTCTGGACTCTCCTGCAATGGCAAGGGACCTCAGTCCGCGGGTTCGCAAGGTGCGCCAGGCGTGTCGTCTTTCTCTTGCGGACTCTCGCGCATCAGGCGCTCGAGTTCGGCGCGTGTCTCGCCGATGACGGCCGCTGCGAACTTTCGCGCGGATTCCTGCCGCTCTTTCGAAAGCATCTTCACGCGCATGTCGAGCAGGGGTATATCTTCTTCAAACCAGCGTAGCGTTTTCTGCACTTTCGCGATCCGGAAATCATTGGTCAGCATTCACATTCTCCAGGCTTAAAAGCTTGCCTAGGGGCCTCGGGACGCACAAGTTCAAAGGCAGATACCCGGTGATAAACTTCGGCCCATGAAGCACATGGACTCCGAAGTGGAGGATTCTCACCCCCAGCAAGCTCGCGCGGGTGAGAAGTCGCTGACATCTTTCCGCTCAGGTCCCGTGGCGAAGCCTGCGCTCTATTTAGTCGGCACCCCGATCGGAAATCTCGAAGACATTACGCTGCGTGCGCTGCGTGTGTTGAAAACAGTGGACGTGATTGCCTGCGAGGATACTCGCCAGACGCAAAAGCTGCTGAATCATTACGCTATCCAGACGCGAACCACCAGCTATCACGAGCACAATGAGATGACGCGCTCGGCAGAACTCGTAAAGCAAATCCAGGAAGGCGCTGACGTTGCCCTGGTCACGGACGCGGGAATGCCGGGGATTTCTGATCCTGGGTACCGGTTGATCACGCTCGCGATCCGACATCACATCCCGGTCGTCCCGGTGCCGGGCGCATCGGCCTTCCTGGCAGCGCTCGTGGCCAGTGGCTTGCCTGCCGATTCTTTTCGTTTCTGCGGGTTCTTACCGCCAAAACGCGGTGAACGCCGCGCCGCGCTCGAAGCGGTAAAGAATTCTCCACGAACCCAGGTCTTTTACGAGGCCCCGCATCGCATTCTGGAGACGCTGACCGATGTAGTTGAGATTCTGGGCGAATCTCGACGCGTGGTTATTGCGCGGGAAGTAACGAAGGTGCACGAGGAATTTCTACGCGGTGGTGCAGGCGATGTGCTGCGAAGTCTCAGGGCCCGAGAAGCAATCAAGGGGGAGATCACGCTGCTGATTGGAAAACATGAGGAAGGCCATAGGGCGACGGCAGCCGCCGGCCGTTCTAGCGTGCGGCAAAGAGTGGACCAGATTATGGCTGAAGAGAAGGTCGACGAGAAGGCTGCACTGAAGAAAGTGGCGAAAGAACGAGGCGTTTCTAAGAGCGAAGTATATCGGGAGATGCAGCGGGAAAGATGACCTCAGGGTGAGGCACGTGCCGAAAACCCGTCGAGCTTCGCTCCAGCGGACTGCCGAGGCGGCTTTCCCGCAATGCTCTATGCTACTTCGCAGTTAATTCCTTCTTCACCAAATCGCTGACTAACTTCCCGTCTACCCGCATGCCTGCAGCGTTGAAGCGCGCCATGGCGTTCTTCATGACGGTTCCCATATCTTTCATTGTGGGGGCGCCCATCTCCGCAATCACTGCTTTCACCCCTGCGGCGATATCCGCCTCGCCGGCCGCCTTCGGCAGGTACGATTCTATTACCGTGATTTCGGCTGCTTCTTTGTCGGCCATCTCCTGACGGCCGCCCTTGGTGAACTGCTCAACCGAATCCTTCCGCTGCTTGATCAGCATGGACAGCACGGCTTGCGACTCCTTGTCGTCGAGCGGAGCCATTTTTTCCACTTGGCGCAGTTGCAGCGCGCTTTTGACCATTCGCAGGGTGGAGAGACGGGCTTCGTCTTTGGACTTCATGGCAGTGACAATGTCTTTCTGAATCTGATCGACTAGAGGCATGACGGGATTATAGATGCCGCATTCAGAATTTCGATCTTCTCCGCAAAGGCGGGAAGCCCGGCACCCTTCGGGCTGAACGTCGCGGCGCTCACTGTTTCCTATAAACTAGTAGCCATTCCAATTCATAAAGGACTCCGGCTATGTTGCATAAGAATCGTCTATTCACTCCCGGTCCAACGCCCCTGTTGCCTGCCGCGCAAACGGCGATGGCTTCGTTCACCGCTCACCACCGCACCGCCGATTTTCGCGAGTTGTTTCAGCGTGTGATGTCCGACATGAAGCAGTTCATCGGCACGAAGAACGATGTACTGGTGCTGGCATCTTCCGGCACAGGGGTGATGGAAGCTTCCGTCTCCAATTTGACGTCGCCCGGCGATGCCGTTCTTGTGCTAACCGCCGGAAAGTTCGGCGAGCGCTGGACCGGGCTGGCCAAAGCCTTCGGCTGCCAGGTGGAAGTTCTCGAGGTGCCCTACGGTCAGACGTTCTCGCTCGATGAAGTTCGGGCACGCGTAAACAACCGGCTGCGTGCCGTCTTTGTACAGGCGACCGAAAGTTCCACCGGAGCTCGCCACGATGTAGAGGGGATAGCAAGGATCGTCCGCGCCGAGGGCGATGAGACCCTGCTCGTGGTGGATGCCATCACGGGATTGGGCACAACCCATCTTGATGTCGATGGCTGGGGCGTGGACTTCATTATCGGGGGATCGCAAAAGGCTCTGATGATGCCTCCGGGCTTGGCGTATTGCGCGGTAAGCGAGCGCGCATGGAAACGCATGGAGAAGGCGACTTCGCCGCGCTATTACTTCGACCTGCGCAAAGAGCGAAAATCGGCTGCCAAGGGGGAAACGGCCTACACGCCCGCGACTTCGTTATTTTCAGCGCTGGGAGCGGCGCTGGAATTCGTCCGTGGCATGGGCAAAGGCGACCTGGCGAAAGGCCGTGAAGAGCTGGTCAACAACGCCGAACTCTGTGCGGAGATGACTCGCGCTGGAGCAAAAGCCCTGGGATTAAATCTCTATGCTTCAAAGCCGGCAGCGGCGCTCACTGCGATCTCCTCTCCGGAGGGAATCGACTCCGGCAAAATCGTGAAGGAATTTCGCGAATCGTTCGACGCCGTCGTGGCCAATGGGCAAGGCGAAATGAAGGGCAGGCTGTTCCGCATCGCGCACATTGGCTACTACGACTATCTGGACACGATCGGCATTTTAGGGGCGCTCGAACATGTACTGGCACGCGTCACAGAAAAGAATGTCCAATACGGCGCAGCAGTCCGAGCAGCCCAGGAAGTCTATGCCCACGCGCAAGCCGACAAGCGCCAACTGGTGAATGCCTGATGGATTGGCGGCATTACGGATCAGTTGATGGGGAAGTCCATGGGACTCGAGGTCTCCGCCAAGGTTCCTCCACCGCCATAGAGGCCGGTGCCCGTAGTCCCGGGATTGGTCACGGTGATCTTAGCCGTGCCCGGCGTCGCGATCATTGCGGCCGGAATGTTTACGCTCAGCTGCTTACTGTTAATCACGCTGGTGTTTGAGCTCTGGGCGGCACCGTTCCAATTTACGACTGCCTTGCTGCCAAAGTTGCTTCCATTAACGGTCATGATGAAACCGGGGCCGCCGGCCGATGCCGAATTTGGACTGAGCTGCGAGATGGCGGGAACGCTGCCGGCGACCGGAGGGCTGGCCTTCGCGCTGTAGCCGCACGCTACTGTGAGGGCAATCAGGAATAAGATCGAGATTGCGCTGGCTGTTTTCATGTTCTTCTCCCAGGGCTGATGCCCAATGAGAGCGAGTCTAGAAAACTAGCGAGCGGGGCGTGTCAGGACGGTGTCACATCCGCGTCAAATATTGTCACAGATTTGCAACGAATTCTGGTCTGAAGGAATTACTTCTTGAAAATCATCGTAGCGGAGAAGATCTCACCATCGGCAGTTGCGCAACTGCAGGAGCCGGGGTGGACAGTACTTACTGCCGACCAGCTGGATGGCAATTTGCCCCAGCATCTGCAAACCGCGGATGCGCTTATCGTGAGGTCGGCGGTACAGGCCGACGCCAAATTGCTGGCCCATGCTCACAAGCTCAGGGTAATCGGACGCGCGGGCGTGGGCGTGGACAACATCGATCTGGAAGCGGCCACCCACAAGGGCATCGCCGTGATGAATACCCCCGGCGCCAATGCCGTGGCCGTGGCCGAGCAAACCATGGGAATGATGCTGGCCATGGCTCGCCACCTCTGCCGTGCGGATGCGCTCATGCATGCCGGAAAATGGGAGAAAAAATCTCTGCAAGGGACAGAGTTGCGCGGCAAGACGCTGGGCATTATTGGATTGGGCAGAATCGGAATGGAAGTAGCGCGTCGCGCCCGCGCCTTCGGCATGGACCTTATCGCTCACGACCCCTTTGTGTCTGTATCCGTCGCGAAAGATCAAGCCATTCGCCTCGGTACCGTCGATGAGGTTTATGCCGCTGCGGACTACATTACCCTGCACGTGGGCCTCACGCCGCAGACGGTTGGCATGATCAATGCAGCGTCGCTGGCAAAGATGAAGAAGGGTGTACGTCTGGTGAACTGCGCGCGTGGAGAATTGGTGAATGAGGCCGATCTGGCGCTGGCGCTCCAGCAAGGTCACGTCGCGGGTGCCGCCCTCGACGTCTTCGCGGAAGAGCCTCCGAAGAATTCGCCTTTGTTGGCGCTGCAGAATGTAGTTTTGACTCCACACGTTGGCGGTTCGACGGCGGAAGCGCAAGAAGCCGTCGGTGTCCAGATTGCGCAGCAGGTCAAAGAGTACCTGAAGCATGGGGTCATTCAGAACGCCGTAAATGTCCCCTCGGTTTCCGCCGAGGAGTATGCCGCTATGCAGCCCTACATTGTGCTGGCCGAGCGCATCGGCGCATTTCTTGCCCAGGTTTCCGAAGGATCCCTGGAAGAGATTTCGATCCGCTACAGCGGGCACATTGCCGAGTGGAAAACGGAGTTGATCCGGAACGGCGCGATCAAGGGCATTATGAACCAGGCGCTCGAGGAGAAAGCCAACCTGGTGAACGCGGCGACCATCGCCCAGGAGCGCGGGTTGCGAGTGCTGGAATCGCACAAGGGCAAGACCTCCACGGGAGGCGCCGGCAGTGTGCTTTCGATTTTACTGAAAACCGCGACTGAAGAGCACATGGTGAAAGGGGCCGTACTGCACGGGGAGGCTCCGCGCCTACTGCACGTGGATGGCATTGATGTAGAGGCTCCCCTGGAACGCAATCTGATTTACATGCGTAATCGCGACGTACCAGGTGTCATAGGGAAGGTGGGAACGATCCTCGGCGAGGAGTCCATCAACATTGCTGACTTCTCTCTCGGGCGGCGCACCCTCGAAAAAGAGTCGGAGCGCGAGGCTATTGCAGTTGTTCACGTGGATGGACAAGTGTCCGACGAAGTGCTGAAGAGGTTGAGATCAATTCCCGCCGTACAACAGGCTAAAGCTGTGCGGCTGTTCTGAACGCAGAGCTTTCTAGGATTCCATCTCGTCGCGACGCAGTTTACGGCTCTCGGCCAGCAAGGACATGGAGTGCATCAGGTTCTGCAGGGTGACGATTCCGATCAGGTGCTCGTCCTCCACCACCGGGATAATGCTGGAACTGCGAGCCGTCAGCTTGCGAAAGGCCGAACCCAGCGAGTCATTTCTCAACGAGACATCGAAGATCTTGTTCATCACGGCCTGCACGTAGCCGTCGCCCTCAGCGCGCAAGGCATCAAGAATGCGCTGCCTTGAAATGACCCCTACCATATCGCTGCCCCGGACCACGGGGAAATCGTCCTGCAGAGAATGCACCGCTTTGTCGAGCGCACCCTGCAGAGTATCAGCCGGAGAGAGCGTAGCGAAGTCAGTGAGCATCACTTCTTCGAGGCGCACGTTTTCCAGCACCGATTGAAACACCAGTGCGCGCTCCTCCAGCTGTGCGGCGGAGAAGATGATTACGCCCACCATCGTAAGCCAGTTGTCACTGAAGAGACCCGCAAGGATCAGCACCATGGCAATCGCAGTGCTGATAGACACAGTGCGACGAGTGGCAGAGCCAATATCAATCGAGCGGGAGATGAATGCCCGGAGAATACGTCCGCCGTCCAGGGGATAGGCGGGCATTAGATTTAACAGCGCAATGTACAAATTCGCCCATACCAGGCTGCGCGGCAAATTTCTGGCGTACAGAAAAGGCCAACTCCACAAATCGAAGCCGCGCCCGGACCCTGCTATGGCAGCAACTGAAAATCCTGCGAATGCCAGGTTTGCCAGCGGTCCCACAATGGCGAGGCTGATCTCCCGATGCCATGCGCCAGCTGCATTCGGCTTCTCCATTCGTGATTCGTCGTACAGAGCGACGCCGGTAAGAGGCAACAGAATGACTGCCTTGGGGATCATGCCATAACGTCGCGCCGCCAGCATGTGGCCGCACTCGTGCACGGCCACGCCAGCCAGAATGATTCCGACCAGAGCTAAGTCTCTGGGGCCGGTGGCCGAGCCCTGATGAGCCGCGTAGTCGGTCCAATAAATGAAGAGCGGAAGGATCAGGAAAGTCAGATGGACGCGAATATCCACGCCGAACAGGCGCCCCACCGAAATGGACCAACTTCGCATATTCCGCCGCTCCCTTTTATTCTACATGTATGGGTGCGGGGAACGAGGTACTCGGCGGGGCAAAGCCTTGCGCGTGATCGCGGGCAAATATCGCAGCCGTCCGCTGCGCGCGCTGCCCGGAATGGACATACGTCCGACCTCCGACCGCACGCGTGAAACGCTCTTCAACGTGCTCACCGCAGGCAATCCTTCGGCTCTGCAGGGCAGCGTATGGCTGGACCTCTTTGCCGGTACAGGCGCAGTGGGCATTGAAGCTCTCAGCCGCGGCGCAAAAGAAGTGCATTTCGTGGAGAACTCCATCGCCGCCGCGGAGGCGATCCGCGCGAACCTTTCCGCTTTGGGAATAAGCAGCGGGGCTCACGTGATCCAGGAAGATTTGCCGCGAGCGTTCTGGCGCATGGAGCGTCACAAGGTGGCGGCCGACGTCGTTTTTATCGATCCGCCTTACCGCATGAAAGATGCTTACCGCAGCACGTTGCGTGCTCTGGCGGATTCCTCGCTGATCTGGGCGATGTCTGTGGTAATCGCGGAGCACGAAAAGAAATTTGATCCGGGAGAGGAATTCGGCCCGCTTCGCAGATTTCGTTTGCTTGTGCAGGGAAGCGCTGCCCTCAGTTTTTACCGTCTGGGCAATACCAGTGAGCTAAGATTTTAAACGGATCCCGGAGTTAATCGAACACTTGGCCCTCTAATCTGTGCTTTTACATAATTAATTCATCGGTCCGGCGCACGATGGGATGCTGCATCTCCTGCAGATCGTTCTTCACCATATTCAGTCCGTACACGCATCCTTCGAAATTTTGCGAGAGGCTGGCGAAGAGCGGCGCCACCTTGGCGTACTCGAAGTGTTCGAACTTCGACACGATGTAGTAACTCTCCTTGCCTGCCTTCACCCAGTCGATAAAATTCTCCACGCGCTGGCGGCGTAACCGGAGATGATTGATGCTCTCGGGAAACATGCCGGCAAAGAATAGAGTGAAGTCGCCGATGTGCTTGCGTACCTGGCGCTCGCGATCGAACGACGGCGCGGGCCCATACACAGGATCCGATTCCAGCATCATCTCGCCAACGTCCGAAAGCTGACGATTGAAGGCGTCCTTAATTTTGAACAGTTGGTCGGCCTCGCAGAATTCGGCCAACAGGTGCGAAACGTAGGCCACGACCTGCGGATCGCGAATCCCAATCTCGTGCGCGTAGTGTTGCCCCACCAGGTCTTGAAACAACTGCTGCAACGGATGCGATTCCGGAATCATGTTATGTCGAACCCCCTGGACCCGTGCCATTCAAAAATCGCAACTACTTGCGTGTGTAAATAACTTACTTCGGTCGCAGACGCAAGTGACTTTTGTTTATCAGCACGATTCGTTTCCTGAATCATTAGACGAGGATCAAACGTAAGAACGTTGTGCCGCCGAGCCAGTAGACTGGCGCTTCAGTTTTCGCGATTTCCGGCTGGATTTTGCTGTATGTTGCTGGCACTCAAGACTCACGGCTGCTAAACCCGCGCCACTGGCCCCGCTTCACGCGGTAGAATTAGCCTCTTTGGAGGCGACGATGGAGCGAAAACTCATTTCGAGCGGCACAACGTGGGAACCAATCGTTGGTTACTCTCGTGCGGTGAAGGTTGGTTCGTCTGTGCACGTTTCGGGAACGACCGCGACTGGTTCCGATGGCAAGATCGTGGGTGTAGGCGATGTATATGCCCAGTCCATACAGACCTTGAAGAATATCGAAAGCGCGCTGAAGAACGCCGGCGCTAGCATGAAAGACGTCGTGCGCACTCGCATGTACGTGGTTAACATTGCCGACTGGCAGAAGGTGGGAAAGGCGCATGGTGAATTCTTTGCTGACGTGCGGCCGGCGACATCGATGGTCCAGGTGAGCGCACTCATCTCTCCCGAAATTCTGGTTGAAATTGAAGCCGACGCGGTGATCAACTCATAAGCCGTTTGTTGGGCCTACTCTTGTACCGACAAAATCGTTGAGCCAGGAAAATCAATGACCAATCTCTTGCGCTGGACTGCGTGCTGGTTGCTGTGGGGAGTAGCGGCTCTTGGACAAAATGCGCCGACTGTCGTCGTGATTCGCGCGGGGACCCTCATCGATGGAAAATCGGACAAGCCACGGTCTAATCAGATCGTCGTCATCCGCGGCAATCACATCGAGAGCGTCTCAGCGGAGGCAAACGCAAAAACTCCAGCCGGTGCAACAGTGATCGATCTTTCAGGTAAGACGGTGCTGCCGGGACTGATCGACTCGCATACGCACATCTTTCTGCAGGGAGAAGACCCTGCCAAAGGCGGCTATGATGCCAACATTCTTTCGCAGGGGCTCGCGCTTCGCGCTCTGCGCGCAGGTGTGGCGGCGCGCCGGGCGCTCGAGCAGGGCTTCACGACCTTGCGCGACGTCGAAACGGAAGGTGCCGGATACGGT
>JBKOUZ010000169.1:0-11088 GCA_046723715.1 Acidobacteriota bacterium | reverse complement strand
GACATGGACATACTAGAGCAGTCCGCAAGGAGATACTGGGAACGCTGGCAGATGCTGAACGGAAATCACTGGCGGCCTTTTTAAACGACCCATTGCAATCACTCAGTTGCAAACACATTTGCCCTAGGAGTTCATCCAACTGGCGGCCGATGCACTTCAACGTGCGGGGTTTGACTGATGGCCAAACCAAACACCATGCGAGAAGCCCGTAGGGCTGCCCGCCGGGAACGGATGCGACGGCTTGTTGAAAGCCTTATTGCCAAACGGCCTAAACCGATGTTCACCCAACCGACGGTCAGGTACACCCCAGCGATAGGCTATTGCCGTCCGATAAGGTAGTTGGTAAGCTGTCTTCATCGTACCCGTAGTGAAAAGGCCCTGACCGTGGACAGGGCCTTTCGCTTTTGGAGGAATAGATGAGCTGGTTAATTGAAATAGCCAAGGCACTCCCAATCGTGGCCGTCACTGCCGTGCTCGTATCAATACCGGCATTCATTGGTGTTGGCAATTCCAAGCGACCGGGCTGGCAGCACTAATGGGTATGGCGGCCGAAGGGTTGATTTGCGTGGGTATTCTCAACGTTGCCGTCGGACTTATTCTGTGGCGCGTCTTGGTGTCGTGGGTAAGATAAACGGTGCCGCCATTTCTGACGGTCCCCTTGCTGCTACTCGCTTTCGCCTTTCGACTCGCCGCTCTTGAATCCACGCGGCTGTTTCGAGACAAGGCTTTTAGGGGCCGCCGGAAGGCCGCCAAGGAGCTCCTAAACAAACCAGGGGCAACCCTGGCCGAGTCGGCGAAGGTCTAGTAAATCACTTCGCTACACTGGCCTATACAGGTTGCCTGTAAGTGGTGGGCCCACCAGGATTTGAACCTGGAACCAACAGATTATGAGTCTGCTGCTCTAACCGTTGAGCTATGGGCCCGCGGACGAACTGTATTGACGCTGCATCGATTTCTTCGCCTCCAGAAATCTCACCATTTTTCCGGCGTGCATCGTCAAAAGTGAGTGTATCTCAACTGCGGTTGCCGGCGCTTCCGGCTGCAAACAAACGACAGAAGCCAAGGGCCCCGGCCTGCCTTTTCAAGGGTGATAGAATCAGCGGCATGATGACTTTGGCGGAAAAGCGAAAGTTCCTTGGCTCGCTAGGCGCTTTGATGGATGAATATACGGGCCGCGTTACGGGAACGATGGACTTGACGTTTGTAGAGACGGAGCCTGACGGGGATGATGAAGATATACAACTCACCTTCCCTGACTGGGCATGTATCACTTCGACTCAAGGCTTAGACTAGCTGCGCGAAATTGAGCTCGGCGCGCCGTTTACTGTAATCAGCCTGCCGCGTGGCGGCGCTTATCCTCTTCTTGCCAGATCTGGAAAATCCACGCGATAACAAATTGTCTGAATCTTATTGGGGGAGGACTCATTTGGGGAGGGCTTTTATTTTCGCCCACACATTAGCATGCTCAGTCAGCCAACAATCCAAAATTTCAGATCGCAATGTTACTTTAGTGTTAGGGATGTGAAAAGCGCTAACACCCAGTCATTCTCTGCAGTTGAACTCAGCGCCTTTTGAGTTGTCGCATTCTTCCCAGGCACGATTCTGCGCACCGAACGCCCTTCCCTACACTGCTACAATTCCCTGTTTCGCTTACGGTTCAGCTGACTTCAGAACTTCGTGGCCTGCAACAGCGTACTGTTCCATAGGCCTGTGATGGTCTCAATTTATTCAGGCCTTGTCTCAGTAAGGCGATTTCCGGGGAGCGCAAGTGGAAGACGTCCAGGTCGTTGCGATGCTGGTTCGGCGATGTATTGCCGGCGACGCCGCCGCCTGGGAGGAAATCGTGCAAACTTACAACCGGCGGATTTACAACATCTGCTATCGCTTTGCAGGGTCGTCCGAGGATGCCCAGGACCTCACCCAGGAGGTCTTCATAAAGATGTATCGCACCCTATCGAGCTACGACCATACCAAGGGTGCGTTCGTGACTTGGGTCACAACTATCACCCGGAATCTGCTGGTGGACCATTTCCGCAAGACCAAGCAGGACCGCATGACGGACTCGATGGATACTACCGCGTCGGAACATGAAGACTCTCAACCCCTCAGCGAGCAGATCCCCGACCCCTCCGCCCCCCCGGATACCCGGGTGCGCCAGCGGGAGGTCAGCGAGACGGTTCATGCCGCCTTGGGCAAGCTTTCTCCCGAACTCAGAGAAGCAGTGATTCTAAGGGACTTACAAGATATGGACTATCGCGAAATAGCCACCGTTTTGAGGGTCCCGGAGGGTACCGTGAAATCAAGAATAAATAGAGGGCGAGCGGAACTGGCAAGGCTCCTCCAACGTACCTATAGGCAGGTGATGTGATGCCGGACCAGACCAGCAACGGAATGAAGTGCAACGAGTTCGACTCGCTGCTCTCGGATGCCTTGGATGGCGTTCTGAGCGGGGCTGCACTCGACCGCTTCCAAGCCCATGCCCGGAATTGCAAGGCATGTGGGCCGCTGTTCGCCGAAGCTGAGGCGGGCCGCAGCTGGCTGAAGGATCTCGCGGAGGTGGAGCCTCCAGCCAATCTGGTCACGAATATCCTGGCATCCACAACAGGCGTTGACTCCCAACGCCTCCGGATAGCAGCACCGGTTCGCAAGCCACGTATTACGTGGCTAGATCGGGTGCAGGCGTCGTTGTTGGAGCCGATCTGGGCGATGGTTCGACAGCCGCGCTTTGCCATGTCGTTTGGCATGGCATTCTTTGCGCTGTCGGTGGGCCTTACGGTCGCGGGAGTCAAACCCGCGGACCTGCGCGAGGTCAGCTTGCGTCCCGCCGCGATCCGGCACGCTTACTACAACACGCAGGCCCGCGTGATACGGTATGTCGACAACGTGCGCGCCGTTTACGAACTGCAAGCTGCACTCCGCGGGATCAAGCGCAATGTCACGCCGGCCGAGCCCGGTCCCGCAAAACCAACCAAGGAGCGTAAGAACGACACATCACAACAGCCCGAGCAGAAGCAGGAGCGCAATTACAGCCAAACGGGGGAGCAGTTGATCTTGGCTAGCGCGCCGCTGGGTCCATCTTTTCGCGATCTGCCTGTAGTGTCGGTGACCAAATACAGGAGGTTCGTATGAACTGCGCCAATCACAGCGATCAAGCTGCGGTGGCGTTCTGCCGCACATGCGGCAAGCCACTTTGTCAGAGCTGCACTCGCGATGTCCGCGGCGTGATTTATTGCGAGTCGTGTCTCGCCGCGCGCATGGAAGGAACTGCTCCTGCGCCAGGATTTGTATCGCCACAGTCTCCGCCGCAAACCGGATACCAGCAATTCACGGATCAAGGCACGGGGCTCAAGGCCGTACCTGGTCCGGTGTCCGGTCCCAATCCAGCGGTCGCCGGCATTCTCGCTGGATTTTTTCCCTTCGGCGTGGGCGCGGTCTACTGCTCGCAATACGCCAAGGGCTTGGCACACCTGATCGTCATGGTGCTGCTGATTGTTGGGGTGAGTTCAGATGTTCCCTGGTACATGCACACGATCCTCGGCATCGGCATCGGGTTCTTCTACGTCTATCAGATCATTGACGCCGTTCGCACAGCCAAAGCCATCCAGATGGGAGAGCCTGTGCCAGACCCGTTCGGATTAGCCGCAACGTTTGGCGCCGGCGAGAAGTTTGAGGGAACGAAAGTTCCCGCCGGTGCAGCCATCCTGATCGGCCTGGGTATTCTTTTCCTGCTGCACACAGCAGGGCTGTTTGAGGTTGGCATGGGTGTTCTCATATCGCTGACACTCATCCTGCTCGGTGTCTGGCTCTTTGCGAAACACTGGGGGCTGCTCGGTGGAATTACCGGTCGATGCGCTTGCGAGCAGTGCCGTACTCGCCGGCTGATGGGACCAGCGATGCTCGTTACCCTGGGCGTCCTGTTTCTCCTCGACAGCGTTTCCCACATCGAGTTCCACAGAACCTGGCCTGCCATTCTGCTTGTCATTGGCGTGGTGAAGCTTTTCCAGAGCAATGCGTCGCCTACGGGACACGTAGGCCCGTTGCCACCGGATGCCACTGTATATTCCCCCGGCCCACCACCGCCTCCGCCAGCGCCTACGAGTGCACCCAATACGCAACCACCTTCCTCTGGCGAGGTGAACAATGTCTAGTCCAGTGATGAGTCCGCCGCCTCTGGCGCCTCCGCCGCGGCGTCCGCGTTCGATTGCCGGGCCTTTCGTCCTGATCATCATCGGCTTTGTGTTCCTGCTGAGCACGATGCACGTGCTGTCGGTGGGACGCCTGGCGCATTTGTTCGCGAACTACTGGCCCGTGCTGCTGATCCTCTGGGGCGTGATCAAGGTAGTCGAGCACATGCAGGCGCAGCGGCAGGGCGCCCGCGCTTCCGGCATTGGCGCCGGAGGTGTGGTTCTGGTTGTCATGATTGTTGTCTTTGGATTGATCGCAACCCAGCTTGAACGGCTCAACTGGTCGGGGTTACGCGATGACTTCAATTTCGATAATGGCGATTTCAACCACTTGTTCAACGGAAATACCTACAACTACGATGATCATCTCGAGCAGGATTTTCCGGCCGGGGCCAGCCTGAAAGTGATTGACACTCGCGGCGCCATCAGCGTGCACGCCTCCGCGGACAACAAGATCACCGTAGTCGTCCGCAAGCGCATCGGGGCTGAAAATCAGACGGACGCCGATAAATACAACTCTGAAACCAAGCCCACCATCACCAGCATTGGCGGGTTGATTACGCTGGACGCAAGAGCTGAAGCCGCCGGGGATCATCCCGTGGAGACGGATCTCGATATTTCTGTTCCACGCAAAGCGGCTGTGACCGTTAACTCCCGCCGCGGCGACGTGAATATCTCCGGGCGTGACGGAAACGTGGACATCTCGGCGCAGCGATCCGACACCTCTGTGGAGGACGTCAGCGGCAGCGTGAAGATCAGTCAGGACCGAGGCACCGCCCGAGTGCAGCAGATCAATGGCGACGTACGCCTGGGCAGCCGGCTCAATGAAGTCTCCGTGTCAGACGTCAAGGGTTCGGTTCAACTCGAGGGTGAATTCCAGGAGAGTGTGAAGCTGGAGCGGATCTCTAAAACGGTCACGTTCAAGTCTTCCCGCACCGACATGGAATTTTCGCGAATCGATGGCTCGCTCGATCTCGATTCCGACGAACTGCGCGCCGATCAAATCACAGGACCTCTGCATCTGACTACCCGCTCAAAAAACCTTCGGCTGGATGCAGTGTCCGGCGATGTGCGCCTGCAAGACGATAATGGCGCCGTTGAGCTGGCGATGCGCACCGTCGGAAACGTGCAGATCGACAATCGTAACGGAACCATTCAGCTCACTCTGCCTGACAAGGCCAGCTTCCGTGTCGATGCCCGCGTTCGGGACGGCGAAATTCAATCCGACTTTCCCGAGTTGAAGGTCAACAACGAAGAACACGAATCTCGTGCCAGCGGGAGTGTGGGCAATGGGGGGTCGCACATCGTAATCAACAACCAGCACGAGGGGGTCGAGATTCGCAAGACTTCCGCAATGGCAACTCCAGCGGCAGCGCCGGTTCCCCCTGAACCTGCTAAGCCGGGAAAAGCTCTGCGCGCGCCGAAAAACACTCCGCAACCGACGGATAACTGATTTTTTGCAGGGTTAGCTTCTACGGGTCGCCTTGGGAGAGTTTGGAAGCGACCAGGCTCTCCACCTGTGCCAGGACGTCGTCCTCTGACATCGCAGTGGAGTTAATGACGACAGCATCTTCCGCCGCAATTAATGGGGATGCCGCCCGCGTACGGTCGCGCTGATCGCGTTCGCGGAGTTCCGCCGCCACGCTGGCTGCCACCTCACCCTTGATCTTCTGCTGTCCCATCCTGCGTTGCTCGCGTACGACCGGATCAGCATCGAGAAAGATTTTCAGGTCGGCATCGGGAAAGACCTTGCTTCCGATGTCCCTGCCCTCCATGACGATCCCACCGTTGACGCCCAGCGCGCGCTGATGTTCCACCATCCACTGACGCACTTTGGGATGCACCGAGACGCGCGAGGCACCTTCCGTTACGTCGCGTTCCCGGATTCGTGCCGAAACATCCTTGCCATCCAGCAGCGTCCGATTTCCGCCGAGAGTTGGTTCGAGTTGAATGCGGGATGCGTCGGCCAACCTGACCAGAGCGGCTTCGTCGTCAAACGACGTATCCTTCTCAATCGCCGCCAGCGCGAGTGCCCGGTACATCGCCCCGCTCTCTAAATTCACATAATCCAGCTTGCGCGCTAACCGGGAGGCAATTGTGCTCTTGCCCGCACCGGCCGGACCGTCAATGGCAATAATCAATTTTCTGGAAGGGTTCTTTTGAGTGGTGTAGTCGCTCATCCCGAAGGCAAGATTGTACACGGAAGAAGCCTGTATTCGTCAGCCGATGGCACCACCTGAACTCGTGCTCTTTCGGCATCGTTTGGTTCAAAACCTTGATCAGCATCTCACTTGCTGCGGCGTCCATCCTGATTCGCGTAACTTCCGGATGCTGAGCGAGTCATGCCGCTTCGCAAGCCGCAGGCCCGATTCATCGCGAACCAGCTCGCAATGGTAGTAATCAGGAATAGAAAGGCCTAAGGCGCGAAACAGAAGAATCTGACGCGCTGTGGACTTCAGCAGATCCGCTCCGCGCACGACTTCCGTGATGCGCATGGCCGCGTCATCGACAACTACGGCCAACTGGTAAGCAGGGACGTCATCCCTTCTCCAGACAATGAAGTCGCCTAAATCTTTGCCCGCGACCATGCATTGCGGACCGAGATGCAGGTCTCTGAAGCAAACATCTTCACCGTCGGGAACTCGCAATCGCCAATTCACGCCCGCGGGGCTGCTAGGCTTCGCCATCACGGGACGGCCGAAGCGCCTCTCGCTAGCTTGTCCGGAACTAATCCGGCACTTCCCCGAGTAGATCGGCTCGTCATCGGAGTCGTTAGGGGCACCGACTGCTTGCGCTACATCCTTGCGCGAACAGGTGCAGGGATAAATTAAGCCTCGATCGAGCAGCTCTCTCCACGCGTCCAGATAAAAGCTTCGCCGCTCACTCTGGGTGTATGGGCCGAATAGTCCTCCCCGGTCTGGTCCCTCCGCCCAGCTGATGCCTAGCCAGCGCAAGTCTTCGATCATCGCCTGCACAAACTCGGTCCGGCAGCGCTGCGGATCTAGATCTTCGTTGCGGAGAATCAGCGTTCCACCATGCTCAGCGCAGCGCTGGGCCGCAATCCGGAAGGTGCGTGCATGGCCCAGGTGGAGCAAACCCGTTGGCGATGGCGCAAGGCGTCCGCGATATGAACTTGCATTGGAATCAGACACGCGAAAAATTGATCCGGCAGTGATTAGCGAGCCACGCTACGAGGCGCCGGGGTTACCACGACTTTTTCCGGCGTAATCTGCAGCATTGACTTTCCCCCAACATGCACGAAGCTCAACTCTCTGGCCGCCAGCAATGCGTTTACGGCATCCTTTACCTTGGAGCGCGCAATGAAGTTTCCAAAAAAGATTTCGAGTTCCGCCTGCTCAACCGCGATTACACAATCCAGATACTTCGAAACCAGCGCCGATAAAGCTTCCTGCACCGACAATCCCACGCCTTCCTTCACCGCCTCAGGTGCCCATCGATACAGCACATCCCACACCGATCCTTCGCTGGGCTTGTAGTCCACACGCGTGATACGGAGCTTCGACCACAACTCGGCCAACGCCTTGTCGAGGGCTGCGGTCGAAACCCCGCCACCCAGTTTCTCCAGCAGCCTCTGCCTGGAAAGCGCCCCCTCGTTCTGGATCACGGCGAAGGCATCGCACGCCAGCGCCGAATAGGGGGAGCGCGAGCCCGCTTTCGGAGGCTGCTTCGGGTTGCGCTCACCCATGAGCGCGTACAAATAAGGAAACACCGACGCGGCCACCAGGAGACCGTTATTTTCCTCGAACAGGTTTGCCTCAAATGCAGTCCGCTCGCGCAACAAACGCACCATCAACTCGGTCGCCTGCGCTGCTCGCGGATCTTTGAACGCATGCTGCCACTCTGGTAAACGGTCGTCCCCGCCCACGAATGCCCCGATGAAAGTCGGCACCAGCAGCGCCGGGCGCCGCGGATACATGAGGCAAAGCCCCACGTCCTCCAAAAACGCGCGAGCGTCCTCAATGGTCCGGATGGGCTTGCCATCTAGCCGCCACTTCTCGCGACGTTGCTGTTGCAGTTCGAGGTCAGTCATAGACAAGCGTTGAGCTATGAGCAACGAGCCAAACAACTCTGCCATCGCTCAGGCCTAGATTCTCTTAAACGCCTTCTGAATATCTTTTACAGAATACCTCAGCACCACCGGCCTGCCATGCGGGCACGCCATTGGGTGGTCGGTTTTTGCTAGTTCTGCGAGGAGCCATTCCATTTTGTTTTGGTCGAGCGGCATGTTTACTTTGATGGCGGCGTGGCACGCAATCGATGCGGCGATGCGCGTGCGGATCTTTTCCAGGTTGAGGGATTGCTCTTCGCGTGAGAATTGGTCTAGAAGTTCGTGCAACATATGTTCCACAGCCGATGCTTCAATTCCCGCTGGAGCTACTTTCACCGCCACACTACGTGCGCCGAAAGGCTCGGCTTCGAATCCGTTGTGCTGAAGTTCCTCGGAGATTTCGCGGAACACCGCCTGTTGCGCCGGAGACAACTCCAGCACTATCGGCATGAGCAGGCGCTGGCTTTCGGCTTTTTGCGCCGCCCGCTGCTTCAGCACCCGCTCAAATAAAACGCGCTCGTGAGCGACGTGCTGGTCCACGATCCAGAGTCCATCCTCATTTACCGCCAGAATGAACGAATTCCGGATCTGGCCTAGCGGCTTGAGCGTGGTCAATGACGATAGCGTCGGCTCTTCTTCTCCAACTTCGAGCGCCGGAGCACAGCCATGATCGGGAACAGCATCAATATTTCGCGCCGTCACAGAAAAATCAGGGTTGAGGGGCAAACGCTCCGTGCCACGCGCAACCGGGATGGCCGCATTGCCTTCGACGGCGATGCTGCCATCGAACTGCAAGCGTGCAGGCATCAGTGGCGGCGCCTGCGAAACCAACGTGAATCCTTCGCGTGGAGGCTGTTGCAGAATGCCCGATCCAGAGATGACGGCTGCGCCCTGCAACGACGATTCCCAGGCTCCACCAGGTGTCAGCGCCTGGCTCGCTGTGGCGCGAGCACCGATTTCCGAGACGAACTGTGGTACAGGACGTGCCTTCATCAGCGCGGCGCGCGCGGTGTCACGAACGAAGTCATGAATCGCGGTCTGTTGTCGAAATCGGACTTCTGTCTTTGAGGGGTGCACATTGACGTCCACTTCCCCAGCCGGTAGTTCCAGGAACAGCAGCACCACTGGATAGACTGTCGGCGGGATGATGTTGCGGTAAGCCTCGGTCAGGGCATGCTGCACCAGACGATCCCGAATAAGGCGTCCGTTCACGAAAACGAAAATGGAATTCCGATTGAGTTTCTGGATCTCGGGTTTCGACACGAATCCGTGAATACGCATGTCGCCCGGACCGTTCGAAATGGAATCCTCTTCGTCCTGTTCCTTGCGGCGCCAGGGTGGAGGCTGCGGAAGCCCTACACGCTCCAAAGCCTGTTGCGCAGCCAGTGGAATCAACTGATCGAGTGTCTCTCTGCCGAACACCTGGTACACACGCTCACTGTGGCCGCCCACGGGAGGAGCGACAAGCATGGCATGGGCGGCCGAATGCAATTCGAAATGCTTGTCCGGATGCGCGAGCGCGTAATGGGTAACCAACGAAGCGATGTGCGACAACTCGGTGGATTCGGACTTCAGAAATTTCTTCCGCGCGGGAACATTAAAGAAGAGGTCGCGGACAGTTATTGATGTACCCGGCGGCAGACCGGCTTCTTCCACGCGAGCAATCTTTCCACCGTTGATCTCGACGACAGTGCCCGCCGGCTCTTCCGGCGCGCGGGTCTCCAGCCGCAATCGCGACACTGATGCGATGGATGGCAAGGCCTCTCCCCGAAAGCCAAGAGTGGAGATACTGAGTAGGTCTTCGGCCTTTTTAATTTTCGAAGTGGCGTGCCGCTCAAAAGCCAGCATGGCGTCGTCACGTACCATCCCGCATCCGTTGTCACTGATCTGGATGAGTTTCTTTCCGCCCGCTTCGATGCTGATCTTGATCCGGGTAGCGCCCGCGTCGAGGGAATTCTCAAGCATTTCCTTCACCACAGACGCAGGCCGCTCCACCACCTCGCCGGCGGCGATCTGGTTGGCAACAGTGTCGGAAAGAACGTGGATGCGGCCCATGAGTATGCCCAATTTCAGAAGCTATTTCATGATCAAGCGAAGGAACGAACTTCAGCGGCTAAAGCCGCGTTGATTCTGCGCTCCTTGCGGCACAAGTAAAGAGGCTGCGAAAAAAATCCATCCGGCTGTTTCGAGACTTCCCCCTGTGTTAAAGGCGCGATGATATTGCCGTACTTGCGGTACGCCTGAAGTCGTGCCATTGCAAACCAGCTGCAGTATTCAGAGTCTTTCCGGAACCTGGAAACTCGTGGCCTTCCCGGTCTGAACCCGGATTGTTTCTGCAGCGTCTAAGCTCGGGCCGTCCTGGCGGGTCTCGATCTTGGACTTCGCAGGAGCCTGTTCAAGCTGGCGCACTATGTATAGCAGTGCGGATACCGAAACTGTTTCCCTGAAGCTACGCAGCCTTCGTACTCGCAGTTTCTCAGATGGGGTCGGGCAACGCAAACGGTTAGCGAACATGAGGCATAGCGGTGCAACTGAGCAGCGGTGGGGGTAGCGCGGGTCAGGAGATGCGGGGGAGCGCGTTCCCAAAATGGGAATGAGGTGCGCAAATTGGCGCGATTTGGTTAGGGGCTGAGCGAGTTGGATGAGAGAATAAAATTGGCGATAATGTATGGTCCGCCGCCGGACTGCAAGAGGTGCGCCGCAGATAGACGTTACCGCGCTTACTGATGCCGTACAGTTTCTGCTTGCCTCCGGTTGAGTGTTGTCGAGGCACCACTCCAACCCAGGCCGCGAAGTCTCGTCCGCGACGAAAGGCAGAGCCATTGCCAATGGCGG
>JBKOUZ010000274.1:0-24665 GCA_046723715.1 Acidobacteriota bacterium | reverse complement strand
GTTCTGGGGCAAGCAACAGGGCAGGCATCTTTGCCATTCTTCGCGCGGTTGTTCAATGAGAAAAAGCTCCAGGCATTCGCCGATACCGTGAATGACTCGGTATACCGGGTGTCAGCGGCATCGCTGCTGGCAACCGGCTGGATGATGGTTGCTGCGATTCCGCTGATTGACCTGGTGTACCGCCGCGGCAAATTCTCGTTTGGCGACACACAGACGAGCGCCGTCTACTTCTTCTGGTTCTCGCTGTCACTGGTGCTATGGTCCGCTCAAGGGCTCTACGCCCGCGCCTTCTACGCTGCGGGCGACACCCTGACACCCATGCTTGCGGTCAGCCTGATCACCGTAGTCTCGTTGCCCATTTATTCCTTCCTGTTCCACGCATTCGGAGTTGTCGGCCTGGCGTGGGCTTCCGACATCGGCATCGGTATCAATCTGCTTGCGCTTGCCGGACTCCTCCACCAACGCGGACTGGTGCGGCTCGACGAAATGCGTTGGAAAGAACTGGCAAAAGCGCTATTAGCGGCTGTCATAGCAGGGCTAATCAGTTTCGAAGTTGCCAAAGCCGTGCCCTTGGGCAGTACGGGCCATGGCAATCGAGTAGCGGATTTATCGCAGCTTGCACTGGTCTCCATTACGTGGGCGGCGGCTGTTGCGGCGGCATTGTGGCTGCTGCGTTCCGAATTGCCTCGTGACTTGCGGCGGCGCAAAGCCGCAGCGTATCCGGCGGTCGCGCAGGATGAGAGCAGAGAAATACTAGGCGCCGGGCGATAGATCGTGCTCGAACAGAGACCTACTCGGCAGCACTTACCAACGCCCGGAAGATTGCCCGCGAATGTTCGTCCTGATCGGAGCGCTCCGGATGCCACTGCACTGCCAGCACAAAGTGGTCGGGCGATCTGGCCTCGATGGCTTCGATGATGCCATCGGCGGGACACCGGCCAACCAGCCGCAGAGTTTCACCAATCGCGTCCGCGGACTGATGATGTGAGGAATTTACCGGAATGATCATCTTCAAAGCGCTGCCGTTTGCGGGCACGCAATTAGCGAGAATCTGTCCTAATTTCGACTCGCGCTCGATTTCGACCGTATGCGCGATAGCAACATTCTTTCCCGCCTCGTGATCGACTTGGTTGCGAGCGGGTTCCGGCAGGAAGTCCGGGATGTGCTGAATCAAGGATCCCTGAAAAAAGACGTTCAGACTTTGCAGCCCGTAGCAAATCCCGAGCACGGGTTTTCGCCGCGCGTAAGCATGGTCGAGGAGCACAAAATCAACTTCTTCCCGCCGTGAATCGGGGGGCGCCGTATGCGGAGATGCCGGTTGCCGAAATTTTGCGGGGTCCACGTCGGCATTGCTGCCAGGCAGCAGAACAGCGTCGCAGGTTTGGACCATCTTCTTCACTTCGGCCAGCGCCTGATCGAGAGGAATACGGATGGCCACGCCACCTGCGAGTTCAATGGCGCGTTCGTATTGTGGAATTGCCCGTGCTGCGTACTCGTGATTGCTGGAGTGCGGCATGGGAATGGCGATGCGCGGCGGCATCAGCCCATTCTCTCAATGGCGTTCAGCGCCTTGCGCTGCTGGTAGTGCCGGATTTCCAGAACGGTGGCCAGGACAAAGATGATTACACCCGCAACAAACGCCAAAGGGAAGGCGATGTCCCAATAAGCGATCCGCATGTCGGGACGTACGCCACGCAGGGCAGAAACGATCAGCGTTCCCACAATCGCCAGCAGCAGGCAGGCGGCCAAGGCCGACAGAGAACCTACGAAGGTCAACAAACAGACGCGGACCGGTACGCAACACCAGCCAGGAAAGTGATGGCCCCGCCCGATTGCGAACAGAGTCTTGGTTGCGGAACGATCAGCCACGGCGTTTGTAGAGAATGGCGAATTCAAATCCTGAATTTGCAGGAAACAATTCGGCGACTTTACGCAGACGTTCAGCCAGAGCAGAAGGCGCGAGCAGTGGATAATCCCGCTCGCGCAGGTCGTAGTAATCCACATCCAGATAGAGCGAGAGCAGATAAATGGAGATCGCGTCGGAGAATGTAGCTTTGAGATACTCCGTCTTGTAGCGTTCGACGTCGGGACCGTTGGCCAAAGCCAATTTACGGGCTTCCCATGCATCCAGGGAAGTCTCGCCGCGGATACCGGATTCCACCTGGCCCCAGGCCAGTTGACTGAACTCGTGCGAGACGCCAGCGCGTTCTACCAGCGCGTGCCCCACATTGATATAAAACTCGAACGCCACAGAGAACTTGTCGTCCATGAGACGTGTCGAGATGAAAACACACTGCGAATCACCCAGATTCAGGTTGCGATGACAGACGGCGTTATCACTGAGCGCGACGTCGTACCGGTCAGCGATCAGGGTGTCGTCGCCCTGGCTTACCGTCAGGGGAACAAAATAGTATGCTTTGCGTTCAAGAGCGGCCGCGATCCGGGCAGGGACTGCAGCCACCATGCGCTCCAGATCGAACGAATTAACCGCGATTTCTCCGGCACTGGCGTAACAGATACCGTTCGGAGCCTGGGACACCGGAGTGAGACGTACTACCTCGGCGGGGCTCCTGGTGATCGCTGGCGCTGCCTGAGACATTAGTCTTTATTCTACACACAGCACAGGCTTGGAGTTCGCAATGAGAATCTCTTGCAGAAGGAAGGCTCGGTGAACAAAAGCGCGCTCAGGGCCGGGCGAGGGATTGGCTAGTACAACGATCCAGAGGACGACAGCGGGAGCCAATGGCCCTGGTTATCTTCGGCCTGGCCGGCAAACAGACTACCGGTTCGCAATCACGAACTCCAGGTTCGCCGCTCCGTTTGGGCTAACCGTCACCGATTTCTCCCAGGTCTTGGCCTCGGTGAAAACGGGACGCTCGACACTGTGCTCGGTAAGCACATCAAAAGCCTGCTCTTTTCCTGCCAGGCCCCAACCTTCATGCCATGCGACAACCTGATACGTTCCGGGCGGCACGTCGGTGAACTGGAATCTGCCACTCTCATCGGTCACTGCGTAATAAGGGTGCGGAGCCACGAACATCTGGGCATTCATCCACACGTGACCACCATTGCAGCGCAGGTTCACCACGCCCGGAGTCTGCATGGTGCGGCTTGTCACTTTTCCGGGGAAAGGAAACGGCAGATTGAAAGTCGCCGCTCCGTCCATGTGAACCGTGTGCAGAGTAGCGTCGGAGCTCATCATGTCGAGCGCCCCCTGTTGCGGAACGAGAAGGATGTGGGGTATATAGCGGCACCGTTTCTGGTCAAGGTGACGGCGCTGTTCCGGTAACTGCAGGGCTTTGCCGGCGCCAATGTTCTTGAGGTAAACGACTGTATTCGCCACTCCGCCTTGCGGGCCGACCACCAGTCGCTCGAGATCCGCTTTTTTTCGCGAATCCGGGTCGCAGACTTGCGAATCTTTCGTGATGGGAAATTCAAGTGCTCGTGGCAATGGTCCGGACCACTTAACTGTTCCGGAGATAGTGCCCCCATCCGTGACGTTGATAACTTTGTAATTGCTCTGTCCTAAGAGCTCGACAGTTGCGAGCAGGACGAAAGCCACACTGATCTGATAAAGCCGGCGCATACCCGTCCCCTTAAAGCCTTAACGGTCCGCGTGATCGCTAAAGCACGTAGCTTTGGCCGTGCGATTTTAAGACCTGACTTCACCGGCGCGCGTCCCACCTAGTAGGAAAGTGTTGAACAGGGGCCCGATACTCGGTACTACGGAACAGCACTTGTGTCGCAGGCCTTCCATCGGTTTCAACCGGGGAAGACGGCGCCCAACGGGCGGGGTCCTGTGATTGAAATCACAACAATGATGCGCGTGGCAGCAGCGCACGTCGAGATTACCTAGGTCACATCCATCGGCCACAGTGGGGATCTTGCCTACCGGTGATCGCTGCGCTCTGGTCGTAAATTTCCCACCCAGACCTTACAATCATCCGGCGATGACCGTCACTGTGCGTTCCTTCGCAAAAATCAATCTCGGGCTGCGCATCGGAGCGCGCCGCAATGATGGGTTCCACCAACTGCTGACGGTTTATCAGACCATCGGACTGTATGACTTGGTCCATATCAGGATTGAACGAGGATCGGGGATCGAGATTCTGTGCACGGACCCGAGAGTCCCCCGCGACGAGACGAATACCTGCTACCGCATTGCCGACCTCGCCATGCAGTCCCTTGGTGCGAGGGGACGGGTCGTGGTCGAAATCGAGAAACGTCTCCCCGTACAGGGCGGGCTTGGCGCCGCTTCCTCCAACGCGGTGAGTACATTGCTGGGATTGCAACGGATGCTAAGGAAATCGCTCACGGCGATCCAGAGTCTGCGGGTCGCGGCGGAGATCGGGTCGGACTTGCCGCTGTTCCTCCTGGGAGGCACGGTGCTTGGCGCCGGGCGTGGCGAGGAGGTCTATCCTCTTTCGGACCTACCGGCGACGGCTTGCGTGGTGGTCACGCCTGACGTGGGCGTATCAACGCCCAAGGCGTTCACGGATTGGGATGGCGCTCGAGCAGCCGAGCCAGAATCGGCGGGACAGCCGAGGGCCGCTGTCCCGAGACCACTCCAGAACAAATTGACGCTGAACAGGGTGTCCGATAGAATGAATGAGCTTGGCTGCGGCTTTTCGGCGTGGCTGAGCGAGCAGTACTCCGGTGCTCCTTTTGGAAGGGGCCGGGCCGAGAACCCGCTTCTCGCGCTTGTCCGGGCCGGGATCAAGAACGACTTCGAGCAAGTCGTCTTTCCTGAGCATCCCGAGCTTGTTGAAGTTAAGAAAGTGCTTTTGCGCGCAGGCGCGAAGTATGCGTCCTTGTCAGGTTCGGGTTCAAGCCTGTACGGGTTGTTCTCGTCGAAAGCCGCAGCGGGAAGAGCCACGGCAAGGCTTCGGAAACAAGGTTGGAAGGGGCAGGAGACATCAACCCTTCCACGCCGGATTTACTGGAACCGGTTGTTTGGGTCGACGAATTTTTGATTGTTGATTCTTGCTGGTTGCATGAAAATAATCGTGCCCCACGCGGGGTTCATTGAACCAGTCAAGCGATCAACAACGGGATACTGGGCCGTCGACTAATGGTAGGTCAAGTGCCTTTGGAGCACTTTGTCTAGGTTCGAATCCTAGCGGCCCAGCCAGAAACAGACGTCAGCCGCCCGATGGCGGGCGAAGCTGATGGCTGGCAGCTGAGAGCTTAACTATGGCCACCTTAGTGACGCCGACCGAGAAGACAGCCGAGAAGAAGACTCCGCCCGCAACGGACGAGAAGCCGGAACGCAAGCAGCGTCCCAGGGTGGACGATAAGTTCAAGATCTTCAGCGGCACGGCCAATGCGGCGTTAGCCGATGAAGTCTGTCATTTCCTGGGCATGCAGCGGGGCCAGGCGCAGGTGACGCGCTTCGCCGACGGCGAGTGTTACGTGCAGATTCAGGAGAACGTCCGCGGCGCTGACGTTTTCGTAATGCAACCGACGTGCCGTCCTGTGGATGAGCACCTGATGGAGTTGCTGCTGATGATCGATGCGCTGAAGCGGGCTTCGGCGCGGCGGATCACGGCAGTTATTCCGTACTTCGGCTATGCGCGTCAAGACAGGAAAGACAAGCCACGGAGTCCGATCTCGTCGAAGCTGGTGGCGGACTTACTCACTACGGCGGGTGCGCACCGGGCGCTGATTGTGGACTTGCATACGCCGCAGTTGCAGGGATTTTTTAATATTCCGGTGGACCACTTGTTCGCATCGCCGGTGCTGGTGGATCACTTTCGCAAGCTAGCTCTGCCGAATTTAACCGTTGTGTCACCTGACGCGGGCGGCGTGGAACGGGCCAGGTTCTTCGCAAAGAAGGTGGATGCGGCGCTGGCGATCGTCGATAAACGGCGGGTCGAGATGAACGTGGCCGAGATTATGCACGTCATCGGCGATGTGCACGGACGGACATGCCTGGTGATAGACGATTTGATCGACACTGCGGGCACATTGGTAAAAACAGCGGCGGCGCTTGTGGAGAATGGGGCTACTCAGGTTTATGCGTGCGCTTCGCATGCCGTGCTGTCCGGGCCCGCGGTGGAGAATATTCGTAACTCGGTAATCACGGAAGTGGTGGTAACGAATACGATCCCGCTGAACCCCGCGGCGCAAGAGGCCACCACAGAAAAGGGCGGAAAGATCAAGGTGCTCTCTATCGCGGGATTGATTGGCCGTGCGATTCAGGCCAATCACGAAGAGACTTCGGTAAGTAAGTTGTTTACATAGCAATGAGCGGTGAGCAGTGAGTCATGAGCGAACCCGCATGGCTAGCCGCTGCAAGAGACTTCGTAGATAGGACATGGAATTTATGGCGACGGCATTGGAAACGAACGTACTGGAAGCGCAACCGAGAGAGGCAGGCACGAAGAATGATGCCCGCCGCGTGCGCCGGGAGGGCAAGATTCCGGCCGTGGTGTATGGAGCAGGGAAAGAATCGCTCTCCATCAGCGTGGATCCACGAGTGGTCACCAGGATTTTGAACTCTGAATCCGGCCACAACACGATTTTTGACCTCACGCTCAATGGCGATAAGACCAAAGCCATGATCGTGGACTGGCAGTACGAACCGATCAAGGGCAAACTGCTCCACATCGATCTCAAACGGATTGCGCTCGACAAGGTCTTGAAGGTCAGTGTGCCCATCTTTCTGGTGGGCGAAGCTGCTGGGGTAAAGCAGGAAGGCGGCATTCTGGAGCAGATGCTGCGGGAAGTCGAAATCGAGTGTCTGCCAGGAGATATTCCGAGCCATATAGATGCCGACATCAGTGATCTCACGTTCGGCAAGGTGCTGCGTGTTTCGGACCTGCCGCACTCAGAGAAGCTGAAATTCCTGAGCGATGAGAATCAGCCGGTAGCGCACGTGACCTCAGTGAAGGAAGAAGTCGTTGCCGCGCCCGAAGCGGTGGCAGCGGAAGCAGCAGCTCCAACTGAGCCCGAAGTCATCAAGAAGGGCAAGCAGGAGACCGAAGAAGAAGGCGGCGAGGCTGCTCCGGAGAAAGCCGAAAAGAAAGAAAAGAAATAGGTTGTGTAGGGACGTGCGCCTTCGCCCGTCCTGTCGAGTGAAGCTCGATGTTTTCGTGGGACTTAAGGTTCGGGCGGGCGAGCGATCCGCCGCTACGCAGTTCGGAATGGTAGCGTGAAACTGATCGTTGGTCTCGGAAATCCCGGAATCGAATATCAGTTCTCGCCACATAATGTAGGGTTTCTGGCGATTGATCGGATTGCGGGAAACCTGGGACTGGAAGTGAGAAACCGGCAATGCCGAGCGCTGACGGCGCGCACTGTACTGGCCGATCAGATGGTGCTGCTGGCCAAGCCCGAGACGTTCATGAACCTGAGCGGTCTCTCGGTGCGGGAGTTGCTTAGAGAGTATGAAGCGAAACCGGAATCGGACCTGATCGTCATTCAGGACGAGCTGGATTTTCCGCTGGGCACGCTTCGCATTCAAACTCGCCGCAGTTCGGGAGGGCATAACGGCATCGAGTCGATCATCGATGCGCTGGGTACGCAGGATTTTCTGCGCATCCGGATTGGCGTCGCGCCCGAGCGGAAGGTGTCAGACGGCAAAGAGTACTTGCTGGCGCCCATGCGCAAGGCAGATTTGAAAGTGATTGACGGAATGCTCGATACCGCTGAAGAAGCAGTGAAGGTGATTCTGAGAGACGGTCCGGCAGCGGCAATGAACCGCTTTAACCGTAAGGAGCCGGGCGAAGAAAGAGATTAGCCACAGATCAACACGGATTCACACGAATCAGAGTCCTTAGCTCTCTTAGTTGATTCGTGGAGTCTGTGAAAGTGGCAAGGTTTGGAGAGATAAATGAATCGTACTTATGAGCTGATGTTCATCGTCCGGCCCGATATGCAGGACGAGGATTTGGACAAACTGATCTCGACCCTGCAAACGGTCGTACCCGCGTCAGGCGGATCCGTGCAAAAGGTCGAAAAAATGGGCAAGCGCCGTCTGGCCTACACTGTGCGCCGTTTCCACGACGGTATTTACGTCCTTATGGTCATCGAGGGCGGCGGGCCGGCAATCCACGAACTGGAGCGCCGTTTGCGTGTCACTGAACCAGTGATCAAGTTTCTCACTGTTCGCGTGGACGCGGAGCAGAAGCGCCTGGACAAGATCAAGAAGCTGCGCGACTCGAAGAAGAAAGTAAGCGCGCAGCCGGCAACTCAGGAAAGCGCGCCTGTTCCGGCGGCGGAAGCTCCGGCAACGGCGTAAATACGAGTGGCTGTCACCCTGAGCGAAGCGAAGGATCTATGTAACGTGTCGGGTCCGAGCAGATTGCGTGGATGCTTCCCTTCGCTCAGGATGACTCTTGGGCCACTCGGAATGCGGAGCCCAAAAAGAGTCAAGTTCGCTGGTCGCGGCAGTGCCGGGCACCAGGAGCGATTTCAAGGAGAGTTATGGCTGACGAAACAAGAGCATCAGAGCAACACGCACCCTCGAGTGATCGGCCGCAGGGACCTCGTCCCGGCGGAGACCGTCCGCGATTTGGCGGGCCCGGTCGCGGACCCGGCGGAGGTCCCCCGCGCGAGGGCGGGGGTGGACGCAAATTCTTCCGCCGCAAAAAGGTCTGCAAATTCTGCGTCGAGAAAATCGAAGACATCAACTACAAGGATTACCGTCTGCTGGGACAATTCGTGGCTGAGAGCGGGAAGATTGTGCCGCGCCGGCTGACCGGTGTGTGCGCTCCGCACCAGCACCGTCTGTCGTCGGCAATCAAGCAGGCGCGCAACATTGCCCTGCTCCCGTTCGCGGGAAGAGCAAGCTAAACGAGAAGCTTGTTGCTTTCAGCCAGGAGCTAACCGCTCGTGGGGAGTTTGGATTGGCTAAGAGCTAGAAGCTAAAAGCTTAGGAGCTATCATGGAAGTCATTCTGAAAGAAGACGTAGCAAAGCTGGGATCCCGCGGTGACGTGGTGAAGGTCGCGGAAGGATACGGGCGGAACTATCTCCTGCCCCAAAAGCTCGCCATTCAGGCGAACGAAAGCAATAAGGCGGTAATCCAGCAGATGAAAGCAGCCGCCGTGCGCCGTTCTGCCAAGGAAAAAGTCCAGGCTGAGGAATTGGCGAAGCAGTTCGATGGCGTATCGGTCTCGTTCACCCGAAAGTCCGGCGAGCACGATCAGTTGTTCGGCTCAGTGACCTCGAGCGATCTTGGCGATGCGTTGATGAAAAAGGGATTCAACGTCGACCGGCGCAAGATCCAGCTGCACGAACCTTTGAAAACCTTAGGCGAGTTCACTGTTCCGGTAAAGCTGCACAAGGACGTGACCGCACACCTGAAGGTGGTAATTGAGAAGGAAGCTTCTGCCGAGTAAGTCGTAGAGACGTTGCTTGCTTCTGCGCTAGCGATAGGCTCAAAGAGGCGCAGCAAGCTACGTCTCCGGAGTCCGACGCATCTACACTATTTTCTAAGCCAAAGCAGTTTCTAAGCCAAACCAGCGGCCCACACCGTGAGCCGCTGTTGTGTTTCAACTCTAAATCTTTGCCAGAGAAGCACCTAGACTCCCCCAAAAACCCCTGTAGCACCTATAATTTCTGCTCACGGATCTCTTGATTCGCCGTCTATTCCTATGCCAGCCCGGAGGACACTAAAGCCGGGCAAGTAGAGGACATAGCGAAAATGCCGGCCGGTGTATGGGCTGTACCATTTGCGGTTGGCGGACGGGCCCACTCCAGAGAGAGTGAGAGTGCAGAGAGAGTCGTTGAAATCCAGGACCCCGCGCGTGGCCGCATGGCAGGGCAAGAACGGCGAATAGACGACACGATGCTGATCCGCGAGGCGCAGCGCGGAAACCGCGCCGCCTTCGAGGAACTCGTACGTCATTACGATCAAGCCGTATTGCGGCTCGCCCTCCATCTCACCGGAACTGAGCAGGACGCTCAGGACGTCTACCAGGACGCGTTTCTGAAGGCCTACAAGAACATCGGCAGCTTTCGCTTCGAGTGTTCCTTTTACACCTGGATTTACCGGATCGTAACCAATCTGTGCCTCGATCATCTGCGCAAGAAGACCGTACGCAAGGAAGACGCACCAATTGCCAAAGACGCGGACGGTGGAGAGTACGATCTGCTGGATCAGGTGCCGGATGGCCGGGCGGGAGCCAATCCAGAGCGCGATTTGATGCGACGGCAGCTAGGCGCGCGCATCGCGGGAGCACTGGAAAAGTTGACTCCGCGCGAGCGCATGGTTTTCGAGCTGAAGCACTATCACGGCATGAAGCTTCGGACGGTAGGAGAGATTTTGCATACGACGGAAGAGACTGCCAAGAACACGCTCTTCCGAGCCACGCAAAAATTGCGCGGCGCACTGGGAGACATGAGATGAACGACCACGGAGTATCAGGAACAACCGTGTTGGGTGTCCCGGCCGAGCAAAGCTCGGCGGCTCGGGTGGCGAATGAGGGTGGGAACTTATGAAATGTGAATGGGTCAAGCAAAATATCGTGCTCCACGTTTACGGCGAGCTGCTCGACGATGCGCGCTACGAACTGGAGCAGCACGTCGCCCGCTGCGCCGATTGCGCCGCCGAGCTGAAAGCGGAACAGGATTTCTACACACTGCTCTCGCAGGATCGCGTATCCGAGCCCACGGCGAATCTGGTGGCATCGTCGCGTATGCGTCTGCAGGAGGCGCTCGAGAATACCCCACAAGGAAGCCTGTGGACGCGCCTGACCTTCGATCCCGCGAACTGGCTCCGCCAGGTGCGATTTTCACCCGCTCTCGCTTCTGTGATTCTGATTCTGGGATTTGCAGGCGGTGTAGGAACGACGTACGAGATTTATGGGCGCGGACCGAAAACTGACCAACTTCCAATAGCCAGTGATGGAACAACTTCGTCCTCAAACGCGGCGGCCATCGCGGGCATTAACTCCATTACTCCCATCCCCGGCACCGACCAGGTCACCATCAAATACAACACCCTGGCGACTCAGGAAAAACAGGGGTCGCTGAACGATCAACAAATACAACAACTGCTGCTCTACGCCGCGCGCAACAACTACAACTCCGGGGTACGTGTCGATTCGGTGGATCTGCTGGCCAAGCGATCCAGCGACATACAGGTGCGCGATGCCCTGATCTACGCCCTGCAGAACGATACCAATCCTGGCGTCCGGCTCAAGTCCCTAGATGCACTCGGTAATTACGTGAAGAGCGACACTAACGTGCGCGACGCCGTATTACGCGCACTGGTGAACGATGAGACTTCCGGAGTACGCATTGAGGCACTGCGCCTGATTGAGCCGGTGAAGGCCGACGGAAGCGTGCGAGGGGTCCTTATGGCACTGGCCGCCAAGGATCAGAGTACGTATATCAAGTCTCAAGCTCGCACGATGCTGGCGCAGTTGCCGGAGATTGATTAGGAGTTCGGCGAGGCGCTCGCTGCGCTTCGCGGGACAGCCCCAGGCGGCTGTCTTTATGCGGTCTGAAACCGAGGTGATTCATTTGAAACGCGCGTCACAAGTCGTTGGGTTGGCCTTTGTGCTGGCCCTACTTGCGCCGGTGGCACTGGCGCAGGAAACAAAGGTATCCCGCGAAGGTGGGTCCTGGGGGCAAGAGATCTCGGGATCGCTGGCTGCGGCCAAGAATTTGCGTGTGAAAGTGGACATGGGCACGGTGGTAGTGCGGGGATCGCAGCAGCAGGGCATCAATTATGTCGTTCATACCCGTTATGGCAATTCTTCATCTGAGCAGGACGCCCGACGTCAATTTGAACAGTACAAAGTAACCGCCTACGTCAAGGGCGATACCGCCTGGATCGTTGGCGACTGGCAGGGATCAAAACGACCTCGGCATTTTTCGGGCGAATTCAATGTGACCGTTCCCCGGGAAATGGCTCTGGTGAAACTGGAAACCGAAGGCGGCAATGTTGAAGCAACTGGTGTTGGCGGCCGCGTGGAAGCTGAGAGTGGCGGCGGCAGCATTTCCTTCGACGATATCGGTGGAGGCGTGGCGGCGGAAACCGGAGGCGGTGGGATCGACGTCGGCACAGTGAGTGGCGATCTCGCACTGCACACCGGTGGGGGCTCAATCCAGGTGCGGCACGCGAATGGCAAAGTCATCGCCGAGACTGGCGGCGGCGGGGTCGTGATTGAGGCCGGATCTCAGGGCGCGACCGTGGAAACTGGTGGCGGCAGCGTGGAAATTCGGCAGTGCAATGGCAAAGTAAAGGTGTCGACGGGTGGCGGCAGCGTTGATCTTAAAGACGTAGGTGGATCCGCTGAGGTCGAAACCGGCGGTGGCAGCATCCGTCTGAACTCGGCCAAGGGCCACGTTCATGCCGAAACCGGGGGCGGCGGAATTGAGCTTTACGGAGTTCCGTCGGCTACGGCCGAAACCGGGGCAGGTGGGATCACGGTAAAGCTGGTGAACACTGGCGGCGAGCGTCTCGATTCTGCTCTGGAAACCGGGGCGGGCGACATCACGGTCTACATCGCTCCCGACGTGGCGTTGAATCTACGTGCCACGGTGGACATGGGCAACGGCCATCGCATCACGTCCGATTTCGCTGACATTCACGTCAGCAGCGAAGGTGATCAGTGGGGTCCGAAGACCCTGATTGCCGAAGGCCGGCTCAACGGCGGCGGCCCGCTAGTAAAGGTTCACACCTCGAGCGGTGACATATGTATCAAGCGAGCCGCTAAGTAAGTAACTCTCTGGGCGCGAGGACGCGCTCACGAACATGATTGAGGGGGGAGTCACATCATGCGCAGACACGCTGTGACAGTCATCGCTTTGTTACCTCTGCTACTCGGCTTGACCTACGCGGCCCAGAGCTGGTCTGTCGAGAAACCCGGCGAAAACTGGTCGGTGTTTTCCAGCGAGGAGAGCGGAACCAGTTCTTATCTTGGCGTGGATATAGCCGATATCACCACCGAGCGCCTGAGCACTCTGAAACTGAAGGAGGAGAAGGGTGTAGAAATCACCATGGTGGATCGGGATGCTCCGGCGGGTAAAGCTGGCTTGAAGGAACATGACGTCATCCTGACTATGAATGGCAGTCCTATCGAGAGTGGCGCGCAGTTGCGGCGCATGATCCATGAAACCCCGCCCGGTCGCGTTGTGAGTCTAGGCCTGAGCCGCGCTGGCCAGCCTATGACCATCAAGGTACAGCTGGCCGACAAGCACAAAGAGTATTCGATGATGGGATCAAAGCCGGGCGACGTGCACGTCAACATCCCGGAGATGCACATTCCCGATATCGACATTCCCGCCATCAACATGGTCATGGCCACCTCCTCCGCTCGTAGCGGATTAATGGTCGAAAACATTACCCCTCAGCTGGGTGAATTTTTTGGTGTCAGGAACGGCAATGGGGTGCTGGTGCGCTCAGTGGAAAAAGGCAGCCGGGCGGACAAAGCCGGGTTTCATGCCGGAGACGTAGTCGTCAAAGTCAATGGCGAGGCCATCCACGACACCAGTGACTTCACTCATGCCGTACGCTCGCGCAGCGGCGACTCCGTCGCTATCGTAGTCATGCGGGACAAGAAGGAGCAAAGTCTTACCTTGTCGTTGCCGGCGCGCAGAGAGTCGGGTGACGTTATTGAAGAAGAGAGCTTCTGGGATGCCCCGATGTTTCATGCAAATCGCGAGTTGGAACTGAGCGAATTGCAGAACGAAATAGCAAAGCTGCGCCCTCAGATGCAATTGGCCGAACAGACCTCGCGAAGAGCAGCTCGAGAGTTACGAAAAGAGTTGTGTGATCAGCAGAAGGCGTTCCGGCAGCAGAACGCCCAGCAGCGAAAACAGTTGCAGAAGGATCTGGAAAACCTCAGGCGGGAACTGCTGCGTATGCGGGATGAATGGCTGTAATGTGAAAGCGCAGATCGCGCTGCTTCTCGCCCAGTGAACCGCCACCGGCCCGAAATCCCGCCGTACTCCGTCTTCTAAAATTGTTTGCCGGTCCGCCCGCGAAGGCAAGGGTGGCAGTCTAGCGCCACTTTCGAGTCGTGCGGATCAGCCCGTAAATGACCAGACAGAACCAGAAATCAAGAACCATTCCAAGATCGACGCGAAACGGCCGGTGCCGCGCAATGAGCGGTAGCGACGGGACGAGCGCGAAATACACCACATTGCCCAGGATGATGGCGAGCAACGCTTGAAGGAAATTTAATTGCACCGATAATTTAGACACCGTCATGGCAGCCACGGGTTGGCAGGCGCCGTATTGTTTGGATTGCACAGTATAGGGCCGACTTCTCGCAGCCCTCACGAGAAGCGGAATTCATGGCGCTGCGTTGCAGCCTGCTCCTGATATTCTTTCGCTTCCGGCTTACATTTTCGTAGCTAGTCAGGAAGCGTCTCCCATGCTTGAACTCTCCACGCCCGTGAAATATGTCAAGGGCATCGGTCCGCGTATCGCGGACGTGCTGGCCGGAAAGGGTATCTATACCGTCGGCGACCTGCTTCAGTATTTTCCGTTTCGTTACGAAGATCGTCTGAACCCCCGCGGCATTTCAGAACTGCGCCCTGGAGAGATGGCAACGGTGGTCGCGGAAGTGCGCAATTCCGGCCTGTTCCGCACCCGAAGAATGCCTATTTTTCAACTCACAGTGGGCCAGGGGCGCGCACGTTTACGCTGCCTGTTTTTTAACGCTACCTATCTGCAGGATAAATTCGTACCGGGGCAAATGATTGCCCTTTATGGAAAAGTCGAGCAGGATGAGCGCACTCGCGAGTTGCAGATTATCCAGCCGCAGTTCGAAATCCTGGGTGATCCAGGGGACACAGAGAACGGCGCGGAGAAGAAAGCAGCGGAGTCGCTCGAGATCGGTCGCATTGTCCCCATTTACGAAGCTATCGGACGCCTTACCCCGCGCTGGTTTCGCAAGACAATTCATACGGCGCTGGAAAACCTGGCTCCCGATGTTCCCGATCCCATTCCCGCAGCCGTTCGCTCACACTTGGGGCTGATAGCGCCGCGAAGCGCGCTTTGGAACGTTCACTGGCCCGAACCCGGCGAAAGCCTGGCGCAGTTGCAGTCCTTCCGTACGCCCGCCCACATCCGCATGATTTTCGAAGAACTCTTTTTCGTGGAACTCGGGCTGGAACTCAAGCGCAGCCAACAGAAAGCGCAGACTGGAATCGCGTTCAAGCTGGACGACCGCGCCCGGGCTGCAATCAAGAGAATTCTGCCATTTCATCCGACGGCAGCTCAGAAGCGAGTGTTAAAAGAAATCGCCGCTGACATGGAAAAGCCTTATCCCATGCGGCGATTGTTGCAAGGCGATGTGGGATCAGGCAAGACCATTGTCGCTTTCGAGGCGGCCATCATTGCCATCGAAAATGGGTTTCAGGTGGCGCTGATGGCTCCGACAGAAATCCTGGCGCAACAGCACTTCTTCTCTGCTCGGAAAATTCTGGAGAATGCCGGATATCGGATCGTGCTGCTGACCGGCTCTCTCGAAGCCAATCGCAAACGCGACATACGCCGTCACATCGCCCTGGGAAATGCCCAGCTCATAATCGGCACTCATGCTCTTTTGCAGGAGAAAGTTGAGTTCGGCAATCTCGGACTGGTGATTGTTGACGAGCAACATCGTTTCGGAGTGATGCAGCGCCTGAAACTGATGAAAAAATCGGGAGAGGCCAGCGAAGGACCTCCTCAGGTCAAGGACTCTCCAGCCGAGCAAAGTTCGGCAGTCTTAGCTGCCGAACCGGACGTGCTGGTCATGACGGCAACCCCAATTCCCCGAACCCTTGCACTCACACTGTACGGCGATCTGGATCTCAGCGTGTTGGACGAACTCCCTCCCGGACGAACTCCGATTGTAACCAGGTGTGTACCGGATGATCGATCCCCCGAGGTTTGGGACTTTGTCCGCAAGCAGGCCACGGCGGGTCATCAGGTTTATGTCGTGTATCCCGTAATCGCGGAAAACGAAGAGAGCGAACTGAAAGCTGCCATCAAGATGTACCGGGAACTCAGTGGTGTAATCTTCAAAGATCTGAAAGTAGGACTGCTGCACGGCCGCCTCGACGCTGATCTGAAGGATCAGGTCATGCGGATGTTTCAGAAAGGCGAACTGCAGATCCTGGTGGCCACCACGGTAATCGAGGTCGGTGTCGATGTGCCAAATGCAACCGTGATGGTTATCGAGCACGCGGAACGCTTCGGACTCGCACAACTGCACCAGTTGCGGGGTAGAATCGGCCGAGGTGCGGCGAAGTCTTACTGCATCCTGATGACCGGGGGAAAGGTGACAGAAGAGGGACAGCGCCGCCTGGATGCCATGGTACGCACGAATGACGGTTTCAAAATCGCGGAACTCGATCTGGAGTTGCGCGGCCCCGGGGAATTCTTCGGCACGCGCCAAGCCGGGTTACCCAGCTTCCGAGTCGCAAACATCATTCGTGATGGGCAATTGCTCGAAGCCGCCAAACAAGAAGCCGCGTTTGTCCTGGCTGGGCCGAACTCGGAGATTTCCTCTGAAGAGATTAGCCGCGCTCTCGTGCAAATGCGGGCGCGCTGGCAGCATACTTACGGACTTGTCGAAGTAGGATGACAGCCCTAATGAAGAAAGTGTTTCTGCTGGTCCTCATAAGTACTTCCCCGGCCGGTTTTCTTCACGCGCAATATCTTGGATACGCATTTCACGCCGATGCAAAAAAAGGCGAAGCGATCTACCGGACGGCGTGTACGTCCTGCCACGGCTCCGACGGCCGCGGGACGGCTAAAGCGATCGCTGGCTTCGAACAACCTCGTACGTTTCCTGACTTCACAAGATGCGATCAAACGACGCCCGAGGTAAATTCCGCCTACAAGGACGTCATCGCGCATGGAGGCCCGAGTCGCGGGTTCTCTCCAATTATGCCCGCTTTCGGGCAAGCCCTTACGCCGGAGCAAATCGATGACTTGATTGCATATCTACGCACGCTGTGCAAGGCACGGCACTGGGCCCGAGGCGAACTGAACTTGCCGCGAGCCTTGGTGACCGAAAAGGCTTACCCGGAAGACGAGGTCGTGCTCTCAACCGCTATCAACGCAAATGGCCCACCCGGCAACGAGAGTCACATCATCCACGAGCAGCGTTTCGGACAAGCCAATCAGATCGAAGTCGATGTGCCCATCCAATTTCAGGACCAGAATCATGTGTGGTATGGCGGAGTAGGTGACGCCACGCTGGGCGTGAAGCGCGTCATGTTTTCCAGCCTGGACAGCGGATCCATCTTGAGCCTGCAGGGCGGCTTGCTCATTCCCAGCGGCAACCGGTCCCGCGGCTTCGGATCGGGTACGACAACATTTGAGACCTTTGCCGCCTTCGACCAACTCTTCCGAACCAATACGTTCTTCCAAACGCAATTCGGAGCAGACCTGCCCTTTCACACAAGTATTGCGCCGCAATCTTTGTTCTTCAATTCCGCAATCGGTCAAAGCTTCGCCGCAAACCATGGGCTAGGCCGGTTGTGGTCAGCAATGTTCGAGTTCACTGCCAACCGCGATCTCATGACAAGCGCAAAAACAGATTGGGATGTCGTGCCTCAAATGCAGGTAACGATCAGCCGCCGGCAACATATCCGCGGCAACCTTGGAATTCGTATTCCGGTCACTGATACTACCGGACGCCAGAATCAAATCGTCTTTTACCTGCTTTGGGACTGGCAAGACGGAAGACTTAACGAGGGCTGGTAATGACACGAAAGATCGCAGGCGCGTTTCTGATCGTGGCGTCGATCTTCTTGTCAGCGCAGTGGCTTAAAGGCTCCGATCCGGGCCTCAAGCCGGCGTTCCACACCTCGGACCGATGTTTTGCCTGTCACAACGAACTCACGACCTCCAACGGTCACGATATCTCGATCGGACTCGCCTGGCGTTCGAGCATCATGGCAAATTCTTCGCGCGATCCGTACTGGCAGGCCAGCGTGCGGCGCGAAACCATCGACCATCCCGAAGTGATTCCCGACATTGAGGACGAATGTTCGGTCTGTCATATGCCCGTCGCGCGCTACCAGGCCAAACTGCAGGGGAAGAAGGGCGAAATATTTGCGCATCTTCCGTTCGATCTGGACAAGAAGGATTCCGTAGCCGCGGAAGATGGTGTCACCTGCTCCATTTGCCACCAGATCAGCAAAGAAAGACTGGGAACCCGAGACAGCTTCAATGGAGAATTCGTGATCGCGGTTCCCGAATCCAAGAACCAGCGCCCAGAGTACGGACCGTTTGAAATTCCGCCTGAACGCCAGCACATTATGAACACTTCAACCGGTGGGTTTCAGCCGGTGCAGGCGCAGCACATACGCGACTCCGCCTTGTGTGGTTCGTGTCACCAGCTTTACACGACCGCCCGCGGACCCAACGGAGCGCAGGTTGGATACCTGGCCGAGCAGATGCCTTATCTGGAATGGCTGCACAGCGACTATCCCTCGAAGTACAGCTGCCAAGGCTGTCACATGCCCGAAGTGAAGGAAGCCGTGCATGTCAGTTCTGTGCTCGGCATTCCGCGCTCCGGCATGCACCAGCATGTGTTTGTGGGCGGAAATTTCTTCATGCAGCAGATGCTCAACCGCTATCGGGATGAACTGAATGTCGCTGCACTTCCACAAGAATTAACCAGCGCATCAGAAGGAACCCTCGAATTCCTGAAGACACAGGCGGCACGTGTAGAGCTCGACCACGTCCTTGTATCCGGAGGCCGCCTTCAGGCGCAGATCACGGTTCACAACCTGACCGGGCACAAGCTGCCAACTGCCTATCCCTCCCGTCGCGCTTGGCTGCACTTTTCGGTTCAGGATCGCAACGGCAATACCATCTTCGAGTCAGGAGGACTCAAAGCCGATGGCTCTATCGAGGGAAATGACAACGATGCGGACCCGTCGCTTTATGAGCCGCACTACCGAGAGATCACCGAAGCCGGCCAGGTACAGATCTACGAGTCGATCATGAAAGATCAACAGGGCAAAGTGACCACTGGCCTTCTCGCCGCGATCGGATATCTCAAAGACAATCGCCTGCTTCCCACGGGGTTCGACAAGCGCACGGCGGATAAAGACATCGCTGTAATCGGCGATGCGGCCGAAGACCCGAAGTTCGCTCCAGGGGAAGACGTCGTGAACTATTCGGTTCCGGTCGCGGACGCGGGCGGGCCGTTCCACATCACCGTAGAGCTTCTATATCAGCCGATAGGTTTTCGCTGGGCCCATAACCTGGAGGGATACAAGGCGAATGAGCCCCAGCGATTTCTCGGCTACTACGACTCGATGTCGTCGGCAGCAACAGCAATCCTAACGCGGGCAGAGGCAACCAGATGATGTCACCCGTCGAACTGGTAGAATCAGGAACATGGCTGGTGCTTCCCAATTGATTCAGATTGAGCTCTCGCCGCCACCGCGCATCCCGAAACCGAAGTGGCTGCGGGCCAAAGCTCCTGTGGGTGACAACTTCCACAATCTGAAGAGACTGGCCCGCGGGCTCGGCCTGCATACTGTTTGCGAGTCCGCGCAGTGCCCCAACATTGGCGAATGCTGGAATCACAAGACCGCGACGTTCATGTTGCTGGGCGACATCTGCACGCGGCGCTGCGGTTTTTGCGCCGTTCCGAAAGGACGCCCGCAACCGATTGACTGGGATGAACCAGGTCGGGTGGCTGAAGCCGTTGTCACCCTGGGGTTGAAACATGCTGTCATCACAAGCGTAAATCGCGATGATGACAATATTGGCGGCGCCCGCATTTTCGCCGAGACAATTCGTGAAATCCGGGCGCTCACGCCAGACTGCCGCGTCGAAGTTCTGGTTCCCGACTTTCAAGGTATAGAAGAGTCGCTTCGCATCGTGCTGGACGCCAAGCCGGATGTCTTGAACCACAACACGGAAACCGTGCCCCGCCTGTACCGCGCCGTACGATCGGGGGCGCGTTACGAGCGAACCTTAAAGCTTCTCGAAGATGCCAAAAAGATCTCTCCTGGGATGGTCACGAAAAGCGGTGTAATGGTTGGCTTGGGGGAATCGTCAGAAGAATTGGTGGAAGTGTTTTGTGATCTCGGCAGGCGCGGTGTGGATATTCTGACGATCGGCCAATACCTGCGGCCTTCGAAAGATCATCTTCCGATCGCTCGTTTTTACGAGCCCGAAGAATTTAGTTACCTGCGAGACCAGGCTCTCCGCTTTGGTTTCCGTCATGTCGAATCGGGACCGCTGGTACGATCCAGTTATCACGCGCACGAGCAAGCTGATGCTACTGCGTCACCCAGGGCGGCGGTGTCTTAGCTTGCGGCGGACCCGTGTTCCCGCCAAAATCTCGTTCCTGCCAGACACGACTTCGAGACCTACTAACTCCATCGAACAACTCGCCAATCGAAAGGAATTCCAGGCATGGTGACCATACTATTGGTCATCCTTGGATTTGCTGCCGGTCTGCTCGGTGCCCTCACCGGCATTGGCGGCGGCGTATTGCTCACGCCTCTGCTCGCGCTGCATTTCGGGATACCGATCCGGGAAGCGATTGGCACCAGCTTGGTAGCTGTAATCACTACTTCCGCCGCAAGTTCCTCAGTTCACCTGCAGCGCCATACTACGGATATTCGCCTGGGCATGACCCTGGAATTAGCAACTTCGCTAGGCGCGGCTGTGATGGCGTATCTGGTGGGTTACTTCAACAGGGATTTTTTGGAGGGCTTGTTCGCCGCATTTCTGCTTTACAGCGCCATCACACTGCTGCGCGGAGGCAAACTGGACCGCGATGATGAATCGTCTCCGTCTGTTACCAACGCACACGGCGACATCGTTATTCCACCATATGAACCCAAGCGCTATCCCTTGGGCATGGGAGCCTCATTGGTGGCGGGAGCGCTTTCCGGCCTGCTGGGAATTGGCGGCGGGCCGATCAAAGTTCCCGTCATGATGATTTTCATGAACGTTCCCCTGATAGTCGCAACCGCAACCTCCAACTTCATGATCGGCGTAACCGCCGCAGCCAGTGCCATCGTGTATTACCGTCGTGGCGACATTCTCGTAGAAGTTGCTGCACCCCTCGCCGTGGGAGTGTTTCTGGGATCACTCCTGGGCGCGCGGCTTGCACCGCGCATTCACAACCGGGTAGTCATATACCTGTTGGTTGCAGTCATGTTTTACCTTGCCGGACACATGCTCTTGCATCTCGCGCGGGTGAATCTATGAGCCAGTTGCGAGAACCTGCATTCGATCGGGCCGTTGCAATGGTGCTGCGTGTTGGCGCCTTTGGCTGCTTCTTCATCATGCTGGCCGGATTGATGGCTGGGCTATTCCTGAGCGGCCACATTCCACTGGGTATCGAACGCGCTGGTGTCCTGCTCATGCTCGCCACTCCTGTGGTGCGAGTCATGGTGGCGTGCTTCTTGTTCTTTCGAGAGAAGGATTTTAAATATGGATGGGTTTCACTCGGGGTGCTGGTGATTTTAATGCTGGGAGCGGTATTCGGAATTGGAGAGCACTAACGCAACGTGTTTAGAAGACGTGCAGTTTGATACTCAAATACTTCTTCGGGTTCTCGCGGATTGCCTTTACCAGTTCGCGGCTCTCGGCCATTAACTGGCTGGTGTTGTTGTAAAACGCCTCGTCTTTGAAAAACTTGCCCGCCGAACCCTGGCCTGCTTCGAGGCTTGTGGTCAGTTGAGAAAGTTTCGTTATCGTGTTGTCCAGCTTTCTTGCTAACTCCTCATCCTTGGTTAGCTTGCCAAGGGTGCCTTTTCCTGCGTTGATGTCTTCCGTGACTTTCTTTAGGTTTGCAATCGTGGCATTGGCATTGTCATACAGCGAAGGATCTTTCAGGAACTTTCCCGCCGTACCCTTGCCCTGTTGCATGTCATCGACGACCTTGTCCATCTTGTCGAGTGTCGCGATGAACTTGTCATAGGCATCATTGCGGCTAACCAGCCGTCCGAGGCTGCCTTCCCCATTGCCTACCTGCGCTACGATCTTCTGGAACTCTGCCACTGTGTCGGAAAAACGGTTGTACAGCAACGGATCATAGATCAGTTTTCCGAGAGAGCCCTTGCCGCTCTCGGCAAAAGCCAGAATGCGGTCGGCGCGTTTCAGCAGCGCGTCCATATTCTGGAGCGTACTCTGGCTGGCACGGACGACCTGGTTGAAATCCGGGTGCACTTGCGTGGGCAGCGTATCTCCATCCTGCAGTTGCGGCCCAACCGCTTGCGAGCTGTCGATGTCGAGAAAGGTTTCGCCCAGCACTCCGGCGGTCTCCAGTGACGTCACGGAATCGCGTCGCAAACCGAATCCATATTTCGTGCTTACCTTCACCGTGACTTCGACCGGGGTCAACGGCTTATCGCGGACAATGCTGATCTTGGTCACGTTTCCGATATCAACCCCGCTGAGCCGCACCGGCGCACCCACACGCAGGCCCTCGGCATTATCGAAGTACGATTTCACGGTGAGACGCGGGGTGAATAATCCGGCCGTGCCGGACATGAGAAAGAGGAGAAACCCAAGGGTCGCGCTGGCAACGACGACCGTAATCCCAACCTTGAGTTGGGACCACTTCAGCTGCTTCTGGCTAGGCAAATGATTTCCTCATGACGCCAGCTGGGACCGAAGCTACTCCGATAAGGACAACCCTGGGACCCCTTCGGTTTCGCGAAACGCCCTCGCAGAATGATAACAAAATCATCCCCGCCACTAGGCGGTCTTCGAATCAAGGGATGGCACCATCGCAAGTGCCAACAGGTATGCGGCGGCTCCGCACGCCAAGGTCGCTGTCAGGCCGAATTGAATCGCGACCACCATGGCCAGCACCGACCCCAAGACGCTGGCCGTGGCATTCATCGCCCAAGCCCACTCTACAGAATTTTTAGATGCATTCCTTTCGCCAGATTTCGACGATCCGTAAGCTGTCAAAGCGCGTAGCCCGGTGGGAAAGGGCATGCCCATCACGAAGCCCAGCGGCACGAGGAGGATGGCACTTACCAGCAGGCGATATCCGAATGGCAGCCCCACCAGAGCTGCCAGGCGACTCGGCAGGAACAAAACATAAGCCAGAAGAACTGCCACAACGAGCATCAGCGGCATCCATCCCATCTCGGCGCGCGGCACCCATACACGAGAGAACAGGCTCCCTGCACCGCTCGACAACATCAGCAGGAAAATCACCACCGTGAGGGCATAGGTAGGGTGCCCCAGGAACAACACGAATCTCTGAATGAAGGCGATCTCAACCAGAATGTAGCCGAGCCCTACCGCGACAAAATAAAGCAGGGGGATCGGGAAATGGCGCCGAGGCCCCGTCTTGAGCAACAAGGGCAGAATCAAAAAGAGCAATACTGCGACTGTCGAAATCAGAAGAACCAGCAATAAGACCAACACCCCCAGATTCACCTTCCAGTCGATCCCGTGCCGCAACCCTAAATTCTTGAAGATCTGATTTGCCTTGAGCGTAAAAAAGAAGAAGGGCGCGTTATCGCTGACTGGCGACACGTTGTAAGCGTAGTTACGCGCAAAGCCATCAGGATCGTTGCTGGCAATCAGATCTGCAAACGGGTTTCGTTCGGCCGTGGAAGGTCCGTACAGAATGTGCAGGCTGGGGTAGTCCTGCAAATGTTTGGCGACAGCAGACTCCTCTTGGGCGGTGAAAGCAGACTTTTTCGCCAGCACAGCCACCGGAATCCCGTCTTCGTTGAGGGGACCATCCGCCGCAACAATGAAATTCCGGGCAGGATCGGCTATGCCCAGTCTGCGCAGTGCCTCCATGGTCACGGCTACTACGCGCAAAGCCTCTCGGGGCTGGCGAAATTCCCAACGCGTAATGGCCACCATTCCATCGGGCTTCAAATGATCGAAATACTCCTTGAAAGCTTCGACGGTATACAAATTGTTTTCACTGAGTGCGAACGCCCCCGCAGCGGTCGACGCCCAGGTATCCACCAAAGTCATTTGCACCACGTCGAAGCGCTGCAAAGTGGAACGCAAGTAAGAACGGCCATCTGTAACCTGAATATGAACGTCCGGGCGCTCATAGAGATGTTGGGCGTAATCGGCATATCGGCCCCGCATGATGGTGGTCGCGATAATAGGATTAATTTCGATTCCGGTCACGCTGTGACTGCCGTTAGCCACCGCACGCAGCACATCGACTCCGCCGCCGGGCCCGATGATCGCGAAGTCGCCATGTGGGCGCAGAATGTTCGCCAGCGCCGGTGGGGCGGACATCAGTGCCCTCTCCCAGGGGGTGTCATGCCATCGCGCCACATCTGCGTTCATGATGTATGTGGAAGCGTCGGCATCAATGACGATCGCCTTGGCTTGGCCCTGCCGGTCGACTTCCACTCTGGACAGCGCATTCCAGCGTGCGAATTCCACCCAAGCTGGATCGCGGAACTTTCCCTTGGCGTAAACGATGTCTATCAGGCGTCCGGAGTAGTTCGCGGCTGTCAGTAACATCAGCGCGCCTGCAAGCAGTGCCGAATTTCTGCGCGTCGTGCGGTGTTCTGCCCAGATCATCGCCGCCACGGCCAGCGCAACGCCCGCCAAGATGATGGCATTCGGCCCGCCGAGCCAGTTCAGGATTGGAACGATCGCCAGGCAGGCGAGCGCTCCTCCGCAGAGATCGGCGCCATAGAGGCGCGGAATTCTCCTTGCCTCCCGCGCAAATACTATGGAAAACAACAATCCCGTAACAAAAAAGGGAAGAGCCGCCGCAAGATAAAGCGCTGTAA
>JBKOUZ010000101.1:0-17842 GCA_046723715.1 Acidobacteriota bacterium | reverse complement strand
TTTCAGAGTGGAAGCAAAGGCACCATAGTCCTGCCACCGAGATGACGTTCAAAGCTGTGAATGGATAATTTCAGGTCGCTCGGAAATCGGACCTGATGATCGATTCTAATTGCCCCTGTTCCCCTTTTTCAGCTGGTGGTCTCCCCGAGTTGCTGCTCTTTCTTAGCGCGGGCAAGGCTCAACTGCTCGATGGCTGATGCCATGCTGTTCCGAGCATTCTGTGCGAAAGGTTTCAGAAGATCATCCGTTTCGAGCGGCAGAACCTCGCCTAGACACTCTTCCAATCTTCCCACCAACAGGTGAATTAGTTGTATGGTACGGTCTCCACGCTGGACGGTGGGATCATCGTTAGGAAACGCCATTCCTATCTCCTCCTATTCCACGACAGCGCCGCCTCAGGCATAACCAACACAGCCGTGGATGTAATCCATTTGACCCTGAGAAGTTGATGAAACGGTAGCAGATCTCTCCACGGGGGGATAAGTGGAGTGGGGCGATCACCACGGATTTCGCTCACGCGCCGTGGCACTTCTTATACTTCTTGCCTGATCCGCAAGGGCAGGGATCGTTGCGGCCTACTTTTTCCTGACCGCGAACGACCTGCTGTACCGGTTGCGCATCCCCGGCGCCTGCCATGCGGGCTTGTTCAAGCTCACGCCGTTTGCGGCGCATGAAGGCCTCTTCCAGGTCATCGGCGGAGGTCGAAACCATTCGCTGAGGACGACGACCGTTTCCGTCACCGTCATGATGTGCTGCTACTGCTGCATCTTGAGCAGGAGGCGGACCCGCCGGCGGCTCCGGTGGACGCTCCAGTATCTGCATGAGATAGAGATACCGAACCGTGTCTTCCTGGAAGCGCTGCATCATCGCTTCGAACATGTCGAAGGATTCTTTCTTGTACTCGACGAGCGGATCATGCTGGCCATAACCGCGGAGACCGATGCCTTCCTTGAGGTGATCCATGCTGAGCAGGTGATCTTTCCACTGCTGGTCAATCACGCTGAGCATGATCATGCGCTCGTGATGCCGCATGGCTTCGGGCCCGATCAACTTCTCCTTGGAGTCGTAGCGTTCTTTCAGCTTTTCGAAAATCGCGTCGCCGAGTTCGGCGCGGTTCAGCGTCTCAGGCTTGATTCCTTCGGCAAGAATATCGACGCCGAAGCGCGTGAAGATTGCGTCCTTCAGTCCCTTGATGTTCCAGTCATCGGCGTGGGCTTTGACGGGACAATACTGCTCCAGCAGATCCGCGAGAATCGCGGAGACATAATCCTCCAGAATCAGATCTTTCTGCTCGATACCTTCCAGTAGCCGGCGCCGCAGGCCGTAAACGGCCTCGCGCTGCTTGTTCATGACGTCGTCATATTCGAGCAGGTGTTTGCGGGATTCGAAATGCTGGGCTTCCACGGCTTTCTGTGCCGTCTCGATGCGGCGCGTGATGAGCTTCGACTCGATCGGCACGCCTTCTTCCATGCCCAATCGCTGCAGCAGATTCGAGACCCATTCTTTGGCGAAGATGCGCATCAGGTCATCTTCGAGAGCGAGATAAAAGCGCGAAGAACCCGGATCGCCCTGACGGCCAGCACGTCCCCGAAGCTGGTTATCGATCCGCCGAGACTCGTGGCGCTCCGTGCCCAGAATGTGCAAACCGCCGACGGCAACGACCTCGTCGTGCTCTTTATCGGTTTGCTGTTTATAACGGTTTAAGGCTTCGGTCCACTTGTCTGTGGGAACCGTGAATTCGTTGCCGTTGTAATAGAAGATGGAAGTCTGGCCGTCTTCCTGTGGCCCTTCGATCTTTCCCTGCGCCACGCGAAGCTGCTGGGCGATTCCCTTCTTTACCATCTCCTGCTTGGCCATGAATTCAGGATTGCCTCCGAGCAGAATGTCGGTACCGCGGCCGGCCATGTTGGTGGCGATGGTAACCGCGCCCTTGCGTCCGGCCTGGGCCACAATTTCAGCTTCGCGCTCGTGGAACTTGGCGTTTAGCACGACGTGCTTGATGCCCTTTTTCTTCAGCAACTCGGAGAGCCGCTCGGATTTTTCTACCGACGTTGTTCCCACCAATACCGGCTGGCCCTTGATGGCAAGCTGCTGGATTTCGTCCGCAGACGCGAAATACTTCTCCTTTTCGGTGCGGTAGACGATGTCGGGATTCTCCACGCGCAGCATCGGCTTATTCGTGGGAATGACCACGACCTCGAGCTTGTAAATCTTGTCGAATTCGGTGGCTTCCGTTTCGGCGGTACCAGTCATACCGGCCAGTTTCTTGAACATACGAAAATAATTCTGGAAGGTGATGGTGGCGAGCGTCTGATTCTCACGCTCGATCTTCACGCCTTCTTTCGCCTCAATCGCCTGGTGCAGGCCGTCGGACCAGCGCCGGCCCGGCATCATGCGTCCGGTAAACTCGTCAACGATGATGACCTCGCCGTCCTTTATCACATACTCCACGTCCCTGCGATACAGCGCGTGTGCTTTGATTGCCGTTTCGACGTGATGCTTCAGCGGCCAGTTCTCCGGGTCGGCGATGTTACCGATGCCAAGAAGCTGCTCGACCTTCTCCCAACCCTCGTCGGTAACAGTAATGTTGCGGTGCTTCTCGTCAATGACGAAATCCCCGGTGTACTGCGGCGGTTCGCCCGGAGGCCCCTCGATTTCCTCGCCTTTCTCCAGCTTTGGGATGATGCGGTTGACCCGGTAGTACTTGTCGGTGGATTCCTCACTCGCACCGGAAATGATCAGCGGCGTACGGGCTTCGTCGATGAGGATGGAATCGACTTCGTCCACGATTGCGAAGTTGTGCCCGCGCTGCACGCAATCGCGAATGTCGAACTTCATGTTGTCGCGCAGGTAATCGAAGCCGAACTCGTTGTTCGTGCCATAGGTCACATCCGCGGCGTAGGCAGCGCGGCGCTCGTCATCGTCCAGATCATGAACGATCACACCGACGGTCAGCCCGAGGAAACGATAGAGTCTTCCCATCCATTCCGAGTCGCGTTTAGCCAGGTAATCATTGACGGTGACCACGTGCACGCCGCGGCCGCTCAATGCATTGAGGTAAACAGGAAGGGTGGCGACCAGCGTTTTGCCCTCGCCGGTCTTCATCTCTGAGATCGTACCTTGGTGCAGCACCATGCCGCCGATCAACTGAACGTCGAAGTGACGCATGTTCAGGACACGGCGGCCGGCTTCACGAACCACGGCAAAGGCTTCGACCAGAATCTCGTTGAGCGCTTCCTGCAGCGCATCGTACTCTTCTTTTTCGAGGCGCTTGGTGCGGTCCAGGTCGTCTTCCTGTTCGGGCGCAACCGTCGATTCGGTGCGCTCGGTGTTCGCGCCGCGGAAACGACTAAGCCGCTCTTGAATGCGCTGCCGGAACTCGTCGGTCTTGGCGCGAAGTTCGGCATCGGTAAGCTTCTGGATCTCCGGCTCGAGCGCGTTGATTGCCAGCACGTTCGGCATCAGCGCCTTGATGACGCGCTCGTTCTTCGTCCCGAAAACCTTGCCTAACAGTGTGTTAATCAAACCGGAAATCCTTCAGAGGGCAGAGTTTGGCCAAATCCTGTCTCTAGAAGCCTAGCATATTAGATGCAAGGAAAGTCCGCCGAGAATGTGCTGCCTCCGGAAGTATAATGGCCGGGTTAGCGGAGGTTCCCCCATGTCCTGCCGCCTTCTTGGTTTGCTGTTTCTATCTGCTCTGCTGGCCACACCTGCAGTCTCTAAGAACAAGAATAAGTCCGCTTTGCCGGAGGACATTTTGCGGGCACAGACGGTACGCGTCGTCATCGATCCGGATGCCGGAGAACCGATTGACCGGCCCACGGCCAACGCCACTGCTCGGGCAAACGTCGAGAAAGCGTTGAGCGAATGGGGGCGCTTCAGAGTCATCGTCCTGGATGGCGCAGAGGCGGATCTGATTGTCTCGGTGCGCACTGGAAGCGGCAGAACCGTCCAGCCCACAATGAAGGGGGGCCCGATCGATCAACGGCCTGGAGTCGCACAAGGTACGGATTCGACAATCGTCATCGGTGGCCAGCGCGGGCACCCTCCGCTCAACGATCCGAATATGGACCCGATGAACCAGGGTCCCCGTATAGGCAATGAAATCGGATCGAAGGACGACACTTTTGCGGTGTATCGCGGAGGAATTTCAGACCCGCTAAACTCATCCCCCGTGTGGCGCCTCATCGCCAAAGATTGCCTGCGCGGTCCAAAGGTGGCTGCAGTTGAGGAGTTCCGGAAGGCAATTGCCGAGGCCGAGAAGCCGCAAATCCCATCCAAGAAGCCATAAGCAGTTTTTGTGTTCCCGCTGCACCCAGCGGTTCGTTGTCCCAGAGAGTTTAGAGCACCGCTGGCGACACTGCGTCTCAAGCGCTTTTCGTGTATATTCCCCACGACCCATGCCCACTTTCTACGACCGGTTTGCGGACTGCGCTGAGCGCTGGCCCAACAACGTAGCCCTGGAACTTCAGCGACGGGATCACATCGAGAGTTGCACGTACGCGGAACTTCGCCGGATGGCCGAATGCGTGGGCCGTTGGATTACGGACAAACAGTTCCCACGGGGATCGCGGCTGGCCATTCTTGCGGATAATCATCCGCATTGGGTGGCGGCGTACCTGGGTACCATTGCCTCCGGTTGTGTCATCGTGCCGCTGGACACTGCCTTGCATGCGGACCAGGTCACTAAGCTTCTGAAAGACAGCGGTACGGCAGCAATTTTCTGCGATGTGAAACATGTTGCCATTGCAAAACCAGCGGTCGCAGAGCTGAATCTGGGCATCATTGTGACCGATCCCGATCGCCTGGCTAGCCATTCGAGTTCAGAGAAATGGCTGGCGACCATGCCGGCGATGTTTGACGCCGGCCCGGGCTCTTTCCAGCCAGTTCCCGCGAACAATGAGGATCTCGCGTCTCTTCTGTACACCTCAGGAACGACCGCAGACCCGAAGGGCGTGATGCTCACGCATGCTAATTTTCTGGGCGAGGTGGAAGCGGTGTTCAACTGGGTAGACCTCGGGCCCAACGACGCTCTTCTCGGCGTACTGCCGCTGTTTCACGTGCTGGCGCAGATGGCGAATCTTCTGCTGCCGTTAGTCAAGGGATCGCGGGTCGTCTACCTCGAGACCCTGAACACCACCGAACTTCTCCGCGCGCTAACGGAACGTAACATCACAGCCTTCGCGGTGGTCCCGCAATTCTTTTATCTGATCCACGAGCGCGTTACCCAGGAGATCGCCAAGCGCGGCGTGCTGACGCAAAGAGCGTTCAAGGTAATGCTGGGGTTGAACCGCATGCTGCGCAAGGTGGGCATCAATACCGGCCCCATTCTGTTCCGCAAAGTCCATGAGACCCTCGGCCCGAAGATGCGATACCTCGTCACCGGCGGTTCGCGCTTCGATCCTGGAGTGGCACGCGCGTTTCGCGACCTTGGAATTGATGTGCTCCAGGCTTACGGCCTTACTGAAACTACGGCGGCCATCTTCGCGAATTCCCCTCGCGACAATGAGATCGGCTCCGTTGGAAAAGCCATGAAAGGTGTTGAGGCTAAAATCATCGACCCTCAGGAGCAGGAACAAGGACCTGCTGTCGGCGAAGTGGCTGTGCGTGGCGCGGTCGTGATGAAGGCCTATTGGAATCGGCCGGATGCGACGGAAGCCGTAATGCGCGATGGCTGGTTCCTCACCGGCGATCTCGGGTATTTCGATTCCAAGGGTCACCTCTTCCTGACCGGCCGCAAGAAGGAGGTCATCGTTCTGAGTAATGGCAAGAACGTCTATCCCGAAGAGATCGAAGCTCACTATTTGAAGTCCCCCATAATCAAGGAAATTGCTGTGATCGGCCTTGAGGGCAAGCCGGGGGAGAGCGAGGACCGCCTCCACGCCGTGATTGTTCCGAATTTCGATGTCTTGCGGCAGCGCAAAGTAGTGAATGCCAGGGAAGTCATTCGCTACGACGTCGAGGGACTCTCAACCCAGATCCCTTCAACCAAGCGCATCAGCAGCTACGAAATCTGGCAGGACGATCTGCCTCGAACTACCACGCGCAAGATCAAGCGCTTTGAAGTTGAAAAGCGGATCAGGGCGAATCAGGCGAAAAAGTTGGACAATGGCGCGGATCTTCCGGCGGAAAAACCTCTGACCGACGAAGAAAGCGCATGGCTCGCTCAACCGGACGTGCAGCGAGCTATAAAAATCATCCGCGAGGCTTCCCGGTCCGCTCCCGAAATGATCCGGCCAAGTCTCAATCTCGAACTCGATCTCGGACTGGATTCCATGCAGCGCGTCGAATTGCTAAGCCGGTTGGAGGAAGAGTTGGGTGGGGATCTCCAGGAATCACAACTGGTTGAGATTTATAGCGTCCGCGATCTGATTGATGCAGTCCTGCAAAGCGCCGCCAGTGGCGCGGGAGGCCCGGGCGCGCGGCCTGCCTACGCAGGATGGAAGGCGATCTTGAATGAGGAGACTACTGATCCGGACGTGCAAGCCCTGGCCCATCCCAATATCTTGAACGATGCCTTCTGGTACCTGATATCGCGCGTCATCCAGATGATTTCCCTGGATAGATTTCGTCTGAAAGTACACGGATTAGAAAAACTCCCGAAAAGCGGCGCATACATTCTCTCTTCCAATCACCAGAGCTACATTGACCCGCTGATTCTAGGAAGCATGATGCCTTGGGAAGTCTTCCGCCGGCTGTTTGCCGTGGGCACCAGCGATATTTTTGGCAAAGGATTCATGCGCCGGTTGGCGCGCTCGATTAAGACGATCGTGGTCGATCCCGACGCAAACCTGATTCCCGCCATGCGCGCCGGGGCATTCGGGCTGAAGCACGGACTGGTCCTCATCCTCTACCCCGAAGGTGAGCGCTCGATTGATGGGACTCCCAAAGTCTTCAAAAAAGGCGCAGCCATCCTTTCCGTTCACCTGCAAATGCCCATCGTACCGGTCGCCATTGAAGGATTTTATGATGCGTGGCCGCGGAAGAAATCATTCCAGCGATTTGCGCCGCTTGAGATCATGATTGGGGACCCCATCCTGCCACCGCCGGAATCCTCAGCGTCGGAACAGGTATACGCGGAGCTCACGGCCGAACTGAAGTCACGCGTCGTGAGTATGTGGGAGAAGCTGCCCAAAAACCGCTGAATCAGGCTCTGGCGTTATGGCCGCCACAGGTAGAGACCTTGTGAGCAACGTCTCGACTCAAGAAGCCCCTCGCGCTTTTGCCGGATGCAGGTCGATTCACTTCGCTCGCGGATGCGTCTGATCGTAGACCTGCAGGACGTGCTTCATCGAGAGTTGAGTGTATCGTTGCGTGGTGGCCAGGCGTTCATGGCCAAGCAGTTCCTGGATCGCACGCAGGTCAGCGCCTTCCTCGAGCATGTGTGTGCCAAAAGCATGACGCAAGGTGTGCGGATGCACATCGGGTGACAAGCCCTTCGCCACAGCAATCTTCTTGATGATGCGACCTACGCTCCGGGTGGTGAGCCGTCCCCCACGTTGGTTAATGAGAAGCGCGGGACTGTTCTTACGCCTGCCGGACAGAACCGCTTGCCGAGCGGGAAGGTACGCTGCAAGCGCGCTTTTGGCTGAATCGCCGAAGGGGACGTAGCGCTCCTTTTTTCCCTTTCCTCGAATCAAAATCGCCTCTGCGCTCAGGCGGATGTCGTCGAGATTAATTCCAGTCAGCTCGGAATTACGGATTCCGCAGCCATAGAGCAGTTCCAGCATCAGGCGGTCGCGCTCGGGAAATGCTGCGGTCTCAGGCATCTGCCCGTCCAGCACCGAATTCATCTCTTCGATGGTGGGAACGCGCGGTAATTTTGTAGGCAGCTTCGGCGTGGCGACCAGCTTCGCGGGGTTCTGCTCGACCACTCCTTCGCGCCCAAGCCATCGGTATAACGAACGAACCGCCGCGAGGGACCGCGCTACAGAAGTCTTGCTTAGCCCTTTTTCATAAAGTTTTGAGAGAAACCCACGGATTGCAATGTGGTCAATCTGGTCCCAGCCGCGAGAACTGCAATAAGCGGAGAAATTTGCCAGATCGCCCGAGTACGCCTTGAGCGTGTGTAACGAGGCATTACGCTCGCGCAGATGACGGAGAAAGTCAGCTACTGCCTTCGCTACCACTGTGTTCGTCGTGGACATTTCTGATTCCTATCTTGAATGGACCCATTTTCCGTCCGCACCAATCAGAATCAACCCTCTCTATCTCGCTTTAGCGCGGGGATGATGTTTTTGGTACACGGTCCGCAAGCGGTCCAGCGCCAGATGGGTGTACACCTGCGTGGTGGAAATGTCCGCGTGTCCTAAAATTGTTTGCACCGTGCGCAGATCCGCTCCGTTCTCAACCATGTGCGTGGCGCATGAATGCCGCAGCATGTGCGGCGACGCGTGCCGTCCTGAAGCCGCCGACGCCGTTCCTACCATCTGCCATACACGTTGCCGCGTCAGCTTGCGTCCCCCGCGGGCGACGAACAGCAATGCGGAATTCCCGCTCGCTGCGGTATTCGTGTCCCCTGCCGGTTTCGACGATTTTGCCAGCGCCAATGCGGGCCGCCCAGTCGAGAGGTATTGCGACAGCGCATCCTGCGCAGGCTTTCCCAACGGAACGATGCGTTCCTTGTCTCCCTTGCCGCGGACCAGCATGTAGCCCGATTCCAGTTTCAAGTCCGCCAGTTTGGCATTCACCAATTCCGTAACTCGCAGTGCACCGGCGTAGAGCAATTCAAGCATCGCCCGATCCCGGGACGCAATCGCACTTGCGTCCTTCCCGCCTCTCCGAGCCTGCAACGCGGTCGGAGCTGCCAAGGTAGCTTGAATTTCGTCCTGCGCCAGCGATTTCGGAAGAACTTTCCATTGCCGAGGAGATTCAATGTTCAAAGTAGGATCGTGCTCGATTCGCTTGTCGAGCAGCAGGTAGCGGTAAAGATGACGCAACGCCGAAAGCTTGCGCCCTACACTGCGGCCATCCACCTGGCAGGAAAAAAGCTGCTGAAGAAATTCGCGGACATCGTTTCGCCGCGCGGTCAGCAGAGTTCGCTTGTGTCTGGAGAGAAACTCCGCGAATTGGCTAATGTCGGTCGTGTAAGCAGCAATCGAGAGCCGCGCCAGACCTTTCTCGATTCGCAGGTAGTCGAGAAATCCCGCGAGCACCGCCGCATTGTCTTGCGCAGACATCCGACGTTAGTATGCCCGTTATCGGATCCTTCGGAAAGTGATGGCCCAGATGCGGCGACGAAAGCGGAAGCGAGACGAAATCAGATGCCGTCGCCGGATTTAGATCTGGACCGGCCTACTTATCTCACGGAGCAGATCCACCGCATACAATGCGCCCGCAGCAGTCTCCTCGTGCTTGAAATAGGCAAACACATCACGGCCATCCGCGAGGTGATGGCGAACCCGGTCGATCATCGAGGTCCGCTCCTCGCCCGTGTAGGTCGGCTTGCGGAAGCGGTAATAGACGAACGGCGCAGTGGCCACATCCGGCGTCGTCATGGTCTCAGTTTCCGCGATACACAACGCCGCCTTGCATGATTTGAGAGCATCCCAGGTCGCATCGCTGAACCACGATGCGTGCCGGAATTCAAACGCCGCTGGAACGGTGCGCGGCAGACTCGCAAGGAAATCTTGCAGAAGTGCCGTATCAGCTTTCAAATTCGGCGGAAGCTGAAACAGCACCGGACCCAGTTTGCCTGCAGCTGCGAGCGGTTCAATGGTCGCGAGAAAGCGCGGCACGAAATCCTGGGTGCTCTTCAGCCGCTTGATGTGCGTGATCACCTGGTGCGCCTTGACTCCGAACTTGAATTGGGGCGGGCTCTCCTGCATCCAGTTCTGGACCGTAGTCTCTTTTACGAGCTGTCGGAAGGTGAAATTCACTTCTACGGTATTCAATCGCGTAGCGTAATAGTTCAAAAACTTCTTCTGCGCGAGTTTTTCAGGATAAAAATCGGGCCGCCAGCTTGGGTACGCCCATCCGGATGTGCCTGCGAATAGTTGCGCCATGGTTGAAATCCACGGATGGAGTAGGAATGATCCGCGATTATACCTTGCTGCGTTTCTTGCGCACCGGCGCCTTTTTCGCACGAGGCTTGCGCGAAACCTTCTTCGGCCGGCGACCGTCATCCGCTTGCGCAGCCAATTCGATCGGTTTTCGTTCAATCGCGGCAGGCGCCGTAGCCGCCTGTAAATCGGGCAGCTTCTGCTTCAGTCTGAGCACCGGCTCAAACAAATCTCCGTGTTTTTCGAACCGCGCAATGGTCTGGAACGACTCAAACACAAGCAGTCCGGCATCCTTCTTTTTGAGGCAGCGTTCCACTTCGTCCCAGGTTACCGGGGTTGAGACCGTAGGATGCTCACGGGCCCGCATCGAATAGACCGCAACCGTGGTCTTGTGCTCGTCGTTTTGACTCCAGTCCACAAATACCTTGCCCGTTCGCAAAGTCTTCTTCATGTCCGAAACGACGTGTTCAGGATGATCTTGCTCCAGCACTTGCGCCAGGGCACGCGCGAAGAGTTTCGTTGCATCGAACGTCGTGGGAGTATGCAGGGGTACATAAAGCTGCAGACCCTTCGAGCCGGACGTTTTCGGGAAACTTTGCAGCCCGAGATGTTCAAAGATCTCACGCAGCCACATCGCCACCTGGCAGCATTGCACGATGTTTGCCGGAGGCCCGGGATCAAGGTCATACACCATCAGGTTGGGGCATTTGATATCTTTCGCCAGCGCCAGCGAAGGGTGCAGTTCAATGGCGGCGAGGTTGGCCAGCCACACCAGTGTCGCCAGATCATTCGCCAGAATGTAATGAACCGTGCGGCGTCCGCCTTCACTCCAGATCGGCGCAGTCTTCACCCAGTCCGGCTTATGCATGGGCGCATTTTTTTCAAAGAAGGGCTCGGCGTCTACCCCATCCGGATACCGCTTCCGGGTCAAGGCACGCCCTGAAATGTGCGGCAAAATCGCCGGAGCAATCCGCACGTAATAATCAATAACGTCTTTCTTGGTGAACCCTGTGACCGGATAGAGGACCTTGTGCAGATTGGAAAGCTTCAGTTCTCTGCCCTGAATTTCGACGACCGACGAGTCTGCCACGTGATCTCCGCCTTGCCATTGTGCCTGAAACGCCAACCTTCGCAAAATACAGCGTTGCTCCTAACCTTACGGCCACAAACCCCGGGTTCGCCCGTTTGACAAGGTCCCTCAAATCCACGTACTTTCAAACTTCTGCCCTTCTAGTCCGTCCAAATATATGCGTTTCCGCGATAGATGCGCCCATTCCATCGGAGGTCCGATGAACATCCGAAATCTGAGAGCGGCCTTTTGCCTCATTTTTTTTATATCAGCCCTGGCCCTTGCCCAGGACATCGCTTCGTTTGAAAAGCGGGTCACCGTGAAGAAGCTGGCCAATGGTCTCACGGTGATCATTTGCGAGCGTCCGGAGGCCCCTGTCTTCTCCTTCTACACGCTCGTGGACGCAGGCTCCGTGCAGGACCCCATGCGGGCAACCGGACTGGCGCACATGTTCGAACACATGGCGTTCAAAGGCACGGACAAGATTGGCACCAGGAATTACGCCGCGGAGAAGCCCGCGTTGCAAAAGGTCGAATCCGCCTACGAGGCTTACATTGCGGAGCGCGACAAACGCGTGGGGCAAGACGAGGCCAAGCTGAAACAGCTGGAGAAAGCCTGGAAGGACGCGATTGCCGAGGCCGACAAATACGTCGTGCCCAACGAGTTTGGAAAGATCATCGAGCAAAGCGGCGGCGAAGACATGAACGCCTCCACCAGTTACGACCAGACGGAATATCACTATTCCATGCCGGAGAACCGGCTGGAGTTGTGGGCCTACCTTGAATCGGAGCGTTTCCTCCACCCCGTTATGCGAGAGTTCTACAAAGAGCGCAATGTGGTGATCGAAGAACGACGCATGCGCACCGAGAGTAATCCCTTCGGACGACTGCTGGAGCAGTTCACGCAGGAAGCATTCGCAGCTCATCCCTATCACCGCCCAACGGTGGGCTGGATGTCCGACCTGAACCACTTCTCTGCCACGGACGCACAGAAATTCTTCGACAGATACTACGTGCCCAAGAACATGGTCGTTGCAGTCGCAGGGGACATCAAGCCGGCGCAGGCGCTTCCTATCCTGGAAAAGTACTTCGGACGTCTTCCAGCCCACCCGCTTCCGGATGAGACAACGACTCAGGAACCGCCGCAAAATTCAGAGCGCCGGGTGCTGCTCAAGGAGGCTTCGCAGCCGATTTATATCGAGGGCTACCATCGCCCGGACTACCGCAGTAAGGACGATGCAGTTTTTGATGCCCTGAGCGATCTGCTCTCCGAAGGACGCACCTCGCGGCTTTACCGCTCCCTGGTGCGAGATAAGAAAATTGCATCGTTCTGCGAGGGATTAACCGGATATCCCGGAGTCAAGTATCCGCACCTGTTTGCCTTTATCGCGGTTCCGCTGCCGGGCCACAAGCCCGACGAGATGGCTGCTGCCATTCACGCCGAAGTCGAAAAGCTGAAGAAAGAGGACATTAGCGACGACGAACTGAAAATGATCAAAACGCGCAGCAAAGCCAACTTGATTCGCGGCCTGGCGGACAATCAGGGACTTGCCACACAGCTTGCCATTTATCAGACACGCTATGGCGACTGGCGAGAGCTCTTCCGTACCGTGGATCGCATCGATCAAGTGAGCAAAGCCGATATTCGGCGCATTGCCAACCAGGTCTTTACCGATACCAACCGGACGGTAGGCATTATTGAGAATGCCGGACCTGGAGGCGCCCAGCAGGGAAGCGGGCAAGCCCCAAGCGGTTCCGGCGACCAGGGAGGTGCGCAATGAAAAAACTTCTATTGTTGATGTTCATAGCTTCCGTCGCACTCCCGCTTCCACGCGTCACGGCACAAGTGACGAACTGGAAACAGATCCCGATCCCGCAGTTGCCCGCCTTCAAGCCTAAGCAGCCAAAGCGCGTCGAACTTAGCAATGGCATGGTGATCTTTCTGCAAGAAGATCACGAACTGCCGTTGATCGATGCCACCGCCCGGATCCGCGGCGGATCAGTCAACGAGCCTGCGAACAAAACCGGGTTGGTCGATATCTATGGAGAAGTCTGGCGCACGGGGGGAACGAAGTCCCAAACTGGCGACCAGCTTGATGACTTTCTCGAAGTGCGTGCCGCGAAAGTCGAGACTGGCGGCGGGCCCGATTCTACGACCATCAGCTTTTCCTGCCTGAAAGGCGATCTCGACGACGTATTCAAAGCCTACGTGGATGTGCTGCAGAACCCTGAGTTCCGCGCCGAGAAAATCGACATCGCGCGCAAGGCCATGCAGGATGCCATCTCCCGCCGCAACGATGAGATCGGAGATATTGCGCACCGCGAGGCCATAAAACTTGCCTACGGCCCGGATAATCCCTACGCCAGAGTAGCCGAATACGCCACGGTGGACGCGGTTACGCGCCAGGACTTGATCGATTGGCATGGCAAGTATGTTCATCCCAACAACATCATTCTTGGCATTAGTGGGGATTTCGACGCTGCCGCTATGGAATCGAGGCTTCGCGCGGCCTTTGAATCCTGGCCCAAGGGACCTGCGTTCCCAAAGAATAATTTCCAGTACAATCCCGCCAAGCCCGGCTATTACCTGATCCCGAAGGAAGACGTCAACCAGAGCAACATCCGCATGGTTGCCCTGGGCACGACCCGCGACAATCCCGACTACTACGCCATCAGCGTTTTCAACGAGGCCTTTGGCGGAGGATTTTCTTCGCGCTTGTTCAACGACATTCGCACCAAACGCGGCCTTGCCTATGGTGTGGGCGGAGGCATTGGCACCAACTTCGGCCATCCAGGCGTGCTGCAGGTTGCTATGGGGACCAAGAGTCAGAGCACGATCGAAGCCGTCCAGGCGGTCCATGAGGACATTGATGACCTGGCGAAAGAGCCCATCACCGAGGATGAAATCCAGCGCGCCAAGGATGCCATTCTCAATGCCTTCATTTTTCGACTTGATTCTCCCGGCAAGATCCTGATCGAGCGCATGACGTACGAGTACTACGGCTATCCCGCTGACTGGCTCGACAAATATCAGGCCGAGGTCAAGAAGGTCACCGCGGCCGACGTCAATCGCATCGCTGCGAAGTACCTGCACAAGGATCAAATGGCTGTGCTGGTGGTCGGTAACACCAAGGAGTTCGATAAGCCTCTGTCATCGCTCGGCCCAGTGAAGGAAATTGACATCACCATTCCTCCGCCCGGAGAGGCAAAGGAGGAGAGCAAGCCCACAGCTTCGAATCCGGAGGGCAAAGCGCTTGCTGCCAAGGTCGCAGCTGCAATGGGAGGACTTCCCAAGCTGCAATCCGTTAAAACGATGCACGTCAACATCTCCGAGAGTGATTCGGGCGCTCCGCCTTCTCCGGTTGACGTCTACATCGCCTATCCCGACAGCATGCACGTGGAGATGGAGGTTCCGCAGGGCAAGCTGACGATCGTGACGTCTCCACAGGCTGCTTTCATGTCACTGGCGGGGATGGGATCACGCGCTATGCCCCCAGCGCAGAAAACCGAGATGCTCGCCCAGCTTCACCACGATTTGGTTTACGTCGCTCAGCACGCCGATGATCCTGCGTTCACCTTCGCGGCAGCGGGCACGGAGAAGATCGGCGATGTAAATGCATCGATTCTCGATATCGGCGGCGCCATCCCCCCGGTACGCTGGTATGTCGATCCAAAGTCCGGCCATATTCTGCGGGAGAAATACCAGGGCATGAACCAGCAGGGCCCATTCGAAGGCGAGACCGATTTCGGCGACTGGCGTGCTGCCGACGGCCTCACCATGCCATACAAGCACCAAAACAAGCAGAATGGTCAGGCAACGACCACGGCGGAATTCAAGAAGATCGAATTGAATCCGCAACTCGACCCCAAGCTGTTCGAGAAGCCGGCACAGGCCACGGGCGCGCAGTAAGCAAAATCCGAATCGCGAAGCCCGGCTCGATTGGGGCTGCGCTTCCATCATCAGGCATTCTGCTGCGCCACGGAACCTGTCTGCCACCGGTGGTGTCTAAGCAGTCCATTGAAATAACAAATCTCGCGCGTGGCTTCGACCGTGCTCCGGATATAGGCAGCCGCTTAGCCTCCGAGGTAAGTAATGAAGACGCAATCGACTCTCTGGATTGTGGTGCAAATCGTTTTGGCAAGTACCTTTTCATCAGCCCAGGTCACCACATCCCAGTATGACAACGCCAGGACAGGCGCAACTCTCAACGAGAAGATCCTGACTCCGCAGAACGTAAACCCAAGCCACTTCGGCAAGCTTGGCGCATTCAAGGTGGATGGCGTCGTCTATGCCCAACCACTGTTCATTCCAAATGTAGAGATCCCGGGTAAAGGCACTCATGACGTTTTGTACGTGGCTACGGAGCACGACAGCGTCTACGCATTCGACGCCAACCGTCCCGGGGATCCTCCCTTGTGGCATGTAAGCTTTCTCGACAAAGGCCGCGGCATCAGCGTTCTATCGGCGGATGATGTGCAATGCCCGTTCATCCGGCCGGAGGTGGGCATCACCTCGACTCCTGTCATCGATTTGCCGACCGGCACTCTTTATGTTCTGGCGCGCACCAAAATTCGCCATGGGCTGAGCAGTGACGAATTTTTCCAGCATCTGCACGCCCTCGCCATTACAACCGGTGTCGAGAAATTCGGCGGACCCAGGTTGATCTCTGCCTCCGTTGAGGGAAACGGCAGAGGTTCACAGAATGGCAGGATCGCATTTGATCCGCTAAAAGAAAATCCACGCGCGGCCCTCCTGCTCTCGAAAGATATGTTGTACCTGACCTGGGCGTCATCCTGCGACGTCGATCCCTATCATGGCTGGGTCATGGCCTACGATCCACAAACTCTCGCCGGGCGCGGCGTTCTCAATGTCACACCAGACGGGACTGAAGCCGGCATCTGGCTGGCTGATACCGGCCCAGCCGCCGATACTGAGGGCAATATCTACGTCCCCACCGGCAATGGGACTTTCGACGCAGACAGGGGAGGTCGCAACTACGGCGACTCCGTCCTCAAACTCGCTCTTGAGGGATCTTCGCTCACCGTACGGGATTATTTCACTCCCCACGACCAGTCCCGGATCAGCGACGCGGACGCCGACGTAGGGTCCAGCGGTCCTCTGCTCCTGCCCGATCAGCCTGGACCGCATCGTCACCTCCTTTTGCAGCCGACGAAGGATTCGACCATCTACGTGATCGATCGCGATCGCATGGGCAAATACCAGAAAAATGACGACGCCCTGGTCCAAATAGTCAAGATGAACGGCGGCGGTTATGGAGCCATCGCGTACTGGAACGGTCACGCATTTTTCGCGGCGAGCGACGACAATCTGTGCGATTACGCGATCAGCAACGGACAACTCGCACTGGCGCACGCTTCATCTACGAAATTCGCTAATCCCGGGGCCACTCCATCGATTTCGGCAGATGGAAAAAAGAACGCCATCGTATGGGCGATCTCCACTAAGACCTGGAACGGTCCCGACACCAAGCCGGCAGTACTCTATGCCTTCGACGCAATGAAACTCGGGGAACCCATCTATACCTCGGAACAGAACGGTCAGCGTGATCGCGCGGCAGTGGCCACGCGATTTGTCTTCCCTCTCGTGGTCAACGGCCATGTCTATTTCGGAACGCGAACCGAGGTGGAGGTGTATGGACTGTTGAAGTAAGGGCTGTAATGCTGAATTCCGGAATACCTGCTGCGGAAGAATTGACCTGCAACTCACCTGATCCCGATGTCCCAGAATCGCCGTCGAAATCATCGAGCGTTGCTGGCAGCGAACTCTATTTCGAGAAGTTCTTTGGTTTCTGTTGCAGCAGGCTCCCACTTCATCAGCGCCACTGCATCCAGGGCATATGGGACGAACACGGGACTCCCGCCGATCAACTCGGTTCTTACCACCTTCCCGCTGGGAGCTACCGTCGCGGTTATTTTAACGATGCCCTGCAGTCGCATCTGCAACGCGATTTTCGGGTAGACAATGCTGGCCCGGCTGAGGATTTTGCGCTCTCCCGACGACTTCACCCGTTGAGCACAGGCCACGGAAGCACCGCAAATAGTCCACAGTACGGCCGCCAGCAGCGCCACCGATTCCAGAAAACGCCTCATGGCATGTTCTCAGGGGAGAGATCGCAACACCGGAAGTTACGCTCCCTTACCTTGTGTAATCGGCACTGGCCGCCGAGGCTTGAGTACGCGCTTGAATGGGAGGCAGGCCGATGTCCACTCTCTCGCCTCGTTTCGGCTTGGCGTTTGAATGTTTCATTTTTGGGTCGATTCGGGCCTTCCCGCGCTTTCCGCATCTCCCATGTGCGCACATTCTTTTTGTTGCTCGGGCATGATTTTGGTGGTGCTTCTGCGGCGGGTACGGAATTGCACGTGAAGTAAATCACCTAGGTAATGATTGAGCGTCCCGCTCCTCTTCACGAGGAGTTTGCACTAGGAATCATGATCGCAAATGCGACCGAAGAGATGGAGGGGTCGGACTGAGTTCCGCACCTGAAGCGATTGCGAGCGAGCTTTGGTTGGGTATGGCTCTTCTTCAACTGTAGGGAAATGGCGCGCTCCGCGGGGGTGCACGGGTTACTATGCTCGAAAAGAACTTGACAGCGCCGACTTTGTTAGAGATGGGGAGTAGAGTCGAGAACAGGCGCAGTGGCTTTAGCCTCCCGGTGGGCATGTGACTCAGCTTTCGCCTCGTCCCCTCAATCCGGTTTGACATGACTCTGTTTCCTGTTCCCGCTCATCGAACCGGACAGGCAGATTTCCCG
>JBKOUZ010000120.1:0-3323 GCA_046723715.1 Acidobacteriota bacterium | reverse complement strand
GATGGGAACGCGCCGCATGTCAGGCCGCCTCTCGTAGATCTCGACCTTAAAACCGCGCCGGACCAAGCCGAGCGCCAGTAATGGCCCGTTGAGCCCGGCACCGATCAGCGTGACGGTTTGAGGAGAACGCGGCATGAAGGACTGCAATGTTTTTACTGAGTCAGAAGGGTACGAGCCTCCCAGAGTTCGGGAAAAAACTTTTTATCCAATGTGAGTTTCAGATACGACGCGCCTGGACTTCCTCCCGTTCCCATACGCGCGCCAATAACTCGCTCTACCAATTGAATGTGGCGCAGACGCCAACTCACAACCAGTTCGTCAAATTCAGTGAGGCGCTCGCAGACATCAATCCAGTCCCGATGGCTGTGCTCGTCTCGATATAGCGACAGCACTGCGCGCGCACGAGCGGCAAATTTCTCCTGCTCCGTAGTCTCGCTTTTGACCTGCAGATTCCCCATCGCGGCCAGCGCCTCAAAAAACACATCATGCAAGGACGGTTCGCGCAGCCGCCGCTCCAGTTGCGCGTAGGCCTCCGGTGTCGGCTTGTGGTAGCGCAGCATCTTTTCGTCCTTTAGGCCACACAAGAACTCGAGCTCGCGAAATTGTTCTGACTGAAAGCCGCTGGCGGGTTCGAGTTTGCCGCGGAAAGCCAGAAAATGGGTGGGTAGCATGGTTTCGAGAATCGTGAACTGCTCGACCAATATGCGGGTGATCTCGGTACAGCGCCGCAACAGGCGCGCGGCTTCGTATACTTCATCGCGCGAGTGCGGGTTGGCCCCGGCATCTCTCAGATTGGCCACCACGGCATCCAGATCGTGAAGCAATTCTTTGAACCACAATTCATAAGTCTGATGCACGATGATGAAGAGCATCTCGTCGTGGTGTTGCGGCGAGGATTGCGGATGCTGCAACTCGAGCAACTCCGGAATTCTTAAATACGAACTGTAGGTAAGTTGCTGGCCTAAAGCGGTCTGCCGGCGTTCTTTCTCGCTTTGAGCTCCCGCTTTATCTTGCGTCTCCAGGCCAAGGAACTCGACAGCATTCCTGCCCAGTATTTGCTCTTTCACCCGTGAACTCAGGCGGCTGGATCGAACCAACTCTCCTACGTGATGTTCGCCCAATGGAAAGGGGTAGTCCGAACCCAGCATCACATGCTCCGCTTTCATGGTGTCCACTAGAAACTCGAGTGCGCGCTGATCGAACACAGCCGAATCAACATAAAACCGGTTCAGATAGTGGCGCGGGGGCAACACGCAAACCCCGTGAGCCGCCGGATGATGCTCCCATGCATTTTGCAGGCGACCGAGCAAAAACGCGAAGCTTCCACCTCCATGTGCAAAGCAAATTCGCAAAGTCATGGGCAGTTTGTCGAAGGCCCCGCCCAGTATCATCGCCACAATTCCGAGTTGCGTTTCGGCGGGCATCCCGACTGTCCAAGGCATCATGTAGTTCGGCATTCGCGGCTTTCCCAGCATGTCCCACGGATGCACCAGCACGCCCATGCGTTCATCCGCGCAATGATGCAGGAAGGTGATGATGCCAGGGTCGTCCAGGTTCTTCTCACCCACGTGATTGCCGATCTGCACTCCAACATGCCCCGCGTGTTTGCAGCGCGTGATCTCCTTGCACGCAGCCTCAATATCCTGAAGCGGAACCTGGCACAGAGACTTCAACCGGCCATGGCCATGGGAGCACAATTCCAACCCGGCATCATTGAACAAGCGCGCGCAATCTAGCGCGTGTTCCGCGGGGCGTTCATAAGCGAACAGCACTGGCGTTGCAGAGATCACCTGGAGATGGACGCCGTCCCGGTCCATCTCTTCCAGCCTCTTCTCGGCATCCCAGCACGCCGAATAGATGTGACGGAAGAAACGGTCGCCGACCATGATGTCGGCCTTGCCTGGTTCAGTGTGCTTGATCGACGGCCAGTCCGGCGAGCCAAACCGCGCCGCCAGATCAGGCCAAGCCTGCGGAAAGAAATGATTGTGAATGTCGATAACAGGCATCTACTGCCCTTTGCCGGGATGGACCGCGCCGCAGTGTTTACATTTACGCAGAACCGGGTTGCTGTAGAACTGGTCGAAAAGTGGTGGAAGGTCGCGAACTATGCTTTTCAACTTCACTTCCGCCCGATGCAGCAGTTGATGACAGGTCTGACAGTACCATTCGAAACCGTCGATAGCGCCTTCTGGACGCGGCATCTCAACCACAACGCCAATGCTTCCAGCAACGCGTTGCGGTGAATGCCGCATGTGCTTGGGCAAAAGAAAAATATCTCCTTCACGGAGCGGCACTTCGATCGGCGGCTTTCCCGGAGTTTCCATCAGCCGCAGAAAGACGTTTCCCTTCAATTGATAAAAGAATTCCTCCGTCGGATCGTCGTGATAGTCATGCCGCTGGTTGGGTCCCCCCACTACGGTCACCATCATCTCCCCGTCTTCCCAGACCTGCGCGTTGCCGACTGGAGGCTTGAATTTGTCTTTGTTGTCCTCAATCCATTTTTGAAAATTGAAGGCTTTCAATTCTCTGATGGAGGGCATAGCGGCTCCTATTTCTCCGGCTTGTAGGCAACGGCTCGGATTTCAATCAGCAGATGCGGGTGCGGTAACTGGTGTACGGCCACCGTGGTTCGTGCCGGACCATCGTAGCCAAAGTATTCTCCGTAGACTTCGTTGTATCCGGCAAAGTCATTCATGCTGACCAGATACGATGTCACCTCGACGACATCTTTCAGGTCAGCGCCTCGGGCGCGCAGAATATCTCGCACGTTCTCGAGGACCGCCCGCGTCTGACTGCGGATGTCGAGACGCGCCGTCCCCATCGAATCGACTTCCGCGCCCGCAATGGTGTTATCGGCACGGCGGGCACTCGTTCCGGAAACAAAGAGGAAGTCACCCGCGCGTTTCACGTGAGGATATTTGCCGCGCGGCTTCGCTTTGCCGTCAACAACCTGGCTTTCGACCTTCCCCATAGTCAGCGCCGGCGTTCCCATCGTCACAGCCGAATACAAATATTGTTCAGCTCAGAATAAAAATTCAGCGAGTGCATCCCCCCCTCGCGCCCAATCCCCGACAAACCGACTCCCCCAAACGGAGTTCGCAGATCCCGCAGGAACCAGCAATTTACCCAAGTAATACCCACATTCATCTGCTGTGCTACGCGATGTCCCCGCTTCAAGTCGGTCGTCCAGATCGAGGCCGCCAGTCCGTATTTTGTGTCATTCGCCTTGCTCACGGCTTCTTCCTCCGAGTTGAAGGGAGCTAGGTGGCATACCGGCCCAAAGATCTCCTCTTTCACACATCGCGCAGTCTCGGCGAGTCCAG
>JBKOUZ010000233.1:0-19975 GCA_046723715.1 Acidobacteriota bacterium | reverse complement strand
GTCTGCGCCGCCGGGTTGGTCGCCATCTCGATGTTGACGTCGGGGCATTTCGCTATGTACAGCATTATCCTGGTGGGCTTTTTCAACTCGATCATGTTCCCCAGTATCTTCACTTTGGGGGTTGCTGAACTGGGACCGCTTACAGGAGATGGTTCCGGCATCATGATCATGGCAATCGTGGGCGGCGCCATTATTCCCGTGGCGCAGGGTTGGATCGCCGATCACATTGGCATCCATCACGCTTTCTTCCTGCCGGTAATTTGTTATCTGTACATTTTGTTCTTTGCACTAAGCGGCTCGAAGCCAAACAGCGAGCGTTACGCCAAGGCTTAGTGTTGCCTCTCCTGGTGAATTCGCCGCATAAGCCAAAGTGAAGAGTCTGTGTGCGGGATCACTGACAAAATCGTTATTGCGCGGCAATATTTGGGAGTAATCTAACAGTTACAGTTGGCTGAACATGGTACTGACGAGGAAGCCGGGACAGAAAACGCAGGTCGTCACTCTCAAGGCGGTGGCACAGCATCTGGGGCTCACGCCTGGAACGGTATCTGCTGTGCTCAATGACTCTCCTTCCGCACGTTCCATTCCCCAGGAGACCAAGAATCGAATCCGAGCGGCTGCCCAGGAACTGAACTACCGGCCGAATTTTTTTGCGCGCACGTTGCGCAACAAGCGCACTTACACTATCGGGGTTATCGCAGAAGAGATCGGGGACTCATACAGTTCGCCCATCATCAGCGGGCTGGAGCAGTTCCTGCGCAAGCGCGATTACTTCTTTTTAACGGTGGTCCATCGTCATGACCAGGCATTGCTCAGCCGTTATGCGCAGTTGCTTTCGGAGCGCGGCGTGGAAGGCATCATCACGGTTGACACCACGGTGCAAGAGGCTCCAATGCTTCCGACCGTGGCAATTGCGGGCCATAAGAAGCTGAAGGGCGTGACCAATATTGTGCTCGACCACCAGAAAGCCGCGGTGCTGGCGTTGCAGCACCTGAAAGACTTGCATCACGAGCGCATCGCATTTATGAAAGGCAATCCCATCAGTTCCGACGCGAAGGACCGGTGGGACGCCATCTGCCGGGTGGCGAGCGAGATCGGCATGAATATCGATCCCGAATTGACGGTGCAGATCGACACGGACGATCCCACTCCCATGCTGGGTTATCCGTTTGCGAAGCAACTGCTAGCGAAGCGAAAGCCGTTTACGGCGATTTTTGCCTACAACGACATCTCCGCAATCGGCGCCATTCGCGCGATTCAGGAGCAAGGCCTTCGCGTGCCGCAAGACATCTCTGTGCTTGGCTTCGATGATATTCCAGGCGCGGCATTTCACATGCCGAGTCTCACGACGGTGCGGCAGCCCCTGAACCGAATGGGGGAAGTCGCGGCCGAAACGCTGCTGGAACGAATCGAAGGCAACCGGGAGTATCCCTCTGAGATCGCGGTGGAGCCTGAGCTCGTAGTGCGCGAATCCACAGCGCGTGCGGCCGGGTCCTGCTAGCATCGTAGGCTGCGCCGGATAGCTGTGCCGCCCGGCCTTCATGCCTATTTCCGATACCGATAGAAGTTCGGCAGCCGCGCGCGCGCTCACCCTAGCCGCATATATCTCATTTGTTCCCATTGGAATTGCTACTGTCCTGCTTGGCCCGTTGCTACCCATCCTGTCCGCGCGATGGTCGCTGGATTATGCGCAAGCCGGAGCGCTGTTTCCCGTGCAGTACGTGGCGGCGACGGTCGCGGTTGCCGTCTCAGGACTGTTGGTCTCGAAGTTCGGATTCCGTTTCGCTATCCGGACTGGATTATTTCTGACTGCTGCTGGCCTGGCATTGCTGATGGCAGGCCCCAAATGGCTGGCGGTCATCTGCATCGCAGCGTATGGCGGCGGAAACGGAGTGGCGGTGCCGGCGGCGAACCTGATGGTGGCCGAACTGAATCCGCAGCGCCGGAGCGAAACATTGAACTGGCTGAACTTTTGCTGGAGTGCCGGCGCAGTATCCTGTCCATTTGTGTTAGCTGCGGCGGCCAAGGCTCATGCAGTTCCAATTTTTCTGACGGTCGTTGCGGGATGCTCGCTGGCGATCGGGCTATTTTTTGCGCTGGTGCCAGTCGTGGAGTTCGGGGCAGTGGAACAAGCGACAGGCGCCACGGCATCTCTCATCAAGCGAAGGCTGTGGCCGTTTTTCGTCCTCGCTGCGCTCTTTTTTTTGTACGTTGCTGCGGAAAACGGATTTGGATTCTGGGTTGCGTCTTTCGCAAAGACGTTGGGCAGCCTGAGTACGACGGTGGCGCTGATGACTCCATCATTCTTTTATGCGGCTCTAACCGTAGGGCGGTTGCTGGCGCCGTTTCTGCTGCGAAGTATTCCCGAAGTTCGGCTGGTACAGGCGGGACTGCTTCTGGCTTGCGCGGGGATGACCGGAATGATTTTCTCCCACGGACTGCTGGGCGTCGTGAGTAGCGCGTGCGCTGCCGGTCTGGGGCTCTCGTCGGTTTATCCCATTACGATTTCGATATTATCTAAAGATTTCGGGGCAAGCTCGTCGCGGATAGGGTCCATCATGTTCGTGTTATCGAATATCGGAGGAGGTCTGTCGCCCTGGATTGTGGGCGTCACTTCGACTGGATTCGGCACCCTTAAAGCAGGATTGGTTGTGCCTCTGGTCGCGAGCGCGGTAATGTACGTTCTCTACCTGCAGGATCTGCAGCGGACCAGATTGCTCAATCGTGACAAGCAGCCGCAGTGACGGCTCTCTTACGGGCGCGCGATTCTGCCTGCCACCCGCGCCAGGCGCACCAATCTGTAGAGCGGAAATAACGGCCGGGGAAGACGAACGGCTGCCCATTCTCCAGGACCGGGTGTCAGAAGAAGTCGCGCGCTGAATCGGGCCCGGTCTCGCCAACGTTCCCGCAGTGTCCCAATCAGCCGAAAATAGGCCATCGACTCGACGTCGTAGTCCGTCATGCTGGGAATGTGTGGCTCGATTTCGCGGGCCAGCGCGCCAGCCTGCTCGTCGGGCGAGAGGTTGCTCTCTGCCGCGGGAGGAATATCAATCTCCAGCAAACGATTTATCAGCCGGAGCGTAACCCGCACCATGCGCGTAATTCCGAGATCTCTGGATTGAGCCGCGATCCAGGTCCAATCTAGCTGCGGAAGATGCATGATGCGAGCCACATCACATAACCAGATCAAGCGACCCCACACATGCTTGGCGGAATGCACGCAGAGAATCAGAAAAAGATCTTCGGGTGACGGAGTTTTCATGGCATAGCCAGCCACCTGAACAGGCGCAGCACGACGAAACAGACTCTCGTAATCGAAGTCGAGGGCGTAAAAGCGCGGGAGAATTCTCCACTTCACTTCGAGCAGGTTGCGGCCGGCCGGGCTATCAAAGACACACTCGTATCCCGATTTCAGAGAAGCGCGTAGATGGGGCGCTGAAAAAGAAGATTGCGGCGCGTAGCCCAATTCCCGCAGTGCATCCCGCACCCGGAGGAGATCCTGTGCGCGAATCAGCAAATCGATGTCCCCCGCCTGACGCAGAGCGATATCTGAATAGAAGGATTCGGCTAGCACTATCCCCTTATAGGGCAAACTTTCGATGTTGTTTTGCTTCAGCTGAAATTGGATGTGAATCAACGCGCGGGCCAGCAAAAGTGCGCGGTGCAGATTAGTCTGATGAAGTCGCGCGAGACGACGCATATCTGCGTCGGGCACCAGATCCTGCATGCGGCAAAGCGTCCGGTAGAGGAGTGGCTGGACCCCGTGATGCTCGGCGAGATCAAGCACCACGCTCCAGCGCACGGCTTCGCACAATTCACGCAGCCCAACTAAATCTTTGCCGAGAGAGCGAGATACAGCAGCCCGGAGAAATCTCCACTCGTGCTCCAGCGACGAGTCGCGGGTAGAGATCTGCTGCGCTTCAGTGAGAGATGCGGGCGCTCTCACGCCATAGCGCCAGCGACAGAACTGCTGACCGGCGCCGACAGGGGACGAATCTGCACGAGGTTGATGCCAGCAGCACGCTGCTGCTTGGCCAGCATGTTGGCCGAAGGAATGCCGGTGCGGGCAAAAGATTTTTGGCAGTCCTGCGACGATGGACCCCGCATATTCCCTTCCATGTAAGCCAACCCTGGACAACGAGTACAGGAGCCAGCATGGCTGCAGGAGGAGCAGGTGGGAAGGTCTTTCAGGCGGATGGAGCGTACTTCATTCATCTGACTCGAATGCCGCCAGATGTCGACAAAGCGCTCGCGCCGAACATTGCCCGTGGGAAGTGGAAACTGCACGCAGGGAAACACATCGCCGTACGGAGAAACATAGCAAGTGGTGTGCCCGGCGCTGCAGGGCCGCGAGTCGAGATTCACTTCTCCAGTATCAGAAGGGATCGCGCAGAACTCGTCGACATCGCCTACCACTGTGGAATCGCGAAAAACGTCGCGCAAGCCGTCGGCATCCGCGCCCAGGCTGAGGATGGAGCGATTCCCATCCATCATGGGTGTAATCGTAGGATCAAGAGTAAATTCCACCCCGATTTCTTCAGCTAGCTCCTGCACCGCGGTATAGTCAGCCATGTTCTGGCGCATCAGGACATTGGCCATCACAACCTTGAGATCGCGCGCCTTCAAAAAGCGGATGGCGGAGAGCGATCGCTCGAGAGAACCGGGTACCAGGGTGATGGCATCGTGCACGTCCGCGCGGTGCGAATAGATACTGACCTGAATCTCCTGGATGGCGAGATCACGCAGCCGTGCTGCCTCTCGTTCGCCAATCAGCAAGGCATTCGTCTTAAGCTTCACGCAAAAGGTCAAGCGGCGCGCATGCTCGACAATCTCAAAAAAATCCTTGCGCAGGAAAATCTCACCGCCGCTGAGCGTCAGGGTCAACACACCTGCATCTGCCATTTCGTCGATCAAGCGAAGAATCTCGGCCGTCGTCATCTCACCGTGGTCGTGATGATCCAGATAGCAGTGGACACAGCGCTCGTTACAGCGGTAGGTGATATCGAGTTGAACGGCGAGAGGAACATTGAGCCGGAGCGCCTTGGCGGTGATCTCCTCGAGGACACCAATCATCGGCCGGCTCCAGGGGAAAAACCTGACTGGGGAATGGGTTCCTCTGAGATCAGCATGATTTCGTGACTGGCCAGTTCGCGGGCGAGAGTCTCAGCATCCTGCAGCGCCTGCGCAGGTTCAACATCAAACTCGGGGCAAATGTGCTGCTCGATGATGCGTTCCAGAGAAGTAACCCCATCGGCCGACTGCCACAGGATGGTGGCCGTCCGGTTCAGGGTAAATAGCGAGGAGTCCCGCCCGGACATGATCATCATTTCCCCGTCGAGAATGCGGGCCGCCACTCGCGAATTTCGTGAGACATAAAGGCTGCTCATGTAATCAACTCCCACACCCGATCGTCGGGCACGAACGTGAGCCTGCGAACGGGAACGTGCTGCACGAATTCGAAAGCAGAATGGAACAAAGCCTGCACGAGTTCGTCATCCTTGGCGAAAAACAAAATATTGGAAAGTAGAGAGCGTACAGCTTCAGCGGTGTCGATCGTGTCGATGCGGTTCTCGGAACCTTTTGCCAGTAAATACAGGGCCGACACAGGAGCGGAAACGTTCTCTCCAGGCTGGTTCAGCTCTCCTGTGAACGGAGTGCCAAAGGCATGGTATTGGTTGTCGCGCCTGGACACATACGAAATTTCGTCGGTGAGAAGAACTGCGTCTGCTGGAGCTAACGCGGAAATGGTACTTTTCCCCGCACCGGACTCCCCAGCGAACAGGAACGCCTTGTGATTTCGAACAGCGCTGGCGGCGTGAAGCAAGAATCCTCCCCTGCTTGCCTGCACCAGCGAATGCACGATGCGAAGCACCGAGTCGGTAGCATGAGGGCTGCGGGTTTGAGCGATGCGGCAGTGGCGCTTCGCGGAATCCCACTCCGCTCGAAAATCTCCCCGCGCCAGCATCCATCGGCCGTTCTTTTGTGTCACCTCGATGTCGGCATCCGGCTCGTCGAAGTTCGCCTCCATTATCTCCAAATCGAAAGTAATTTGGGTTTCTTGTTGCCTGGATATTAGAAACCCCGGATAACGATCCTGAAGCGTGCGAAGGAAATCAGGATCGAGGGTCCGTATGAGCACAGGCACTCCGGCAACTTCCACCGTGGCGCTCAGGAGATCGACTTGGGTGACCAATGCCGCCAAGCGGTTTAGTTCTCCTTCGATGTTTGCAAGGTCCCATACAGCTGCTGGATGCCAACGATGACGCGCGCGCCGGCTTCGGAGCGTTGGGCTAAGCCAGCAACGGCGCACTGCATAAGACGAAGAGTCCTGGAAGGCTCAATCTTCTTGCCACTGCGCAGAATGAAATCGACCTTCCCCAAGAGATCGTCACTGGGGACAGGAGCATCGTGTTGGAGCATCGCATCTCCGCGAGTCAGCACATGGTTGATGCTGCCGGTGCTTTTCGACAGCACGCGATGGACGATGAATCGGCCTTCACGCTGATACAGGGCAATTTCGCCGGGAAGAAGCTCTCGGCCATCGAGCCTGCTGATGATGAGCGTGTCTCCGGGCCAGATTGTTGGCAACATACTCCAACCGCTCACCTTCAGCCGGAGGATTCCCGACACCCGCAAGGATTCACTAGCCAATTCACATTTCACAGAGTGCGTGAGGTCGGTCATCGGCCTTATACTCACGATTTCGTAGGAACCAGTCTGCAGGACTGGCCATGTCTGTGTGCTTTCGAGCACCCCAGCGCGGTGGTCACAAATACTTGTTCGTAGCGGAACGACGGCTTTTCGTAGGGTTTTTTCTTTTCAGCCGAAGCCTTTTGTTGTGAAGAGGAATCATTCATATCCATAGCTGGGACCTGTGTGCTCTCATTTTAGGGCTGATTGTGACGCTTGAATGGCACAGCCGCCCGTTCCGCCCGACGTGGTGCAGGTCTGGTTGGCTTGAGTGGAGAAGTAAACTTGCGAGGCACCCGGGAGCGTGCCCGACCCGACCGTATTGTCGACAATGATGCCGCTGCTGCCCCCGGCTGCCCGGATGCTAAAAGTGGCGAGCGGACCTACGTTGCGCCATCTGACGCTCGAGTCGGTCGTCTGGCCGTTTACGTTCGGGTTGAAACTCGGCTGGAGAAAGCCGGAGGTTCCCGCGGTGGTTACAGCCTGCACATTCCCATTCGCGTCCAGAATTTCAGCACGCAGTGTGTATGCATGAAGAGGTGCCCAACTCGCATGAGCGGCGGTGTGCCGCCCTTGATTGAACCAACGCACGTTGGCGTCGTTGGTGGTTGTGGCAATGGTCGTACTCCAGGCCGGAGCCGTTGCGCCGGAGGTTCCCGCGGCTCGGACTGTCTGAACCTGGAGATTCGGATCCAGAATTTGCTGGCCAATGGTGTACGCATGAGATGGCTGCCATGGCTGGGTTACGAAGTTCATGACACATCCACTCGATGCGCAGGAATTACCCAAGCCGCTGGCTTGAACTCCGGCATAGACCCACTCGCTCGGGCCACCCGCCGCACTTGGGTTGGAAATATCGGTGGTGGGAGAGCATCCGGTGCTGGCGCTGGACAAGACCGGCCCCGTGACCACAGTGCCGGGAGCACCAGCCGCAATATGAATCTGGTACAAAGTTGGCGCTCCACCAGTATTGCCGCAGACATACATATTTCCGGTCGCATCAGCGGAATTCAAATAGGTATCGTCAAAGTCACCCTGATACAAAACTGCGGCCGTGGCACTGGACGTACCTACCTTCGCCTTCGTGCCGCGATCACCCGCAGTGAAATTTTCCGGCAGGAAACGAACCGCGCTGCAAGGCCCTGATACGGGGCAGTCCGTCGAACCATCGTTGGAGACAAAAACGTAGGCGACTCCCACGTTTGCATCCCCAGTCACGTCAATCACTCCGTTGGCAAAGTCCAGCTGTGCAGAACGCACTGCCACACCGGTGCTGGAATTCACACGGAAGAAATAGCCGCCGGCATCGCCAACCAGAACATTTCCGGTGACGGGATCAAAAACCGGGCTGAAAAGAGCCGTCGCGTTGCCCGGGAAAAGTTGAGCGGGAAAGCCTCCGGTGGTGACTCGCGTCGGCGTGCCAAGAAAGACGCCGGTAATTTTATGCAGCCAACTCAAATTGCTGCCAACATACAGCGTGTCTGAGGAGTAGTCTGGGTAAGCCGAGGACGTAGTGTCATCGACCGCCACATTGGCACCTGTTCTCAAAACAATGGTGGTCATGCAGGGGGCCGCGCAGGCGCGGTACGCAGAGTTTTGCACTGCCACCAAGCTTACCGGTGCGCTGAGAGTTCCGGACGAAGCCTTCCACTTTAAGAGGACCAGGGTTCCATTAGCCGCGCTGGTTTGCACAAACGCGACTTGGGTTCCATCCTCTGAGATCACTGGAGAGGTCAGGACCTGGCCTCCAGTGTTGTAGGCCCAGTAAGTTAGTGGGACAGAGCCAATGCAGCCAGAGTAGAGATTATCGAAGGCAACGATACTGGCCTGAGTGGGTGACCCCGTGAGCCCGGTGTTGAATACAACATAATCAGGCTTGGCGGCACCAGCGCAATTCGCGGTGAGGGCGTCAGTGTTGTATAGCGCAGGAAAATTCCCAGCTCCCACTGAGGCTCCGCTGCCCAAAGTTTCAGACCAATCAGGATGCACTTTGTCGCCCGGCGTTGCTAAGGCCGCGAACGAGTTGAAGTCGATCGGGTTGTATCCAAAGCGGGAGAGCACACGGGGGACATTACGACGCGCGAATTGCTGCCAATAGCGCGAGTCAGCCTCGATGCGTGCGGCAACGGCCGGATTCGGCGGATGGGAAAAAACCAGGTGACGATGACTCCAGTCGGTCGGGAATCCGCGCCGCTGCAGATTCTGAGCCCGCCCGGCAAGAAACCAACCCGATACTACCAGGCAGACCAATGCTGCATCAAACTGGAGAAATCGCACAGTGCTGTTCCTCATCCCAGACTCCTCACAGCTCGCAACACACAAGTTTCACGGACGTTTTATCGCCCGGGCTTTTTTGTCAGCTGATTTCCTGAAACCGCACACTAGCATCACATTGGCGAATCTTGCCACTCGCTGGTAGCCTGCTCGCGCTCAAGTACCGACCCAATATCGACGCTATCTTTAGTCCTTGGCTGGATTGCGCCGAATTTTACTCTTTCTGCTGCGCGCGCGCAAAGGATTTCGGCTGTTGGTGAGCCTAACTCGGCCAGAGTGGCGGGTTGTGGCGATACTTGAATACTTCAGACACGAAAATTCGCAACCGCGCAGCCGCGAATTTCAGTTTGCCCGTACAATGGTGGGACCATGTCCGTGTGGCATGATGAACAGGGTTCAGTTTCTAGAGTTTGGAGGCTTAGCAAAGCAGATTGGATCAATCCGAGGTTGCTGGGGATATGGAAGAGGCTCTGCGTACTGGCCAAGTTGAAACCGTCCTGACATTTGAGGAGATCGCGAACCTTGCTGCCGAGGGGGGCCAGTCGGCTGAAACGCTAATGAACGTGGTCGCCCTGATCGCGAAACGTTTTCATACCGATGTTTGCTCCGCTTATTTATTAGAACCAGATAGAGCCAATCTGGTGTTGGCCGCGACGGTCGGACTGCGCCGGGAATGTGTTGGCATCTTGCGCATGGCCGTACAAGAAGGGTTGACCGGGCTGGTTGCGGAGCAAGTCCAGCCTGTAGCGGTCAGTCAAGTCAAAAACCACCCTCGCTTCAAATACTTTCGCGATTCCGGGGAGGATGCCTACCAGTCCTTCCTGGGTGTGCCGTTGATCGATCGCGGCTTTCTGCAGGGTGTACTGGTAGTTCAGACTGTCGAACCGCGGGTGTTCAGCGAAGAAGATATCCGCATGCTGACAGAGGCGGCGACGCAGGTTGCCCCAGTGGTCAGTGAAGCGCGAATGCTGGACCGCTTCATCGCTCCATTGCAGGAGCGGCTCTGGGCTTTGGCGCGCAACCTGTGGTGGAGCTGGGACCACAACTCGGCGAGCCTATTTCTGGATCTGGATCCGACCCGCTGGAATGAGCTGAACCATAATCCGGTTGCCCTGTTGAGCGAAATGCCGCTGGCTAGGCTGGAAACTCGGGCCACAGAAATGATGCTGCACAGTCGCGTGAATTATGCCTACCGGCGAATGCGCGAGTATCTGGAAGCCGATCGGACCTGGGGGACGCGCCATGCAGGAGTGCTGCGTCCGCATCCGGTCGCCTATTTCTCTGCCGAGTTCGGGCTGCACGAATCTCTGCCAGTTTATTCGGGAGGCTTGGGTGTTCTGGCTGGGGACCACATCAAGAGCGCTTCTGACCTTGACATCCCGCTGATTGGAATCGGGTTGTTCTACGGCCAGGGATATTTCCGGCAACGCCTCGATGGCAACGGCTGGCAGCGCGAAGAATATCTCGAGACCGACGTGACCCAACTGCCGATGGAGGTAGCGATCGGAAAAGACGGAAGGCCGGTCATGGTGGAAATCGAGACCCGCAGCGGGCGTATCCGTGCTAAGGTCTGGCGGGTGAAGGTAGGCCGGCGCGATCTTTTGCTGCTCGACTCGGACGTGGAAGGAAACGCGCCGGAGGACCGACAGCTCACCTCGCGGCTGTACGGAGGCGATCTTCGCATCCGCATTCGGCAGGAACTTCTGCTGGGAGTCGGTGGACTGCGCGCTTTGCATGCTCTGGGAATTTCCCCGGGCGTCTTCCACTTGAATGAAGGTCACAGTGCCTTCGCCGTTCTGGAAGCGATTCGCATGCGCATGGAAGAAGAGGGGATCACCTTCGAAGCCGCGGTTCCGCGAGTCTCCAGGGAAGTCGTCTTCACCACGCACACGCCGGTCCCCGCCGGACACGACCGATTCAATGCCGGGCTGGTGGAAGAACATATCGGGCCTCTTCGCGAGGCACTCGGCCTGACTGAGCAGAGTCTGCTCGGACTGGGCCGCGAGAATCCTTCGTATACCGATGAACTGTTTTGCATGACGGTACTCGCGCTGCGGCTTTCACGTCGCGCCAATGCTGTGTCGGCGCTGCACGGAGAGGTGTCCCGCAATATGTGGACGGGTCTGTATCGCGGCAAGCCAGAGGACGAAGTACCCATCGGACATATCACTAACGGCGTGCACGTTCCGAGCTGGCTCGCTCCGCAGATGTTCCGTCTCTACGATCGCCATCTTGGCAACGACTGGCAGCAGCGCAGCAGTGAAGCAAAAACCTGGCTGGGAATCGAAGATGTGGACGACGGTGAGCTGTGGGAGACACACCTGAACCTCAAGTCGCAGCTGATCGAGTTTGTACGGCGGCGAGCCGTGGACCAGGCCAAGCGACGTGGGGAATCGCGAGAAACATTGCAGCGGCTGGAACGTGTGCTTAGCCCTGACGCCTTGACGATCGGCTTTGCACGACGTTTTGCAACCTACAAGCGTGCCAATCTGATTCTCACTGACATCGAGCGCCTGGCTTCGATGGTGAATGATCCAAACCGTCCGGTTCAGTTTGTATTCGCCGGGAAGGCCCATCCTCTGGATGAACCGGGAAAACGTGTTCTGCAACAGATTGCAGAGCTTATGCGAGACCCGAAGTTCCGCGATAAGTTCGTATTCGTCGAGGACTATGACATCAACGTGGGACGCCACTTTGTGCAGGGAGTGGATGTGTGGCTCAACAACCCGCGCCGCCCGCTCGAAGCCTCGGGCACCAGCGGTCAGAAAGTGGTCTTGAACGGCGGGCTGAATCTCTCGATTCTGGATGGCTGGTGGGCCGAGGCCTTCGATGGCGCCAACGGCTTCGCGATTGGCAGCGGCCGCACGCATTCTGATATGGGCGTACACGATACCCGCGATGGAGACGATCTCATGCGGGCTCTGCAGGAAGAAGTGATTCCGCTGTACTACTACCGCGACCGTGACGGCCTGCCGCGCGGCTGGATCAAGCGCATGAAGCGCACCATCCGCACCCTCGGTTGGCGGTTCAATGCCGATCGAATGGTGATGGATTACACCTCGAAGTGCTACGTTCCGGCAGCCGGAGGCACTTCGAGCGACATGCGGTCTAATTCATAGCTAAAAGCAAGGGCTGGACAGCGCTTTGGGCCTGTTCAGAATCGCACCGAAACTTCGTTTCGATTCTCAGGAATCCGCAGGTCGAGGCCCCGCTCGCGATTGACAGATAAGGTCGCTTCCATGTCCAGCATTTCGAGGGGAATGGTGCGTTGCCTGTGCTGCACCGTAGCGTACAAAGAACTGGCCGTAAGCAGGTAGCCCTGCGTTTCCAGTTTCTCCCCGCTTGTCAAAACGAAGATCGTAGCTGGTAAGGACTGCCGCTTCGCTGTTTTCGACGCGTTCGGGATCTCGATGACCTGAGCAGGCGAGGGCTGCACGGGCCCGCGATAAGCAGTCTCATCATGCACGCGCACTAGCGGCTCAGGGCTTTCTTCGTTCGTGTTCACGTCTTCAGGATATCCGGTACCATAATCCCCAAAGAGATCGAGGAGAAAAGGAAAAGACCCAAGCGGAGAACTGTTGTGATGCCGATGAGTGTGTCCCCTGCCGCCTCCGCGGTGAAGCGCACGGAAAGTGTTTGCAGCCGGATGGCTATCACTCGAAGAGTGCGAGGTTGGGTGGGTGTGAACGGAAGATACACCGACCGTTCGCTGCGCGAGCGCGGATAGCGCATAACAAAGCAAAAACAGCGCGCATAAACCTCCGCGAAACATGATGGGAATTATACGCCGCCGCAAACCCATCCTTCTGGACATTGCTGGTAAGGCAGCTTTGCGAAGCACGTTGTGTTTCCGATAGCGACCTTCTCGCATTGCGCTACGAGATGAGGCGACTCCAAATCACTCCGAGCGAAGAACATACTAGTCCTTGCTTTGTCAGAGCAGACCGGGGGCACGCAGCGGTGGCTTGACTCTTGTTTCCTTGCGCCGTGGGACCGCAGAGGCAAAGCAGGCTTTAAGCATCGAACCGCCGCGGCATTTCATCCTAATAACTAATATTTTTCGCGGAGGGGCCCGGTGATTCCTGTTGTTATTATCGTAGGCGGTGGCTTCGGAGGACTCTCTGCGGCGCGTGCCTTGCGCCGTGCTGCGGTTCGCGTGACCCTTATTGATAAACGGAACTATCATCTGTTTCGTCCCATGCTGTACCAGGTTGCGACGGGACTACTTTCGGATGATGAGATTGCAGGGCCATTGCGTTCCATCCTCAGTCATCAAGAAAATGTTGATGTGTTGCTCGATGAAGTCACAGGCATCAGCCCGAAACAACGCCTCGTTCAGCTTAAACACAGAGACTTGGCATACGATTTCCTCATTTTGGCAACTGGCATTCAATACAACTATTTTGGGCACGATGACTGGCGGCCATTCGCTCCGGGGCTCGAATCGCTTGATGGTGCCGACGTGATTCGAAGCAAAATTCTGCTTGCGTTCGAGCGGGCAGAAGCGTTGGCGTCAGCGTCAAAAGCGCTCGAAGCCGTCCCGACTGCGGAGATTCGTCGCCTCCTGACGTTTGCGCTCGTAGGCGCGGGCACGGTCGGCGTCGAGATGGCAGGCACGCTCGCCGAAATGTCGCGCATGGCTTTAGCGCATGATTTTCGGCATATAGTCTACTCCGGGTATGAGCATCGGTGTTCGTGATTTGATGCCTAATAAGTTTCGAACCGGAGCAACCACATGAGCGGTGTCGCCGATTACAAACACTTCTGGATAATCACGCACGGACAAGTCCGGTTCCACCATGACCTTCCCGGACTTGTCGGTTTCCGAACCTAGCCACCGGCCGGCCGGCGACGCAACCACGCCAGCTCCCCACAGCACAGTGCCCGCCGCAACTCTTTCTCCGGCGACGACAATTCCATCCGAATCCACGCTTGTAACACGAGCATTGGTGAAAACCTTCACACCTAAGCTCTCCAAGTGTCGTTGCGCTTTGACGGAAAGAACCTCAGGATATGTGGGCAGAATGCGAGGCGCCGCCTCATAGAGAAGCACCTGAGCTGTTCTGGGATCTGCCGCCGTATGCAACCGAAATCACATCACCAACCGGACATGTCTGCTAAGGCCAGATAGTAATGCGCCACTTTTGCTAATCCTGCTTGCCTCGACTTGCTGCTTGAAAAAATGCCCGGTCTTGTCTCTGCCGTTTATAGTGACGGCAAGGCGTTCGTGTCTTCGAGGTTCATGGTGCTTTTCCATACTCTCGCATCCCATCAAAAAACCCAGCTGTCTCGTGAGCCAATGCGCCCACTTGCACGATTTTGCGCGCCATCTCTGCTCGCACCCAAATGAAATGCGCCAATTCGTCCGCTACCCTCTGCGCTTCGTCCTCCTTCCGGGCCGAAGCAAGCTGTTCCGAAAGGGCATCGATTCGGAAATCCAATCCGGCAAAGTTCATCTACATAAACTTTCTGCCACCGCGATGACTGCCAGCGTCTCGCCGGAATCAGTTCCGCCAAGAGGCATTTCAGTTATTGGCTCACAATTGATTGACAAACGCGCTACCGCTGGGTAGGGAACTGGAAAGGCGGCCCATCACCTCTGCTTCTGCCTGTAACCAGTCCTGAAGTGCAAAGCCTTGTCCCTTCCCGCGTTGTTCGTATAGTTCATAAGCTCGCATTTGGACTTCTTTTCCCAGCAATGGCTCTACTGGCTTGTTCTGGGCAAGGTCGTTGAGAGAAATCTGATGCATGATTTGCCCACCTCTCAGATCACGAAATTCCGTTCTGGGGCAAAGCTAGCCTCTCATTGTGCCTAAAAATATCGGGTTAGCACCCTAGTGGGTACAAACATTGTGGATTTCGGTAAGCGCGGTGAGGCTCTGTTGCCGACCTCAATCCCGGCAATTGATTACACCAATTGACAAACGCCGCTCTTGGGGGATGGTGTAGGGGTATGGGGTCGCCGTTGTTGCGCTTGGGACGGTTTTGGCGCGTTGAGGCTCAAATGGGGAGGATGTATGTGCCTGTTCGCCTAGGAGATTGGAGCACGGTCTACATGTCCTGCTCTGGTCTATGGCTGAGTTCATCCACCCATCAGGAGTAGAATGTTTCCTAGAAAATAGGGCGTTGTCCGCCGGTCAGCCACTTCGAAACAAGTCTTAGGGTTTCGCAAGGAGGTCAACATGTCGAAGTTTTGCTGGTCAACGCTGATAGTTTTGGTCGTACTGGCCACAGCCTTGCTCGTGTCGGGGCAGACATACCCCGCGCCTCAAACGCCACCGCAGGGCCGCGAAGCAACGGGCGCAACCGCAAGCCCAGAGGCTCACCTGCAGATGCTCAGCGAGAAATTAAGTCTCACCGAGGATCAAAAGGCAAAACTGAAGCCGATCTTACAAGATCAGGCGCAACAAATGAAGGCACTCCGCGACGATCCTTCTCTGTCCCCAGAGCAGAAGAGCGCCAAAAAGAGAATTATTCACGAGTTAACACATGATCAAATCAACAACGTGCTCACCCCTGAGCAGCAGGATAAGTTTAAGCAGATGAAGCAGGATGCTACCGAGAAACACAAAGAGATGAATCATTAACGAATCGTTCCAGCCCCAGAACCAAGAGAGGGCTGTGCCCCCGCGAAGTGGCGGGGGCTTTTTATGGGCAGCATGCGCGCGCCTGACTGATCGCTTCGGTTTCTAGCCATTACCTAATCACGAGAGGGCGATACGTTCTCTGGAAAAGAGCGAAAATTCGGGTCTCGCTATCGTTAACAGCGTTATGGGTCAGCACAACCGCTTCGCCCAATCTTCGTCTGTCGCTTTGCTAGTATTTCCGAAATGCATTCAGCTTGTCAGATCGAATGTGGAGATGCCTCACGACCAGAAACCGTTGCTTGCGGAAAACCCTCTGTTGCTCAGTGCGCTGAGTGCGGAGCCGCGTTTTGCGGCGATTGTCGTATGGAGTGTTGCGAGGAATCATTCTGCCTTATTGCCAAGGCTACCATTCCGCAAACTACTGCTTGCGAAAACCTGCTCACCCTCAGCACTCAGCACGCAGACATCAGAAGCATAAGTAGCTCTAAATGAAAGCAGCTGCAATCAAGAAGGGCCACACTGACGAGAAAGCAGTGTCGCGACATGGGAACGTTCCGCTGCCTCAGGGGTCACATCAAGAGCGGCCAACGGTGGTCACTTCAAAACCGGCCAACGGAAGTTGGCTTGGGACTAGGTTGTTTTACTCCGCCGGCTCCTGAGGAGGCAAGTCTGCTTTCGTGCGCCAACTCCGTGGACCGCATTTGAGCACATGGCCATGATGGAGGAGACGATCGAGCATAGCGGTAACAGCGGCGCTGTCGCCGAGCAGTTTGCCCCAATCGTCCACTGGTCGGTTCGAAGTGAGCAAAGTGCTGGCGCGCTCATAGCGCCGCATTACGATTTCCAATAAGTCCTCGGCGGCCGTCATGGGCAACTTCCGCATACCCAGGTCGTCGATAATCAGAAGGGGTACAGAAACGAACAGTTCCATGCATTCTTTGCGGGTTCCATCGATGGTGGCTTCTGCCAAGTCGTCGAGCAGTTTGTGGGTCTCGCGATAGAGCACGCGATAACAGGCTGCGATTCATTTTTCGGGTTGAAGTTGAAGTCGATGGATAGAGGATTGTCCGATGGCCTGAGCGAGATGACTTTTGCCAGTGCCAGGTGGCCCGAGCAAAGCGTCTTCCTGGCGCGCGATGAAAGCACCGGTAGCCAGATCGAACACCAGGCTGCGATTCATTTTTCGGTTGAAGTTGAACTCGAAGTTATCGAGAGTTTTGTGAGAGTCGCGGAACTGGGCCTGTTTTTTTCTTCGCTCCAGCAGTCGCTCGCCACGACGAGTGAGTTCGTCGGAGACGAGGCAGGAGAGGAAGTCGATGGGGGGCATGGCTTCGGTCTGAGCTTAGTGAAGCCGGTTTCGAGCACGGCGGCGATTCCGCCCAGTCGTAGTTGCCCTAAAGCTCGGTTCAACTCAATGAGGTTCATCTTCTGGCTCCTGGGTTCTGAGGTTGATGAGATCGCGGCAGTGGACCAGTTCACGAATGAGCGGATCGACTTGCCGCAGGGTGAGTTGTGGGGCGCGTTCGAGATAGCGACGAACGAAGCGGTACTCATGCACTCCTATTTCGAGAGCAGCCGCAGAGGCATCCTCGACCGTGGCGGTACCGAACTTCTTGGCCAGCGAGAGCACGCCCAGGATGCGACGAATGCCGCCTTCTCCGAGCTGCGTATAAATAAGGTTGCAAAGCGTACCGGTGTGAGAGCCGGCGCGTCCGGCTCGCCACAGTAACTGGCAAACCTAAAGTGGTATGTGCTGCGGATGGTCTTCCTTCTTGATGCGATACCAGCCGCGTTTCTGGCGCACATGCTCGCGCAGCAGCAGCCCATTCTTGGGATCGAGAATGCGCACGTAAAGCTCATCCCACTGCACATTCACTTCTCGTCCGATCCAGCCCGGCGGCAGGCCGTAGTAGGCGGCATCGACTTCGACGCAACCGTCCAGATTCACGCCCAGCTTGCCGTGCTGGTAGTAGCGAAAAGGCTCCAGGGGAAGCGGCAGCAAGGTTGCTTTTTCTTCGGCAAACATGGCGGCCACCTGTCGTTTGGTGGTGCCATGAATGCGGGTATCGGCACAGCTTGCCTCCCAGCGATCCAGATAGGCTTGGGCCTCTTCCAGGCTTTCAAAGCGTTTTCCCTTTAGCGCTCGTTGGGCATGGCCGACGCCGGATTCAACTTTTCCTTTTCGATCCGGATCCTTGATCCGACAAGGCAGGGCTACGGCGCCATAGTGCGCTAGGACGTCGCGATAGAGAGGATTCAGAGTGGGATCGTAGATGTCAGGGACGAGTACGCCTTCGCGCAAATTATCGAGAACCACGACCCGCGTAGCTCCACCCAGTCGACGGAATGCTCTCTCATGTAACTCGGCCCAGATGCGCGAACTGGAACGAAAGATCAGAAAGCGTGCTGCCTTGCGGCTACAGCCGAGCACCATCACAACAGTCGGGTACGACGATATTTTCTGGTCTGCGGATCACGGACCATTGCGCCCGTGCCGTAGTCTTCTTGGGATTCTTCTCCGGGAGCGGTCCGAATCACTGCGCGAGGCTGCGGTGGCTGCTTTCCACGCAACTTGCGCACGAAGCGCTTAACCGTCTGATAGCCACCACCGAAGCCGCTCTCCGCTACCAAGTCTTGCCAGATTGCAGTGGCATCACGGCCCCGGCTCAGACCCAGTTCGATCGTTTCACGAAAGGTCTCGCAGACACTCCGTTTAGGATTTTCTGCTTTCGACTCCAGGCCAAACCCGGTGGTCACTTCGTTGGCCGGTTTTGCGCTTTTGGCTTTTGCTTTTTCCTTTGTAGAGAGGCTTTCGGGGTTGGGGTTGGCCGCCGCAACGGCCATCCCAGTCGTCCCAGGGCTATTACTTGTTGCCGTTTCTCTTCGCTCAAGACGTTGCTCATGCCGACAGAAGCTACAACACCTCATGTCGGAATCAACGTCCCAGGCTCTTACTCTCGTTGGCCGGTTTTGGAGTGACCCTCATTGGCCGGTTTTGACTGACCCCCGAGGCGCTGCAATCACTGCGGTGAAGTATTCTCCATCGTCCACAATCCCTTGTTAGCGGACAGGTGGGTTGCAGAGCGACAGGCGCACTGGCTCGAAAAAGTTCTTGCCGAAGAGCATGAGCGTGAGCAGAAGCATCCCTACCTGATCGAATTGCCATGATTTATTCAATAGCAGGGTGGAAGCCCAATGTTTGCTGCAAATCATTTTCGGGTCTCTGCTTTAGCCCAGCCCCGGGGGGTCATGGCACGCTCGTTCAAGCTGGTTGCGCTCTACCGATCACCCTGCTCGTCTCCAGAAGAGATTCGATATGTTCGCCTAGCGCGCACTCCATCTCAGCTTTCGCTTGCTCGAAGGTGGCTGCTTGCACTGTGATGGCCGGGTGTTCACTGCTGCCGCTCCATCCATCATTTCCTCGCCAGAATTTGCACTCGATAGCTAAACAAGGCGCTAGGCGGAGGGCTACGGCGTGGGTTGTCATAAATAGCCTCCCAACAGGAGCTGATGGCGGACATCATACCTCGATTTACGACGCCAAACAGAACGCACCTGACGCGCCCCACTGCTGGTGATCCCGACTTTTGCACTCGAACGCACGATTGGAAATTGATTGCAAGGGATTGACAAATTTCCTTTTGCGCATCCAAATGCGTGGAGCACTGGCTGAATAATGAAGATATTCCATGTATTAGCACTCATCAGATTTCACAATCCGGCGTACGCGCACTTCTGCCGTCTTTTTGTGGGTAGGTGCGCCACTGAAACACAAGACACAACATTGCAGAAAGCTATCTTGTCGCATACCTCACACTTTCGGTGGGACTTAGCAATGCTCGTCGGCCAGCCGGCTTCTCTCGGCGCACTTGTCGCAATAGAACATGGCTTTCGCCGCAATCAGTGCGGAGCTATTCTTTTTGCCCCCATGTTGGCCCATATTCGCTTTCCTCACGCCCCCATCGTTGGATGGGAGTCTCAGCAAAAGGAGGACCGTCCGGAGGTGTATACAAAAAGCTACACATCGAACATCGCCGGTGTACTCTGCAGGAATCAAAAAGGCGTGCATTTCCCGGCTCATTCGACTTTGGAGCAAGCTGAGTGCCAGAACTTGAAGCGGAGAAATCCCCGCTCTAGAGAATGTGGTGAGTGTAGGAACGGCCTCTTGTTGCGGATTATTTTCGATTTGCCGCGTTGCCCGGGCTTGTGATTATGGGAGTAGTAACCCGACGAGGTTGGGAGACAGTCTCGACGCCAGAGCACCCGCAGACTGACTGCAGTACTACTTGTTGCAACACTCACTGGCCGGGATCGTCAATAGAAATCGCCTGCCGATTCAATAGCACCCTCGGGCCATTCCACGGGGGACTGCGCCGTCATAGTGTATGGCGGCTGGCGGCAGGCACGTTAGAAAAGGCGGTGAC
>JBKOUZ010000204.1:0-22174 GCA_046723715.1 Acidobacteriota bacterium | reverse complement strand
GCCTTTGCCTGCTTGGAATGAAAGGTGATGGTGGGATATTTCTGCACGTCGAGAAAATTAGCACTGCGCAGATCGTTGTCCCGCATCTGCACTCGGGTATCGATCGAGTCGGCTTCGATCGTAGCTTCCAGGGAGTTCTTGGAGAAGTCGGATGCATCGTAACTGGCGGAACCATTCACTTTCGTGAATGCGCCTCTCACCGTCGAAACTCCCAGGTGCCGGACTGAAAACTGCGCCGATGAATGGTTGGGATCAATTTTCCAGGTTCCAGTTTGAGCAGCGGCTGAGGCCGCGAACACCAGCGCAATAAGAAAAAAAGAAGCCCCTCTGATCATAAGAGTTCCTCCTCCATAGCGTTTGCAGGGTTCTGAGATGTTAAATGGATTTGACCGGAATCGCCAATAAATCCTCAACCAGGCCGATCTCTTTCTGGAGAAAGGGCTCAGCATGGGTCACTCCTCCGAGCATGCCATAGAAACGAGCCATGGCATCGACCCTGGCGCGAATCTCTTCCTGAGCAGGGAAGAGATCCTTGCCGGCCTCCTGATCGCTAAATTGAGTTTTGTAGGCGAGAATCGATGCGAATTTATCTTCGAACTGCTCGCTGATATCGACGACAAACGAGGGCCGCACATCGTAGTAGAGGGTGGCGTAAATAATTTTGAAAGGCCGGTGCGGCGGAAGAGGAGTGGCGCCATTTTCCCGGCTGGAGCGGGGGCTTCCCTCCGAACCCGAGATAGAAGTGCAGTCGAGTTTAGCGAGCCCTGCCAGAAAGCAAGCTTCGTATCCCAAGATCGAAGCGGTGTAGTGATCCGGGTGACGACCTTTCCAGTACGGCAAGATGACCACGCGGGGGCGTGTCTCACGCAAAGCAGCAGCGACCTTCAACCGGTTCTCCCAGGTGTTTTCCACACGCCCGTCCGGAATATCGAGTGCTCTCCGCCATGTTACGCCCAGAATCTTTGCCGCATCGGAAGCTTCGCGCGCGCGATCTTCCGAGGAACCGCGTGTGCCCATTTCTCCTTGTGTGAGGTCGAGGATCCCGGTGCGCTGGCCACGCCGTGCGGCTTTCAGCAATGTGCCGCCGCAGGTTTGCTCCACGTCATCACGATGGGCGGCGATGGCCAGGATGTCGACACTTTGATCGTGCGGAGCGGCAGACATTATTCGAGGTTTCCTTGCTCCAGAACGACGTTCTCGCGCACGATGAGCCGGTGCGGCGCCATCTCTTTGAGACTCGGCAGAACGCGCTTCGCGTGTTCCTCTGTATCGACAAAGACGATAATCACCGGCAACCTGCCGCCCGTCTCGACCAGGTGCGCAGTCTCAACCTGGTGCCTTCCGAGAAATCCGGCAACGCAACGGATTGCCGTGGCCGCGAAGACGTTCTCTTTACGCAGATAGTTCAGGATCTCCATATGCAGCGGCCGATGGTGCCACTGGTCGGCTTCGTTCAGATAGATTGTGACTTGCACCGCCATCGCATCTGGCATTCTACTCGCGTGCCTCCCATTCCCGACGGAGGATCCCGTACAGTTCGGAGTCTACGAACCGATCCCATTTAAGCAGGTGCTCGCGTTGGCAGCCCTCGTACTTCATTCCAATTTTCTTCAGAACGCGGCCGGATGCCGGGTTGTGCTTGAAATGCGAAGCGAAGATGCGGTGCAGAGCGAGGGTCTCGAAGCCGTAACGCAGGATTTCCCTGGCGGCTTCTGTGGCGTATCCGTGCCCCCAGAAGGGCGCGCCCAGCCAATAGCCCAGTTCGGCGTGTTGATGTTGGTTCTCGACGCGAAGGCCGATGCCTCCGATCTGGCGGCCGTCGCTGCGCAACGTAATAGCCAGCCAGAGTTTGCCGGGATCCTTCGCCAACGAAAGAAAAGCTTTTGCGTCCTGCTCGGTATAAGGATGAGCGATACGCAGAGTCGTCGCGGCGACTTCAGGTGTGCCGATCAGCGGCAACAGTTCGGGGATGTCGGTCTCGGTGTACGGACGCAACCGGACTCGCGGCGTTTCGAGCGTCGGCTGTGTACTCATGATTAAATCGCGCGTGCTACCGTCATGCCCGCGAGCGCTCCCCCCAGGCACAGCAGGTTATTGGCAAAAATATTGGCGAGCATCAATCCCCACCGGCCCTGCTCAAAAAATGCCACGGTTTCAAATGCAAAGCTGGAAAAGGTAGTAAATGATCCGCAGAAGCCGATTACCACCAGAAGGCGCCAACGCGGGTCTATTAACGCCCGTTCGGTGGTCCAGATGACGAACAGGCCCACGATGAAGCTACCCAGAATGTTGATGATGAGAGTGCCATAGGGAAATATGGGACCAAACTCGCGCACCGCGAGGCGACTCAGGATGTAGCGAAGATTCGCGCCCAGGATTGCGGCGATGGATATAGCGAGGAAGTCTTTCAACGGAGCTCTCCTACAAAATCGGTCTGAGTCTTTGTAGGAGTTATCAGCCGGTCTGCCCGGCGGTTATGGCGAACTCCATCGCCGTGAAATCATTCTAAGCGATTGCGGCTCTTCACCAGGAAGAAAGTTTCACGGCTGTTCAGTACAAAAACGGGAACACCTGTGGGCGAGGTGGACGGATTTGTTTGACAGATGTGGAACCTGCATTGAGAATTCGAGTGTTCGAAGTCCTCGTGAACGCGGCATTTGAACTATACAGCGTCATTGAGCGAGATGAATGCAGATCTGACGCATCGCCAACAGCAGCTTTACTGGAATCAAATGGTGGAGCTGAAGGTTGCAACGTCCTATATTCGACGTTACAGAGATCACTTGGGCCGATGGGTCACAGGGGTCGGGATGCTTCGGGCGATCGCATCCAGTGGCAGCATCGCAGCCTGGGCACTGTGGAAGGAGCACGCATTCGTTTGGGGCGCAATCATTGCAGTCTCGCAAGCGCAGATGCGTTGAAGGATGTTTTTCCGTTCACAAAAAAACAAAAAGCGGCGAGTGTTCATGCCATCGCTCTAAGCAGCATGTTCATCGACGCTCAATTGGAGTGGGAAAACATTTTCTCCGGTAAATACACCGATGAGGAGATCATGAACAGGCGCCATAATCTGATGAAGCTACAACACGACGCGGAACGCGGTAACTTCTCTGACGGATTGGCTGTCAACGATGGGCTCTTCTCGGAGGCTCAACAGGAAGCAACAGAGTACTTTAAAGCGACTTACGACGTATAATAGGCTTTGGTGATGGTAATGGCAGAAAAATCAGTTCAGACACGCGATAGTCAGATCATCCCTGCGGTGACCGTAAATATCCCTATGCCTCCGGGTGCGGCAGCACCGGCACGGTCAACTGCCGTACCTTCTGCGCCCTCACAGTCGTCGCCCAAAAAATAGGAACTGTGGCTGTTTTCGCTTCTCGCTAGTGGCGTCAGTTCTTTCGTTCCACCAGGAATCGCGCCAACTCCTTCAGTGTCTCAGCCTGCTTGCCAAAGCTCTTTAGTTCTGCAAAAGCATCGTTCACGAGTGCATCGGCTTTTTTTAGGGAGGCATCAACTCCGATCAGAGCTGGGTAGGTCACTTTCTCCGAGGCAGTGTCTTTGCCCGCGGTTTTGCCCAGTTGCTGCGATGTTTGGGTGACGTCAAGCACGTCGTCCACAATTTGGAACGCGAGACCGATTGCCAGTCCGAAAGCGCGGAGATGCGCAACGTCGCCGTCCTTGGCACCGGCGAACAATCCCCCGCTCACCAGACTGGCTGTGATCAATGCCGCCGTCTTTGAGCGGTGGATGTACTCAAGCATTTCGGCGGTGGGCTTGCTATGTTCGGCTTCGAGATCGACCACCTGGCCACCGATCATGCCGTTGACAGTGCCCGTCGCGCGGGCGATCTCTGCGATAATTTCAACCTTGGCTTCCGCGGGGCATTGCAAGCGCGACAACACTTCATAAGCCTGCGTTTGCAGCGCATCCCCCGCGAGAATGGCCATGGCTTCTCCAAATACCTTGTGGCATGTTGGACGGCCGCGGCGCAGGTCGTCATTGTCGAGCGCAGGCAGATCATCATGAATCAGAGAATAAGTGTGCAGCATCTCCAGGGATGCGCCGAGTTCCTCAATACCTGGGGGGAGGGAACCGGCGATCATGCGTCCAGCTTCCATGGACAACACCGGGCGCAGGCGCTTGCCACCGGCAAACACGCTGTGTCGCATGGCTTTGTGAATTGAGACGGGATGCTCAGTTTCGAGTGGGATCAGTCTGTCGAGCGCGGCATCTGCGAGCCGCTGCCCTTGCTCGAGGATCTCGTTCAGCATCACGAGGCAGTATAGCAACAGTAAAACATAACGCGCCGCATGGAGATGGGACGGTATCAAGGGCATTCCCGCATCCCTTGCGCAACAAGGGCGCCGAAATGGGACAGCCTCACCGGAGAGGGAGCCCTCGATGATAAGAGTCTAAGCGGCGGTCCTGACAGAGGTACTCCGCAGAATCGAACTCAGCACGTTGCCGACGTCATCGGCGGGGCAGACGTCGCAAGCGCCGGCGGAGAGGGCAGCCATCCACATCTCCTCGTCGGGAATGCGGTGCGTGCACACGATGGCCACGTGGGGAAATTCGTCATGCAGGCGCTCGACATCACTGAGAGGCCAGTGCTCGAGATTGAGAATGACTGCCTCGGGACGATTTTGAGCAACATTGTCCCGCAACTGCTCGTGGGAACCGGTGACATGCACCGAGAAATGGTGGCGCAGTCCGCCAGCCAGCGATTGGGCTACTCCCGGATCTTTCTCGAGAAGAACAATACTCTGAGCCATACATCCCCCGATCTTGAAGCGCGATGAAGGCTGGGCATCGGCGCTCGACTAAGCTGCGGGGTGGCTGGGAGACCACAACTCCACAGGCAGCTAAGATGAATTCAAAGCCGCGGACTTACCGGCGGGCAGACGCCTTGTCCGACAGCGGCTCGAAAGGTTCAGATTGGAACTTGCCGTTCTTCTTCAGCAGAATCTCAACTTTGCCTTCTGCTTGTTCCAGCTCTTTCCTGCACGCGGAAGAGAGCTGCATGCCTTCTTCAAAAAGCGTCAACGATTTCTCTAAAGGGACCTCTCCCTTTTCCAGTTCCTGAACAATTTTCTCCAGTCGCTGCAGACACTCTTCAAACTTAGGCAACGGGTTTCACTCCGTCTGTATATTCTATTGAACGATTCGGGAGGAATGTCCAGACTATTCGTACGTGGGATCAACAAAATTACAAACCATGGTTCCGGAACAGAACCATGGGTAAGCTTCAAAAGCCGTGCTGCGCTTGCTGATCGCTGGCACGAGTAGTCAGAAAAACGTTTTTGTAGTTTCGAAAGCCCGCCAAAGATCCCGGATCACGCACGCAGCGCGGAAACGCCTTAACAGGACGCAGCAGGCTGAGTGCCCAGCGCTTCCAAAACATCGACAGCTGAACTGTATCGTCCCATGGGTGCGCTGATCTGTGCGCCCTGGGTCATCTGCCGGCACGAAATCAGCATTTCGCGCGCGATGGCGACGCCCTCGGCCCGCGCAGCCTCCGGAGTTTGTGCCCGCGCCATGCGGTCGAGAATCGAATCGGGCACGGAGACTCGCAGCTCATTTTTCATGAACTCTGCATTGCGCACGCTGACTAGCGGCCAAATGCCGGCAATTACTGGAATGCGGCAGTGTTCAATCCGGCGCAGAAAGACCTCCAGCAAGCGCAGATCGAAAACCGGCTGCGTCACGACGTACTCCGCGCCAGCTTCCACTTTGAATTCGAAGCGGCGAATCTCTTCGTCCAGATCCGTCAGACCGGGATTCGCTCCGACGCCAATGACAAATCCCGTTCCAGTGCCGATGGGGTTGCCGCCAAGATCAAGACCCCGATTCAGGTTGTGAACGATATTAACCAGGCCAATTGCGTCGACATCGAACACAGCCGTGGCATCGGGATAGTTGCCCATCTTTGGAGGATCGCCGGTGATGCAGATCAAATTTCTGATTCCCACGGCCGCCGCTCCCAGCAGATCACTCTGAATGCAGAGCACGTTGCGATCGCGGCAGGTGTAGTGCAGGACGGCGTCGATGCCGACTTCGCGCTGAATAAGCAGCGAGAGCGCCTGGTTGCTCATGCGCGCGGAAGCGCGCGGGCTGTCGGGAATATTGACTGCGTCGACGCCAACCGATTTCAGGAAACGCGCGCCGTCAACTTCCTTGCTGACGTCGATCCCTTTTGGCGGGACGATTTCCACCATGGTAGCGAACTCGCCCGCCGCCAGTTTCGCGCCCAGCGGTGAGCGCTTGTCCAGTGGCACAGCGGGAACGGGCCGAGGAGTCGACTGGCTCGAACCGGCGTGAGCCGTCGCGGTCTTACCCCTGGCTTCCCCCACGCGCAGCGCCGCCTTCATGACGCGAATATGATCGGGAGTAGTGCCGCAGCAGCCGCCCACCAGGCGCACTCCTGCGGCTACAAACTTGCGCGCATAACTCGCCATGTACTCCGGCGAGCATAGATAAATATTTCTGCCATCCACTGAGCGCGGGATGCCGGCGTTGGGTTGCGCTGAGAGGGGCAAGGAACTGGCCGCTCGCACCCGCTCCATGGCATCCAGCATCGCGACCGGGCCGACGCTGCAGTTGCATCCGATCACATCCGCGCCCCACTCCGCCAGTTTCGGAGCAAAGGTCTCAGGGTCGGATCCATCCAGGCAATTGCCGTCTTCATCAATCGTGACTTGCGCGACTATCGGAATGGAAGGATTGACGTCCTTGGCTGCGAGTATCGCCTGGTGAATCTCCTCCAGATATCCGAAGGTTTCCAGAATAAGGAGATCCGCGCCGGCTTCCACCAGCGCGGAGATCTGCTCGCGAAATGCATCGCGAGCCTCCTGAAATGAGGTCTTGCCCAAGGGTTCGATTCTGGTTCCCAGCGGGCCAACCGATCCTCCCACCCACACATCGAAGCTTTTGGCGGCCTCGCGAGCCAGGCGAACGCCGGCGCGATTGATGTCCCGTACTTTATCGGCAAGGCTGTGTCGAGCTAGCCGGAAAGAATTGGCGCCAAACGTATTGGTTTCGATGATCTCGGCGCCGGCCTGCAGATAATCGTGGTGAATCCCGCGAATCAGGTCGGGCTGAGAAAGATTGAGTTCGTCGTAAGAGCGGTTGATAAAAATGCCTTTGGCATAGAGCAGCGTCCCCATAGCGCCGTCACACAGGACGGGGGAGTGCTTAGTTCGCGCAAGGAAGTCAGCCGACATATATTTGCTGAGAATACAGGATGAGAGCGGGATTGCGCATCTGGCTCGTGCGCGAGAAGTTTTTTAGAAGCTACGCATTGCCAAGCGCAGGTTGAAGAGGCTTTGCAAATGACTCTGCTATAATCGACGATTTCATAACTAAATCTTCCGTTTTCAACTTGTTAGGAGCCTCCCGTTTGAAGAAACGCATCCTCGCTGTGCTGGCCGGTCCAGCCGTCTTCATCTTGCTGTCTTGTGGTGGGGGTAAGAAATCCGGGCCTCCCAGCGGCCTTAAAGAACGCGTTCTTGCTTCGCAGGGGGTTTCGGCGACGCTGAACTTCGGCGGACTGGTTTTTCTGAACGGCAAGAACGATACCCGCGCGCGGGTGTCTCCCTTAGGGGCGGGCAACTCTCCCGGTCTCATGGTGATGTCGCCCACGCGAAATATCCTGGCTGCCGTTGACCGTAGCAGCAGTACGAGCAGCACCGTGTACGCTATCGACACGGTCAAAGAAAGCGCTATCGGCAACGTACGGCTTCCAGGCCCTACCACCAGCATTGTGATTCCGAACGCGAACGCGACCGGATACGCGGCGGTTCCTACCGCTGCGATCAACGGTTCTACCGTGCTGGGCGCCGTGGAAGTAATGAATTTTACTTCGGGTAGTTTTACCAGCATTGCCGTGAATAATGCGCAGACCGTGGTCTCGGAGGCGAACGGAACCCGCTTGCTAGTTTTCAGCGCAGATTCCGACTCAGTCGCGGTCCTGAGTCCGGCAGTGGCCGTGCCGCCGGTGGACACAAGTTGCTACACGGGTCCTGGGAATTCTGTTTGCACCGTCGTTCCCGGCTTTGACCGTCCAGTAAGCGCGATCGTCGACGGAAGCACTGCCTACGTTCTCAACTGCGGCCCACAATGTGGTGGCACCCAGGCCAGCGTCGCCGTATTCGATCTCGGTAGCCTTACCGTCAACCAGACGATCCCGGTGGATGCCGCAACCATAGCGCTTCTGAGCGGATCGACGCTATACGTTGCCGGTACTCCTGCCAGCAACAATGCGTGTACCGGACAAACAACCGCCGCGACTCGGTGCGGCCGCCTCGATGTCGTTGACCTAAGCTCAGGGATTGTTACGGCAAGTGCCGTGATCACCGATGGATATCATCAGCGCATCGACTTGACGCAGAACGGGCAGCTGTTCATCGGAGCGCGAGATTGCACCAATGTCGGAAACGCAAACAATCCCAATGGAGAGGTTCGTGGCTGCCTCTCCATTTACAAAATCGCGGACGGTTCCGTCATCATTCCCCCGGACAACGGGAACGTAGACGGCTTGCAGGGTTTCACCAGCCGATTTGTGGAGTATGTCGCGGAAGGCGGAAACCTGCGCGTGTACGATACCAATCGCGATGTTTTGCTGGTCAACGATTTTCTGCCGCAGGGCACAATCAACATCGTTGGCTATGTAGGCGATGTGAAGGCGATCGATTTCTTTTAGTTCTCTCATCAGCGGACACGGGCCGGCATCCGTCGCACTCCTACTTCACAGGATCAAGCTGCAGTTTGTGGGCACTCGCAGCTTCGACTGCTTGGGCGCTGAATGGCAGAGTGAACGTTGTCCCCTCATACCAGGCCTTCCACTGGTCCATGTAATACGGGCTCAGGAAGTTGCCCGCCTCTCCGGTCACGATGTTCAGCGTAGAGCGATCCAGGTCGGCCAGATTTGCTGTGAACCGCTCCGAAGGTCCGTGATGAACCGTGACCGCCTTCACCGTATATCCGCTGCCGGATTGCTCCTGCACGCCCGGACCGGACCACCGCCGTAGAATCGGAATTCTGCCCAGAATCGGGTGCTGGATGTGAACAGCATTGACGGCGCCCCAGTGCCATGACGGGAGATCTTTCGGGGCTTGTGGATCCTTTACCGCCGCCTCCACCGCAGCAGACAGCAATTCGTCGTAACTCGGATACTTCTCAGGCAGCCATCGTTTTGGATGGTGCAGCAAGATGTTTTCGAGCCACACCGACGACATTTCCCAGGAGTAGGTTTTCCAGCTGAGAACTTCCGCTGTTTTCACCGGATCTTCGGGCGCACGTCCCAATTTTGGTTCAAGCAATAACCAGCGCAATTCGTGGATCGCTTTTTGCGTGATTGTGGGCGCCGGGGAATTGGCGAGCATGCGTCCGTCCCAGTTGCGCATCAGATCTGCTGCCTGCCTGGCTCTCGCCGAAGGCTTGGAGGCGTGATCGACGGCATAAACAAATCGCTCGGCGGCGAAGAGGTCTGATTCCGACTGTACGTCGGTCTGCAGCGTGAGCATGTCGGCGGCCGAGAACTGCCTTCCAGACTCCAGCACGTGATAAATGCGCGCCGTGCGCCAGGGAGCCTCCCACTCCATGCTGATGGAATTTGGATATGCATCCGGCGTAATCCTTCCATTGGCAGTGCCGATAATGCCGGATGGCGGGTTGTAAATGTTTGGGAGTTTGTCAAAGGGAATGTAGGAGGTCCACTCGTGAGCATTGTCCGCGCCGCTCACGGGCAGGCTGCCATCTCCCGCAGCGCGAATCGGAACCTTGCCCGTCGCGTGATAGCCGATGTTGCCGTCCACATCGGCATAAACCACGTTCTGCCCGGGCGCATCCAGTTGCGCGAAGGCTCTCTTGAAATCGTCCCAGTTCTGGGATGCGTTCACGTCGAAGAAGGGGATATGCAGTCCGTCATAGAGCGTCCAGCGCAGGGCCAGATTTCGCGTCTCACCAGGAACCAGTTCACTGATGATGGCCCCGTGGCGCGTGATCCTGACATCCACGCTCACGTCCGGCTTGCCTTTGACGTGAATCACCTCAACGCGATGCTCCGGCTGCAGCCACCCGGTCGGTGTCTGATATCCTCCCTGCGCATTGAAATTCTCTACGTACACATCAGTGACGGTCGGGCCCACGTTGGTAAAGCCCCACGCGATGCGCTGGTTGTGTCCGACGATCACATATGGCAATCCGGGCAAGGTCACTCCCGCTGCGTCGAATGCTCCGGCGCGCAGATGCGCTTCGTACCAGAGGTTGGGCATCTGATGCGCAAGATGCATGTCGTTTGACAGGAGGGGCTTTCCCGTCACCGTGTGCGCACCGGAGATGACCCAATTGTTGGATCCATTGACCGGAGGTATTTCCGGCAGAGTGACTGGCGCCAGACGGTTGCGTGTCACCGCGTTGTCGGGAGAGTCTTCATCGTCCTCATCATCTTCTGAGTTATTGGATCCGCTTACATGCTCGCTCAGGTCTTCGCGCGTCACAGTGGGCGGACGGTCGTGCCACGATTGATTCACATATAGGTCAGCAGTCAACTCCGGTCCAAGTTTGGCCAGAATTTTTTCGCGGGCGAGAGCGTCGAAAAAGGAGTGATAGTTCAGGTCTTTTACCATCTGGTTGGCAATGACCACAGAATCTTGAGGCGTCCATGGTGTAGGTGCATAACCCAGAATCCGAAATTCGATGGGGAGATGCTTACGAGCATGATCGATGTATGCATTGACTCCGCGGGCGTAGGATTCGAGAAAAGCGTGCTCTCGCGGTGTAGCCATCTCGATTGATTTTCTGGCGACCGCGCGCAGGCCCAAAATTCTTTGTTCGCGGTCGAGGTTGAGAGTCCCTTTGCCCAGAATTTCCGACAGTTCGCCGGAGCCAAACCGGCGCATCATATCCATCTGCCAGAGCCGGTCCTGGGCGGTGACGTAGCCTTGAGCAAAAAAGAGATCTTCCAGAGTGGCAGCGTCAATCGTCGGCACGCCATGCCGGTCGCGGGTTACCGTTACTGCTGATGTCAGGCCGTTTACCTGTAAGTGGCCGTCCAGCTGGGGCAACGCATTGCGCGCGGCATAAAACGCATATCCTCCCACGCCTGCAATGACGACGAGCACGAAGAGCAGAAGCCAGAAAACAATGCGGAACGGGGCAGAGCGCCGTGCCGCGGAAGTGGGAATTTCGGCCAGGGAACTCATGAGGCAGCTTCGATTGTATGCCACGGCAGGCGCAGAGCGTCCTGAAAATGAATTTCATTTTCAAGATCGCGGTGGTATCCTGACTCTTTCCGTCCCGCCATGCTGCAGAAGCGCATCGATGATCAGCCCAGCCTTTCCCGCCAGATGGTCCGCGAGGCCGAGGAGATTCTCCACAGGCACCTGAAGGGCGTGGGCCTGAAGCAAACCGCCCAGCGCGATACGATTTTGCGCACCTTTCTCGAAACGCGCGATCACCTTTCCACCGACGAACTCCATCGGCTGGTTCAAAAGAAGGACGTCCGCATCGGCTATACCACCGTGTACCGCACGCTCAAACTGCTCGCGGAATGCGGCTTGGCCAGCGAGGTGGCGTTTCACGACGGGATTGCGCGTTACGAGCATCAGTACAACCGCCGCAGCCATCACCACATGGTTTGTACGGATTGCGGCAGTTCGGTCGAATTCTTCTCGCCCGAGGTTGGGCTTCTCGAGCAGGAGATTGGCCGAAAGTATCACTATCTTGCCACCCGGCACACATTTCAGATCTACGGAGTGTGCGAAGACTGCCGCAGGAAAAATCAGGCTCAGTGACTTGAGACCATCCTGAGTTCAACTCGATTCAGGTTCTCAACTTTCAGCAGCGCTCCTGGAACCAGCAGGTCAAATGGATGAACGGGGATATTTCTCGCGATTCCGAATAGAAGAATGGCAGCGCACAGTGCGCGAATCCACATTCCGGGCAACGTGAATTGGGGCAGCCGCAATCCCCGGCAGTAGAAGGCAGCCTCCCAAGCGAGAGCATAGGCGAGAAATGGGAAAAGAAGTACAGTCAGAGGATTCATGGCCCATGCGGCATGGAAGTCACCATGCAAAAGCTGGTGAACCGCCCGCAATGATCCGCAGCCGGGACAATACAGCCCGGTTACATATCGCAGGGGACATGGCGGGAAAAGGGCGGATGTGGCGGGATCGAAAACTCGCAGCAATATGATCCCGGCCCCAAACGCGACAGCAATTGCCGCAACGGCAAATCTTTTATGGCGATCGTGCATACGGCAATTATCTCGAGTGAAGCCTGCCCACGATCCCGAGGACAACCACCAGACCATAACCGACAAAGGTTAATAATCCCAGGCCGAGGGAAATCCAGCACCACATCTTGGCATTGTTGGAGGACGCTTGCGCTCCGGCCACATCCCCGAGTTGCAACTTCGTGTTCACCTGGGACGCATAAATAATGGCCGGAATTCCGGTGGGAAGGCAGCAGAAAACCGTGGTCAAGATCGCATAAACCAGATAGTTGGGAACCGAAGCGCCCCCGGGAGGTATCACCACTCCGGTGGCTTGCAGGGGAGGCGCGGGCGCGGCTGGCCGTAGATTTCTGCCACATTGCGCGCAAACGATCGCATCATCCGCATTTGAGAAGCCGCACTGAGGACAGAAGGACATGCTTTTCTCCGGTTCGCGCGCGGTTTCCAGGTACGGGACCGCAGCGAATTCGCACGAACATACTATCGGCGGTGGTGTGCGTCAATGCGCTAGCTTGATTCCACCCATTTGTCGCTTGCCCAGGCTTTTGATATGGTGCCCGCAATGCATGATATCGAGGGGCCCGTCCAATCTTGTCCGGAGTGTTTCGCGCAAATGCCTGCAGGAGCCGGCTTTTGTCCGGCTTGCGGCAGGTCGATGCAGGTGATTGCGGAGGCGCACAGCAAGGTGGGCGGCCTTCCGGAAAGACTGGCTGGAGCTCTCGCCTATTTCACTTTCCTGCCGGCCGTCGCATTTCTCCTGCTGCAGCCATATCGTAAGAACCTGTTCGTGCGATTTCACGCCTTGCAGTGTCTCCTATTCACGGCGGCAACAATTCTGATTGCGCTATTGTTGTGGCTCGCGAGTCTGGCTTTGTTCGCGATTCCTGTGCTCGGACCGCTACTGGTCGTCCTCGTTGCTGCAGTCGCGGCACTGGCCGCTATATTTGGATGGCTCGTATTGGTGATCAAAGCGTTCCAGGGAGCGACCTACAGACTGCCCTTGCTGGGCGAGTTTGCCGAGCAATGTGCCGGCAGGATTTAGAGCGAGCCTCGAATTCCATTGCGTTGCGTGCTTGTTTTTGTTATTTTGCCGCGAACGTTCACCCGGACGCTGACTTCAGGGAGGGGCATCATGGCTTATTGCAGCACGTGCGGAACGCAGATCCCGGACGGTTCTACGACCTGTGCTGCCTGCGCAAGTCGCGTTTCCGGAGGCCCATCTGCCGCGACCGCGGCTTCATCTCAGGGAATGACCGATAACGTTGCTGGCATGCTCGCTTATGTGACGATTATTCCGGCGATTGTTTTCCTGGTGGTGGCTCCCTACAACCGAAATCGATTTATCCGCTTTCACGCCTGGCAGTGCATTTTTCTCTGCATCGCATGGACCGTGTTGTGGATTGTGCTCAGCATTTTCGCGCACATTCCGTTTCTCGGGTGGCTGAGCATTTTGCTATGGCCCCTTATCGGGCTGGGCGGGCTCATCCTTTGGATTGTGTTGCTGCTCAAGGCTAACCAGGGACAAATGTTCAAGTTGCCCATGATCGGTGACATGGCTGAGAAGCAGGCGAACGCGATGTAGTTCGAGCCTGGTCGCCGTTCGCCGCAGACTTTGCGCCCGAGCGCGTCGCCTGATTCTGCCCACGCTCTGCGAGGGAGTAACAGCAGGCAACTCCTGCCCTTGACTTTCTTACTCCAAGCTGTCAATCCTATTAGCTTTTCACCTACGGGGGAGTAACGAACCAAAACCAACTCCCGGCGCGGGAATTCTGCACGATTGGGGAATGCATTGCGAATCCGTGTTTTCTATCACGACAAGTGTTTCGACGGAGCTTCGTCTGCGGCGTTGTTTTCCCGTTTTTACCGCGAGCGCATTCGCAGTGACGCAGAATTCATCTTTACCGGCCTGGTACACCGGGCGGGCGCGCTCTTTGACGAGAATCAGTTTGATGGCGAGGAGAACGCCATCGTCGATTTTAAGTATTCCAGTTCCCCGAATATCACATGGTGGTTCGATCATCACGAGAGCGCATTTCTTACTCCAGCCGATGCAGAACACTTCGAACAGGACCAGAGCAATCGTAAGTTCTATGATCCGGATTTCAAGTCCTGTACCAGTTTTATCGCGATGATCGCGCAGCAACGCTTTGGGTTCGATCCCACCCCCGTTGCCGATCTCGTGTATTGGACTGACGTCATCGATGGAGCCCTCTATCCTGACGCCAAGACCGCAGTCGAGATGAAAGCCCCCGCCATGAAGCTGACCATGGTGATCGAGTCGGCGCCCGATCATGGTTTTGTACCCAATCTCATTCCCCTGCTTGCGACGAAGCCGCTGAGCGAGATTCTGGAGGCACCCTTTGTCGCGCCATTGTTGCCGCCCCTGCTTCGGCGTCACGAATTATCAGTGGGCATTCTGAAAGAGCGTACGGAATGTAAAGACGGCACTATTTTTTTCGACGTGACCGACCACGACCTCGAGGGCTACAACAAGTTCATTCCCTATTACCTTCATCCGGAGTCGGTCTATAGCGTGGGATTGAGCAAAAGCAGTTTCCGCGTCAAAGTGTCCGTGGGATCGAATCCATGGGCTCCGCAAGAGCCGCAAGTGAATCTGGCACGGATTTGCGAGCGCTACGGTGGAGGCGGCCATGCCCGAGTGGGAGCGATCTCGTTCAACGTAAACCAGCACGCAGAGGCGATCAAAGCTTCACAGGAAATCGTCGCAGAGTTGCGCGACGCGATCCGAAAAAAGCCTGCGGCAAGTACGACGTAAACCCGGACGCTTGCCTCCGGGAATATCCATTATTGCGGAGGAGTGCCGTGAGCGTTCGAGGCCTGATTCTTCTATGCGTGGGCGGCATCATTTTCGCCACCAGTGTCCAGGCGCAGAGCGGGCCGCAGCAATTCTTGTTGGCCCTCAGCAAGAAGGATCAAACTCTCGCGATGGTTGATCCCGCCAGCCTGAAAGTTCTCGCGCGCATTCCGGTGGGCAATGATCCGCACGAGGTGATTGCTTCTTCAGACGGCAAGATCGCCTATGTCTCCAATTATGGTTTCGGAGCATACAACACCATTGCAGTGATTGACCTGGTAGACAAGAATGCTCGCCCGGCAATCGATCTCGGACCATTGCGCGGTCCCCACGGCTTGGCATTTGTTTCCGGCAAGACGTGGTTCACTGCGGAAGCTGCAAAAGCGATTGGCAGCTACGATCCAAAGATGGGCAAAGTCGACTGGATTCTGGGTACTGGTCAGGATCGTACTCATATGATCTGGGTGGCGGAAGATCAGAAGCGCATTCTGACCACGAATGTAAGCTCGGGCACCGTGAGCATTATCGACAAGCTGCCGCCGCGCACGCCGGGTCCGCCTGCCGGTACCGCAAACAATGCACCGCCTCGCCCCACTCCTCCCGGAGGTGATTGGGAGCAAACCGTGGTGAAAGTCGGTAACGGCTCTGAAGGATTCGATGTTTCGCCCGACGGCAAAGAGATCTGGGTAGCAAACTCGCAGGACGGCACAATCTCCATCATCACTGTTGCCTCGAAGAATGTGACCGACACCATCTCCGCGAACGTCCCCGGAGCCAACCGGCTGAAATTCACTCCGGATGGCGCGCGAGTCCTGGTCTCCAGCCTGCGTACTGGAGAGTTGACAATCTTGGAGTCAGCGACACGCAAGGAAATCAAGCGTCTGAAATTGGGACACGGCAACGCGGGCATTCTTGTACAGCCCGATGGCGAGAGGGCTTTCGTTGCCTGTTCTCCCGACAACTACGTTGTCGTTATCGATCTTAAGTCGCTTGGAGACGTCGCACACATCGATGTTGGTCAAAATCCCGACGGCCTGGCGTGGGCCGCAAGGCGCTGAATGCGGCCTGCACAGGGATAGCAGTATGGTGCTCGCAAGTACGCGTGATAACCTCCGTAAGTAAGTTTCGTGCGCATGCGCCATCCCACGCCAGAACCACCTCGCCGCCAAAGGCGCGTGCTCCAGACGGTAGCCACCGTCGAATTTGTCAAAGGCGTTTTCGTGACGCTGATGGGAATCTGTGCTCTCTTGCTGGTGCACAAAGATGCCTGGCTTTACGCGGAAAGCATTCTCGCCGTGTTTCACATCAGCACCGACCGCCGCATCGCGCAAATCTTTCTCAACTTCGCCGACAACATAACGGATTCCAAACTCTGGGATGCCGCATGGCTCGCATTTGCGTACTCCATACTTCGCTTCACTGAGGCGTACGGCCTTTGGCGATGCCGCACTTGGGCCGAATGGGTAGCGGCAGTCTCCGGCACTTTGCTTCTGCCGCTCGAAGTCCGTGAACTGTTTCGCCGCGTGACCCTGCTGCGTAGCGGCCTGCTGATCGGAAACGTGGCGATTGTGCTGTACATGGTCTACGTCATCCTTGCGAATCGCCGCGAGAAAAAAACGACAGGCTGCTCTCAGTAGCCAGGGTGCAAGGAATTCACCTGCCGTAGATGACTCTTGCACTCCTTTATCAGTAGCCCCGTAAATTACTGTATTGGCACAAATTGCCGGCTTTGTCATCCTTTGCGCAGCGAAGGATCTCTGTTGTGCTTCTGCTGGAGGACGTCATGCGTTTCTCTCCTGCGCTTCTGCTCGTTCTGCTGGTCGCCGCAATGTGTTCTGCGCAAGACACGAACTTTGCAGCGGGCCCCAATTACCTGATCACAGCGACCGACGCGAAGTTTCTGCGTCCGATTGCTACCCCCAGTGTGTCCCTGGATGCGCCGCTCCCGGGCATTCCAAGTTTGCCGCAAAGTGGGGCCGCCGTTGCGGATGAGCCGTACATTTCAAATCTCGATGCCGAGCATCAACCCAACTTGTTTCCTATCTATTACGGTTACCCAGAAATTCCCGTCATCGAGCTGGCTGGTACTCCTGCGATTGAACCGCCACCGAGCATGCACGATACAGGTTTTGCAGTGACAGATTCGGCCTCGCTTCGCGAACTTGGATACGGAATGACGGTGGGAGAAGCTGCCGCGTTCTGGAAGACTCACAAACGTACTGCGCCGCGCGTCTACACCAACGCCGATATCCAGAGACTTCACCGGAGTTAGCCAAGCGGAGCAGGGCGCACGATTCGCGAGACCTGCGCGACATTTGCGCCATTGAGTAGCCTATCGAAACTCCGTGTTAGGCTTTAGAACACTTCACTTCGCCTCGGGGAGTCCATGCACGACGTCAATCCCTCGCACTTGGATCTGCAAGCTATCGCAAAAAAGATCATGCAAGAGCACGGATTCGAACCAGACTTCCCTGGGGATGTTTCCGACCAACTCGCCAGCTTGAGGAGCGATCCTCCACGGGTCACAATCAGTAATGAAGTCCGTGATCTGCGGAGTCTGCTGTGGTCTTCCATCGATAACGACACGTCCCGCGATCTGGATCAGATCGAAGTGGCGGAGCGTGGTTCCAATGGAAACGTGAAAATCATGATCGGCATCGCGGATGTCGATGCCTTCGCCCCTAAGCAGAGTCCGATCGACCAGCATGCGGCCACAGAAACCACAACCGTGTACACAGGCGTGCGTAACTTTCCCATGCTTCCCGAAGAGCTCTCCACAGGAATTACGTCGCTGCTGGAAGCTCAGGACCGGCTCGCCGTCATAACAGAGTTCGTAGTGGACTCCAAAGGCATTGTTGAAACGTCGAACCTGTACCGGGCAGTAGTCCGCAACCAGGCACAACTCCAATACAACTCCCTGGGAGCGTGGCTGGAAGGTGCGGCCGAGGCTCCGGCCAAGGTCCGTGATAACAGTAATTTACAAGATCAATTGAAATTGCAGGATGAGGTGGCCCAAAGGTTGAAAGAACAGCGTCATGAGAACGGGGCGCTCAGCCTTCAAACCGATGAGGCCCGCCCTCTCGTGCTGAATGAGCAGGTGATCGATATTGTGAAGCAGCAAAGAAACCGGGCGACAGATTTGATTGAGGACTTCATGGTCGCCGCAAACGGGGTGGTGGCGCGCCGGCTGGAAAGTGTTTCCTCGCTCCGCCGCATTGTGCGCACTCCCAAGCGTTGGGATCGCATCGTGCAACTCGCGGCGGCAAAGGGCGAGAAGCTTCCCGCTGAACCAGACTCGAAAGCCCTGGACCAGTTCCTGATTCGTCAGAAACAGGCAGATCCCGATCACTTCGCGGATATTTCCCTGGCGGTGATCAAGCTGATGGGACCGGGCGAATATGTTCTGGAGCGGGCTGGAGAAGAGGTAGGCGGGCACTTCGGCCTTGCGGTGCAGGACTACACGCATTCCACCGCGCCCAACCGCCGCTTTGCCGATGTGGTCACGCAGCGTCTCATAAAGGCGCTGATCGCCGGAGCCAAAAACCCGTATTCGGACGACGAATTAATCGCCATTGCAGCGAATTGTACGCAAAAGGAAGATGCCGCCCGGAAAGTCGAACGGGAGATGTCGAAGCGCCTGGCCGCAGTCGCGATGCAGCAACGGATCGGGGAAGTCTTCGACGCGATCGTCACGGGTGTAACCGATCACGGCACTTTCGTTCGCGTGTTGCAGCCGCAGGTGGAAGGACTTCTAGTGCAGGCGCATGGAGTCGATGTCGGAGACAAGTTGAAGGCAAAACTCATCAGCGCCAATGTGCAAAAGGGCTACATCGATTTCGCGGCCGCATAGTCTCTATTCAGTCACCACAGCTTTTACCAGATTGCGCGGGTGATCGACGTCGTAGCCCTTGTTGATGGCCACGTGGTAAGCGAAGAGCTGAAGCGGAATGACTTCGACAATAGGCAACAGCAGCTCGGGCACCGCGGGAACATAAAAAACCTGGTCTGAAATAGCCGAAACGTCCTTATCTCCTTCTGTGGCTACAGTCACCAACGGTCCCTTGCGCGACCTGACTTCCTTCATGACTTCCAGCGTTCTGCGATAGCGCAACACCGAATCAGGATCGCGCTGATCGCAGGTGGCAATCACTACCACGGGCAATTTCTCGTCCACTAGCGCGTTAGGGCCATGCTTCAGTTCGCCCGCCGGATACCCTTCGGCATGAGCGTAGGAGATCTCTTTGAGCTTGAGCGCTCCCTCGCGAGCGATCGCATAATGCACTCCGCGCCCGAGATAGAGAAATTTTTCAGCGGTGAAATGCACGCCGCCAAATTCCTCGGCCAGGCTGTCCCACTTGCCGAGCTTCTCTTCGATTGCTGCGGGAAGGCGCATAAGTCGCTGCAAGTACGAGCGCGTGACCTCCGAAGTCATACGTCCGCGCTTGCGAGCGAGGAACAGGGCCATGAGGTACAAGATCGTGAGCTGAGTCGTAAAACTTTTGGTTGCGGGGATTGAGACTTCAGGTCCGGCCCCTGAGATCAGCGCAGCTCCGGCCTCGCGTACGATCGTGGTATCCGGCACGTTCGAGATGGCAATTGTCTTCACGCCGCGGGTCAGGGCTTCGCGCTGCGCCGCAATGGTGTCGGCCGTCTCGCCGGACTGGGTGATGACCATGACAATCGGTTCCACCGCTGCGTGTGTCGACCGGTAGCAGTACTCACTGGCGTATTCCACGTCCACAGCCACGCCGGAGAGATCCTCAATCATGATCTCACCGGCAAGCCCGGCGTGGCGACTCGATCCGCTGGCCGCGATGATCAGCTTTTCAAAAGTAAGCAGTGAGCCAGCAATTGCTTCCAATTCACCGGGGAAGATGATGTCATGTTTCAGATGTTTTGCGATTGTCTGGGCAATGGCCGTGGGCTGCTCATAAATCTCGCGGCGCATGGCGTGCTTAAATTTTCCCTTATCGCTCGCGGATGCCCCGCCCTTCGTGTCTTTCGGCATGTGGGCATCGGAACGATTGCCGTTGCTCTGCTTCTGTTTGCTGGCACTCATGATGGCTGTGGGTGAGAATAAATGATCCCGTGTTCAGACGCCAAACTAGCTGAACAAAGCGAGAGAGCCCGAACTGACTAGTGAACAGTGCTCCCCTCGAAATGCGCTTCAATCTCTTCCAGCGTCTTGCCCTTGGTCTCAGGCAAGAACCAGGTTGCGGTAATGAAGTAAATGACGGTGCAGGCGGCAAATCCGAAGAACATCGTCGAATATCCATGCTCGCCGACCGTGGGTAAGAAAATCGCCGCAATCGCGGTGGACACAGCCTGATTGAGCACCAGGGCGATGCTCATCCCGTTCGAGCGGATGCGGGTTGGCATCAATTCTGAAAGCGCGAGCCATACGCATACGCCGGGACCTACGGCATAGAACGCCATAAAGATGAACAGCGCGATAGCCACAATCCAGCCATGGCCGGCAGATGGGACAGGCGTTATCAGTGCATTCTCAATCTTCAGCGGGGCCGTGCGCGCCGCTTCCAGATTGCCGAAAGGATTTGAAAAGAATGCATTGACCCCGTTGGCCGGAACACAGTCGTCACGCCTGATTTCGATGGGCTTCGCCGCCGGATCGTCGGATCGCACGGCTTGGCTCGCCGCGCGAAAATCTCCGTAGGAGTAAATCACCACCAGTGAGGTTGGCGTTTGGGTCGCGGCCTTACCGGATGCTGCCAGCAACCTGGATGCAGTGTCCTGGTTATAGGCCAGAGCAAGAGTCTGCTCAGGAGCGACCATCGCCTGCAACGCAGCTCCTGAATCGACGCTCAGCTTTTCCGTTTGCAGGAACAGAACCCCGGTGCACAACATCGAAAAGATGATTCCGGCCGTACCCAGAGAAAGCAGGAACTTGCGTCCTTTTCGATCTACTAAAACGACCCCAGCGAAGGTGACGAAAAAGTTGACGAATGTGAACAGCACGTAGCCCAGGTGGGCCGCAAAATCGGACAACCCGCTCTGCAGCAGGATGTTGGTGTTGTAAGCGATGAGCGAATTAATCCCCGTTGTCTGATTGCACGCGAGAATGATGCAAGCCAGCACGAATGGAATTACATACTTCCGCCGCAGTAGCGAATCCTTCACCTTCGCACCGGAGGCTTGCTTTGTGGTCTCCGCCGAGGCCAGGTCCTGCATTTCTTTCAGTTCGAGATCGGCCTGCTCCGTGCTCCTGGAACGTAGCAACGCGGCGTACGCAGCATCGCCTTTTCCTCGCTTGAGGAGCCAGCGAGGCGATTCCGACAACAACAAGCTGCCAATCACGAACAGTATCCCCGGGGGCAGAGATACCCAGAAGATTCCGCGCCACGCGGAATTCTTAAACGCGAAGATCGCGCTGGCGTCGCCGCTCTGCGCAATGTGCTCCAGGCGAAAGCTGAAGAGTAATCCAATGAGCGCAGCTGTAGCGATGCCCGCCGTCAGCAGCCATTGGAAGACTCCCGTTCCTTTACCACGGCTCGAGGCAGTCAAGCACTCCGCCAGATAAAGAGGAACTACGACTCCAATCAGCCCGGCGCTCGTGCCCTGTAACAGCCGTCCAAAGACCAGCGGACCGTACCCATGTGCTAACGCGATCATCGGGATGCTGATCACGAACATGACGCCGCTGATCGCCATCAGCGCCTTTCGCCCTATCCAGTCTGCCAGCAGTCCGGCGAACAGCGTCGAGATCACGCTTCCCAGCAGCACCGCCGCCACGACTATCGAGAGTTCGCCTCGATTCAGGTCCGAGGTCGCTTCCAGGTAGGGAAGTGCTCCCGCAATTATCCCGACATCCACTCCGTATAGCAGGCCCCCCAATCCAGCGACGATCAGAAGAAAGCGGTTGTAGAAAATCCTCTTGCTGTCGAGCATCGCGGCACTGCCTGTTACCGGCTGCGTCGTCATAAAGGTATCTGCACCTGGTAGTCCTCTGATCTCAAAAACAGGCCCTGGCGGGTCGAGCTTGGCAAAGGCATTCGCATTGTAACTGTCCCTCAAGATTCGTGCGAGGGTTCCTCATCTATGCTGGACGCGAATTTGCGACAACACGAGTAAAGACCCCGGCATCCTAGCTGCAGGTCGGTGGACGG
>JBKOUZ010000094.1:0-20758 GCA_046723715.1 Acidobacteriota bacterium | reverse complement strand
AGATCGTACCCAACCGAGCATAGGCCATGGCGAAATTCGGATCCAAGTCGATCGCCTGCTTGTAAAACGGAAGTGCCGCCAGATCGTTTCCCGTACTGTGCTTTTCGTCTCCGAGCGTGAAAGCCTTGAGCGCCTCCAGCGAAGACGTAGTTGCTTCTTCCAGCCGCTTGTCAAATCGCTTGATAGAGGAAAGCGACTCCCCAAGCTTTTCCCGCAGCTGGGTAGTGGATTGATCGAGAACCTTCAGCACGTGCTCCTTGCTATCTGCCTGGGCCTGCAACTCGGCCAGCGTGTCTCCGCTGCCCGCATTGATGGCATCGAGCGTAAGAACGTACTGACTTCCCAGGGCAGCAATCGATCCGGTAATCAGCGCTTTGATGCCACTGCGCTGCGCGATTTCGCGGCCGATGCTGGAGGTGATTCGTTCGTCCGGCGATTTGCCCATCAGGGCAAGGGTCTGCCGCGCCCGCTCATCGGAGACCACGTTCAAAAAGGGTGATTGCTGCAGATCGACCGCCAAGGCCTTCTTCAGCGTTCCGTCGAACACCGCATCGCCGGTGGTGTTGACGAAATCCGTAAGCAGAATGGAATCCTTCTCGGTCATAGCATGGCCGCGCGACGAGCGGAAGTACAGCGCGCCCACTACTCCCAGCACCACGACTGCTGCGATCGGTACAGCGATCTTCCACAGCGGCTTGCTCGGACTGGCTGGTTCAGTAGTAGTTATGACCTGACTCGCACGAATGCCCGCTGAACTCGTCCGCTGCTGGGCCGCGACAGATCGGGAAGTCGATCCGGAAGACGATGCCGGAGTCCCGTGCGCTCCGAATGCCGGCGGAAGTTCCACCTCGCTTTGTGCCGCAACTCGTCCCGACTCCGTGTCGCGCTTCAGCCGCTGCAAGTCACTGCGCAGATCAGCCGCGTGCTGGTACCGCAGGTTGCGATCTTTCTCCAGCGCCTTATTCACGATGCGGTCAAGCTCGGCGGGAAGATCCGGATTAAGCCGCACCGGCGATACCGGGGCCTTATGCAGAATGCAGTCAAACAGCGCTGCCGAGGTTTCACCTCGAAATGGGAGCACTCCCGTGACCATCTCGTACAAAACAGCGCCGAAGGAAAACAGATCGGTGCGCCCGTCAATCTCTTTGCCAAGCGCTTGCTCGGGAGACATGTAAGCCACGGTCCCTAACGCGGTGCCCGGACTCGTCAGATGGGGATCCTGTTGTTCGACAGTCGCATCTTCCTGGGCTCCACTAGAACGCTGCTCCATCGGACTTACCTTGGCAAGCCCGAAGTCCAGGACCTTGGCATGTCCCCGCTTGGTAACGAAAAGATTGGCAGGCTTGACATCGCGGTGAACGATGCCGCCGGCGTGGGCCGCGTCCAACGCATCGGCGATCTCGATGGCCAGCGCCAGCACCGTCTCGAGTTCCATCGGCCGCCCGCTGATGCAGTGCTTCAGCGTCACGCCGTCGAGAAACTCCATAGCAATGAACGGATGCCCCTCGTGTTCACCGATATCGTGAATAGTGCAGATGTTCGGATGATTGAGCGCCGAAGCAGCCTGCGCTTCACGCTGAAACCGGCTCAGGGACTGGGGGTCGCGAACCACTTCGTCAGGCAGGAACTTCAGAGCAACGAACCGGTGCAGGCGAGTGTCTTCCGCCTTGTAGACCACCCCCATGCCGCCGCCCCCGAGTTTCTCGATAACGCGGTAATGCGAGATTGTCTGCCCGATCACGGTGCGCGAATCTTACGTCTGCGAACCCGGCAAGTCAATGAATGCCATCCCTCGCCCCAGCGATTTTGGGCCGCACTGTTGAAGCATCACTCACGCCAATGACCGCTGAAGACTCGCGACTTCGTGGGCGGACTGGAACACTCCACGATATCGCCGCTCGGCTCCCGCAAGAGGGCTCGAGCCGTGCTCACTCCATCACCTGCCCTTATGGGAGTTCAACATCGAAGGCGTAGATTTCGTCGGTGCTGACGTTCCGACGCCAGCTGAAAACAACTGTCAATGATTCATGTCACTTATTCTCTGATCAGCCGAATCAAGCTGCCGTGAACTGTTGACTGTCATGACAGCCAAAGCGAAACGAAACGCGACAGAAAAAATGTTTGCACTAGTGTCTTGCCGCGGTCGCCGTCACCCGCGAGACGCCGCCCGGGAAGGACCCGCGAGCCGCAGATGAGTTCCGCAACTGAATTTGAGGCGAACAGGAAGCGCTCTGTGGGTCACGTTGGGTCACATTTGGGTCACACTCGCGACGGCTTTTTCGGCCGCGGCGAATGGATCTAGCCTTGACTTTGCAAGGGGTTAGACGTAAGCATGAGTGGGAGTAGCACTGAAAAGGCTGCGCTCCACCGTTGCGTGTTTGCAGTTTTTTTGGTTAGACCACCCGCAACAAAGGAACCTGCTGTTCTGTCCAAACTTTGCCCAATCGCTCAGACCAAGACTGCACAGAACATCGCGGGATGACACACCAGAAAATTGCAAGTGCTTGTAAGTGAAAGCGAATAGGTATGTTGAAAACGAATGGGTCGGGGCTCAAAATCTGCCGGTACTTGGTACCTTGGGGGTTCGACTCCCCCCTCCCGGCACCAGAGCCCAATCCAATGCGTCTTTCCTCTGACCCCGATTAGCGTTGTGTTCATGCGATTGCAGGTTTACGAGGGTGATCGTCTTTTCGTTCTTCTGATGTAGGAGCCAAGTGTTTTAGGTGTTTTGGATCCGGTGAGCGCACTAAGGCAGCAACCGAGTAGAGAAGCCTCACGCGCGGGAAACCAAGCGCTTCGTCTCAATGGAAAGGATGCGATTCCGGCTCAGCGGAGCGAGAAGGCGCTCACATGCCGCCACGAGACTGAGAATCCGCGACTCCGACATCCGCGTCCGGAATGCTTCTCGTCTGTGGATGCGATGGGAGCATTTGTGTCGGTGTCTCCACTTTTCGATTGAGAAAATGGTTCGGTGGTATGTAAACGTGTATAGAGAGACTCTGGAACCTACGACTACCGAAAAAATTTGCCTGACTCGCGTTGCGATCTACCCGTAGCTATGTTTAGCGCCATTGGAGAGGTGTGAGCAGTCGGCCGTTGGCGCGTACCTTAACCGGCACTAGTCTTGAGAAGCAGCCCCGTTACGGAGATGCTGTCACATGTAAACATTCCGGAAATTCCCGGCACATTCTCAAATTCAGAGTAATGATGCACATGACCCGATGCCTGTACTCGTTGCCGACAAGGTCCGAAAGCGCTAACACGCCCTGGTTGCGGCAGCGCAATCCGTCTCCGCTCTTGCAGCGGCACGACGTGGCAAAAGAACCGCTCAAGATCCATTCCACGCCTTCGATGGCTTGTTGTAATTTGCGCGCACGAGTAAAGCCAGGTCGCGAGGACTTGGCTGAAGCCGACGGATTTTCATCCTAGACTGAACAATGCATATCACGATATCTATGGAAACGGACCGACGGAGATGCCCCAAGTGCGCCCTATGCTTTGGATCAACATAAGGTTGCTCACGTCTTTTCAGCATCACCACTCAGCACTACGAAGGTCGGTTTCCGTCATGTCTGAAGAGACTTTGGAGTTCACCCCGAGTTCCATGCCCACAACTCTGAGAAAATCCCCGATTCGCTTCCGCTTCGCGCTCGGCCCCCGACGGTTAGCGAACATGATGGCTCTGTGACGGGGGTTCTGTTTGCCGATGCTTCTTGCGCGGCGATCTGGATTTTCAAAGTTCAGTCGGGAACGTCGCTGAGCGTGATCACAATCTTGCGGCAACCACTCGCCGTTTGGGGACGATTGTGATCAGATACGTGATTAGGCGCTCGTGATGAGAGGTCAGCGTGGACCCGATGAACGAATCGCTGAGTCAATCATCGATGGTGGAGCGGCGAAATACCGGATTGCAAACCCTCTCCGCGAGTTCGATCAGGTTCTCTAACTGTGACAATGCTCCCAAAATCAGGGCTGCGGTAGGAACAGACGAGGTTTCTTGTGTTTGAATTGACAGGAGCGCATGAGATATTTCGGGGGAGAGCATTGGTACTCCTAGACTCGGATTTGAGAAATGGCCTCACATACTTGGATTGTGCGGCCCGATCAGCACTCGGAAACATTTCGACCGAGACCTTGAAGGCGTTTCCCGAAGCGGAGTATCGGAAGATTTGCGGTTCTCTCTGAAATCGCCCAGGCCGTGCTCAGTACATCGCGCCTTTGGGAGATGAATTGAAGCCGGATCGCACGTCGGCAGTGGGAGAATCGGACAGGAATCACGAATCGCGTTGGCCGACTTCCTTCAAGCCACAACACTCGGCTTGTGAGAGGACTGCTTCGGATGAAGAGGCAACTCGCCAATGTCCTCTCTTTGGCCGGGAAGCACTTCCTGAAGCGCCCACTCTATGCGTTCCACAGCGTCTCGAAGATTGTTTCTGAGTTCCTCCTGCTGAGGGACTGAGGCGACAAAGGAGATTACCTGTAGAGAGTTGCGGACGTGGTGATTCATGAGCCGTATCACTTCGAGTTTCCTGATTATGTTCTGTCTTTGACGTCGTTCGAAAAGAAGCACCAGAAGACCAGCCCCGACTCCGATAAGCGCGTCATCCATGACCGCGATCCAAAGACTCGCAACGTGCTGCCGCAACCAGATATCGGACAGACTCCCGAGAAAGAAGAAGCCAAAGCCAGTAAGCAAACTCCACAGGGGAGCAGCCCAACGCGAAACTATACCGTGAGCAACCATGGTGGGTATTTTGACACCGTCAGGTTGTATTGGGCATGTCAAAATAACCCTCCCCTGTTGGCTGCTCAACCACTGGAAACAGCTAGGTTGCGTTTTAACAGAGGTGATCTGAGGACTAGAGGTCTGATCGAACTTGTAGTTGTTGTCGTCGGTGATCATCGCAGCGGTCGCTTTCTGTGGAGAGAAAATAGTTTCCAACCCGATTCAGAAACGTTGTGGTTCGACTGCTGTCCGAGGGCACTCCTTCCAAAATCTCTAGCGTAGTAGGCTGTGGCATGGCTGAAGCGGGAATCATCGACCGAATCGCAAGGATTCAAGAGGTCAGTGCGGCGTGAGTTGCGAAGGAAGATGTACTCGCTAAGATGCCTCGCCTGACAGAGCGGTGATCACAATTCGTGAGACGACAGTCGATTCGGGCCATGGGTCTTCGTGGCTTCTTCAATTTGACGGTCGAGAGTTAGCAAACTTCGTGGACCGCCTGCCCGTATTCGTCGGTGCTGCTTTCTCTGAGCAGTATTGCTCATGCTCAAAAATCAGGTGTTCACAGAACTATTGTAGTGGTGTCATTCCTTGAAAGGGTGAGAGGGACACACTAGGCGCATTGCTGCGTGTCGGAGGCTTTCCGCGCAATCTTGCGAAGCTGTTCTGAGCATACCAATCATGGGCATCGCGACACGTTTCTCTAGCGGGTTGCTTCTGGTTTCAGGTCACGAACGGCTCTAGCGTATTCGTCAGTTGCCCTCTTGAACTCATCAACGTAACGGCTTTCACCCATCGGATCACGTTTTATCCTACACAGAAGGTCTTGCACTCTCTTTTCGGCTGATCTCACTTCCTGAATCGTTGACATGCTATCGGGCCGACGTTCCATTTCGGATTGAGCAATTTCTGAATCGTTGAGACGATTCTCAAGGCTATCGCTCTCAACGAGGACCCGCCAAATCTCAGCGGCGAGTTCGTCACACTTCTCGGGGCATTTCTGTTTCATGATCTCCGCTAAGAGTTGTCTTAGTCGTTCCGTGGAGTCCGCAAAGGGATCGGACATCTATGCCCCCTTGTCACTGTGGATTGAAGGATTAGACAGCAAACGTGGCCCGAGCCGCCGTGACTCGGATCACAAAAAATGTTAGAAACACCTTCACCACCGAGCTGTTCACCTAACGCCTTACGTTAGGCCCATCTCTCATACTGTTGCAAAGAGCATCAGGACTCAAAAAAGCTGATTGAAACTCCCTGTCCTTGACTTGACTTCTGAAGAGATTGGACTAGGGTGAAAGTAGAAGACCTCTGCCTACGAACCAGCAGGTAAGCCCTCAATGGATGTTCCCTCGGAGGTCGTTATGATGGCATCTCCCCCATGCCTGAATCGTAATTGGCGAACTCTGTACCGAGCCGCCATTCTGGAAACCAATGGATGGGTTCTTCGGCAGCGAGTCTCGGAAGCTGAAGAAGCCGTGATACAGCGTGGACGAGAAATCTTTTACGGAGAAGGAACCTCGGAGGAAAAGGAAGCGTTGGAAGATGCGCTCTATGCCCTGCATGCGTTCAAGACCGCTTGGGAGCACTCCGAAGCTGCGTGATCACGAACCGTAGATGAGGTACATGAGCGACCCGCGTGACTGGCGAACACTTCTTGCCGCTGCGATGTTGGAAGGTGACAGCACTCAACTCCCGGCACGAATTGAGAAAGCCGAAGATGCAATTTACGCTCGGCTGAGAGAGTTGCCTGAGACATTCTCACTCTTCTCGGAGCAAGCAGAATTGCAGTCTGCTCTCCAGAACTTGCGCCGCCTAAAATCAAACAGACTTCCAGCTAAAGTTTAAGCGGAGGCCGATGACGGCGGAGGAGGCGATCAGGCGGGGGATGGGTTCATTTCGTTCCGAGGAGTACCTGCCGATCCGCTCTTCGATTGCCTTACCTTCACGTTCTGTGCAGGGTTGAATAGGACATCGGAGGCACCCATGTCTAAGGCGAATTGGAACAAGCTCGAACAGCAGACAGTTCCAACCTGACCGTGGCGGCACTGGCACCTTCAGCGAGTCTGGTTTCCACGTAGGGTTAACGAGAGGCCGCAAGAACTGATGACCTGTCGATCGCTGCTAACGGTGTCACGCCGTCGTGGCGGTCCCCCTACGGTGGGAACGGTGAAAGATCGGGAGATGAACGGTGCGAAGACGGCCGCCGAAACCCGGGCTGATACTTTAGCTCACTTCTGAGCTTGCCTCGGACTCTAGTTCTCGATTTTTTTGATGTACAGCCGCAGTCCAATCAATACCATTCCGATTGCGAAAAGCGACACTCCCAAACCCGCACGGCGACGATTGCGTTCAACCATGGCCTGTTTGCCGGCTTCAAGGTTTTTCGAGGCGATCCTCAGCCCGGCATCAATATCAGCATTCACCAGATCCACCCGAAAGCTGTGGATCGTGACTCGAGCTTTGGTGAGCGAATCTTTCGCCTCATCCTGTGCCAGCCTAGCTTCACTCACCTCCATGCCGGAAGACTCAGCTAGCCGCAACGCTTGGTCTGCGTTCTTGATCGCCACGTCCAACGTGTGGAGATTCGTTTGCAGTTCGGCCCTCGCCTCGTCGCATTTGTCACCAGGAGTATGACATCGCATGCACAACGCATCAGGGCCGCTTCCAAGCCTTGCATCTGTGGGATGGGCGACGTCGTGGTTGCTGTGGCACACGACGCATCCGGGAAGAGATGCTGATTGAAAAGCGTTCTTGTGCGAACTCTTCTCGTACATCTGCGCCTGAAACGCGTGACAGTTCGAACAGACATTCCGGACCTTATCCACTCCGGGTGGCGCCGCACCGTGGTTGCCATGACAAGTCGGGCACGTCGGAGCGCTCAAGTCACCCCGCAGGACAAGCGCCTGGTGGTGGACACTGCCGTTGTACTTGACGAACTGATCCGTGGGGATGCGGTATCGCGCCATGTATTTCGTGTCGGCATGACAGCGAGCACAGGTGGCCGCTACGTTAACAGGGTTCACGGTGGACCGGGGATCACTGGGAGCGCGTACATCGTGAACGCTGTGGCAATCCGTGCATACCGCAACCTTGGTGTCGCCGGCCGCCAGGCGCTTGCCGTGAATACTAGTGTGGTATTGAGCTAACTGATCCGTTCGCAAGCTGGGATTGAACTGACGTATGTACGCTGGGTCGGAGTGGCAACTGCCGCAGAGTTGGGGAATGTTCTTTCGCTCAATTTTGCCTTTCCACCCAGCTTTCTTGCTCATGGCTTTATCTGGATCATCGCTAGCTGCATCGCCGCCGTGACAACTGACACAACTCAAGCCTTTCTGTGCATGGACGTCTTGGCTGAACTTCTCCTGGGTCACTCCCAGAGGCTCAGGCAAGGCAGCATGGCAATCCAGGCAGGAGTTCTTATTCTGGCCATAGCCCGCATACGTAGCGAGCACAATGAAACCGGCCAGCGCAAGACCGAACGGCGTATTCAGAAATTGAATGTTACTTCGCAAGATGGCCATAGACGCTCATTCCCGCCACGTAAGCCAGTGCAAACATCGCCAGCCCAGTGATCCACACCTTCATGCTTGAGGGATCGCGGCTCTCAAAAAAGGGCAATAAGAGCCAAAGCAAGCCAACGAAACCGAAGGCCAGAACGCCCAGAACCTCTCCATCCACGAACCACACCTTGGACGGGATCAGTTTCAAGGTCTGGAACATGAAGAGGAAATACCATTCGGGTTTGATCCCCGCCGGAGCGGGAACAAATGGATCAGCCTTCACCCCTAAGTTCCAGGGGAAGATCGCTGCCAGCGCTCCCAACACGCCCAGAGCCACATACCACGCAATCATTTCGCGCAGCAAGAAATTGGGGAAAAACTTCATTTCACGTTTAGCCGACGGACTGGCGGTCCACTGAACCTCAAGTCTGGGAGGGACGCTCATCCCGAGCCGCTGGACAAGCAAAATGTGGAAGAGGAGCAACAAGGTTGTGATCCCAGGCAAAATGGCGACATGAAATCCGAAGAATCTTGTGAGTGTGGCTCCGGTTACCTCTTCACCGCCGCGCAAGAAGATCATCATCGGCTTGCCCAGGATCGGAACTTGTCCGGTGATCTCTGTGCCAACCTTGGTGGCAAAGAAAGCTAAGGTGTTCCACGGCAGCAAGTAACCGCTGAATCCGAAGCCCATCACGAGAAACAGTAGCAGTACTCCGCTGACCCATGTGAGTTCACGCGGCTTGCGGTATGCCTTGAGGAACAGCACGCTGAACATGTGGGCAAACGCAGTGAAGATCATCAGATTGGCTGACCAGGAATGAATGGATCGAATCAACCAGCCAAATTGCACGCGGGTCATGATGTACTGCACGCTCTCGAAGGCTTCATTGGCTCCGGGGCGGTAATAGAGAAGAAGTAGGATTCCAGTCGCCACCTGGATTCCGAAAAGGAAGAGAGTCATGCCCCCAAGGAAATACCAGTACGACAGGCTGTGCCTCGGGACGACTTTGTGACGAAGCGGTGCCGTCAAGTCGTCCCAGTTGAAGCGTTCATCGAACCAGCGACGGAGATTAGCCAACATGGCTACGCCTCCCGCTTCCGGCTGACGACAATCTCGTCGCCCCGCGAGTGGACCTCGAACACGTCAAGTGGTCTGGGTGGAGGACCTGAAACATTTCGGCCATTGAGGTCGTATATGCCGTTGTGGCACGCACACCAGATTTGGCGCAGATCGCTGCGATACTGCACAGTGCATCCGAGGTGCGTACAGATGGCAGAGAGCGCGCGATAAGTGCCGTCATTGTTCATGATTAACAAGCCAGGACGGGATCCAAAACGGAAGATCTTGGCAGATCCAGGCTTCAACTCCGCGATCTTGGCGGCGACGATCTCGTCGCCGCCAAGATCTGCCACCACAGGAGGTATGAGGTAGCGCAGCACGGGATAGATGAAAGAAACAAAAGATGCTAAAAGTCCGCCGCCCAGGAGGCTTCCAATTAAGCGGCGGCGCGTACCGTTCGGTTGGGGAAATTGATCTGGGCGCTCGCTCTGCGACTTGCTGCCCGAAGAGGTTACTGTTTGCATCGGCCGAGTCCTTGGGTCAGGCGGAACGCACTTCGACGGTGCGCTGCATTTCGCGCAGCCACATGGTTTGGAACAGTTGCAGTCGGTGGCCAACAACGACCGCCAGGTTAAGGGCCATTTTGTGGCCGGCGGTTGGGTTCGTCGCGAAATACTTCAGCAACGACTCTCGCGCAAGCGTGATCACTTCTGCCTCGTGTAACGCCGCTGTCGCCGTGAGCGTAAACCGGTATGGCGGAATCAAGGCTGACCAGCCGACTGTTTGACCGGGTCCTCTCTCCTCCACAAAAACGTCCTCTTCTCGCCCCCTGACGCGCATCGGAAGAGTGAGCTTGATTCGTCCGCGCTCCACGAGAAACAGGCGATCAGCCTCATCTCCCAGTTGGAATAGCGAGGTTGCACTGGGAACGATCACTCGAGTTCCGAGAGTAAGAACCTGTTGGGCTTCAGCTGTCGAAAGTCCGTTCAGGAGTTCATGCGCCATAATCCACTCCCTCAGTTCACAAATGGCGAACTTGTCTTGCTGTGCAATTGGGCTTGCGTGGGAGTCGCGATGAACAATTCGGCCGCAGCCTGCTCTAGACGCACGTGGTTCTCGATCTGCAGCAATAGAACTTCGATGGGGACTTGGCGTAACGGGATGACTGGGGACGCCGGAGCACTGTCGGAGAAGAAGCGAGTCGGTGCAACCGCTCTGGTCAACGGAAGCTGCGGCTGGGTGGGAGAGTCGCTCGATTCCGAACGCGTCGCCGCTCCGAAAGCAGCCGCCGCAACTCCCAGTCCAAATACGCTTACGCACAAAGCCATCAAGAACATTTCCATGGCGAAGTCCTCCTCTGCCATTTCTCCTCGCACGTGGCGTGCCAGGGCCTAACTGACCCTAACTTCTTTTCTTGTGGCGGCGTGGGAGTAATCTCGGCGGGAGGGGCCTGACACGATGGCAGATCGGGGCTGCCAATTCGTCAGTCGTCAATTCGTCAGTCGTTGACTGCAGTCCGTGCGTGTGCCATCATCCCGCCATCTTGGTGCCAGCATTGTGAAGCTGCGTTTTGCCAGCACGACAGTTGGCCTCGCACTCGGCGTCACGGCGGCGGTGGTGGTGGCCTGCAGCGTCGCTGCCTACATCTTTTCCCAGCGTCATTTTCAGAGCCTTCTCGATAACGCGCGCACCAGCGCACTCGCCCAGGGAGAGTTGATTCGAACTGCACTCGAACACCAAATGATGGGAAACGACCGCACCCTGATTGCACAGATGATCGAAAGCTTCGGCAAGCAGGCCCGTGTCGAACAACTCGTCTTACTGGACCGGAATGGAGTGCAACGCTATTCGAGTAAGCCCGAGATTTCAGAGAATGATTTCCAGATCGGTTCTCCCACTTGCCAGGCGTGCCATCGTGATCCACCGGAGCGCCGTGGATTAAGTCGCGTCATCGAAACCCGGGGTGGAACGATTCTCCGAACTGTTGTGCCAATCCGCAACCGGGAAGAATGTCAGCGATGCCACGATGCTCACCAGAAAATCAATGGGATCTTGATTCTGGACTACAACGCCGGAGAAGTTCGAGCCGCCATGACGGGTGACTTGCGTTGGATGGTAGCCGGAACCGGCGCCTTGACATTTGTCATCGTCGGCTCCATAGCTTTGGTGATCCGGCTTTCCGTTCTGCGGCGGATACAGCGCTTCGAAAGCACGGCGCGCCTGATCTCCAAGGGGGATCTCGAACGTCGTGTTCCGGCCCACGGCTCGGACACTCTGTCGTGGCTGGCAAAGGAATTTAACGAGATGGCCGATTCGGTATCGGGCCTGGTTAGTGAAGTCCGCACGCAGAGGGAACGGCTGGAGACTGTGATCAACAGCATCGACGACGGTATTGTCGTCCTCGACGCGCAACGAAACATCGTGGCGGCTAATGACGCGTTTCTTCAGCGCGCCAGAAACTCTCGCGAACAGGTGCTGGGCTGCGCCTGCTATCAGCTTCAGCCAGAGCCGTGTAACCTGTCTGACTGCCCTACGCTTGCATGCCTCCGATCAGGCTCGCGACAGGTCCGTATCTGCGAACGCAAGGCGGGTGACAACACAGTAGCATGGGAGGAGATCCACGCTTCCCCGATTCTGAATGCTTCAGGGGAGCTGGCTCAGGTTGTAGAGGTTTGGCGCGACATCTCCGAGCGGCGTGCGGCCGAGGCTAAGCTAGCCGAGTCATACCGTCTAGCTTCGGTCGGTGTGCTGGCCTCCGGCTTCTCGCACGAGATGAACACACCGCTGGCTACAACGTTGATGTGCGTGGAAGGAATCCTGCGTGAAACGCCCGCCCATTTTGACGGGCAAATGGATCAGGCGAGAATCCGTGAAAACGCCTCGATCGCCCGCGAGCAAATCCTGCGCTGCCGCGGTATCACGCAACACTTCTTGCGCCTGGCGCGCGGACAGCGCCACTCAGGGGATATTGTGGACGTGCAGGCGGCTCTTACAGCGGCCGATAAGCTCGTCAATCCAACAGCGCGGGCCAGTTCCGTAGAGGTCATTGTGCAACCGTTTTCATCAACGCTTCATATCCGGGCGGATGAGGCCGAACTGCAGAACTTGCTAGTCAATCTCCTGCTCAATGCTATTCAAGCCTCCAAGCCGAGAGGCAAGGTCGTCGTTGCGACTCAAGGCGGCGATTCGGTCCACATTCGTGTCACAGACGAAGGCTGCGGGATTGCTCCGGAGTACCAGGGAAAGATCTTTGAACCATTCTTCAGCCTGCGCCCGGGCGGTACCGGCCTCGGGCTCTTTCTGTCGCTGAATTCTGTCCAGAGGTGGGGAGGAACGATCACGGTTGAGAGCACTCCTGGAAAAGGATCTACCTTCGAAGTCGTGATCCCGGCCATCCATCCAGACCCAGACTTGAAAGACGGACAATACGGACAATGAAGTCACCATCCCTTCTTCTAGTCGATGACGATGCGGCGTTCCGGCAGGTCATGGCTGGCGAACTCCGTCGATCTGGTTATGAGGTCGACTCGGTAGGCACTGGTGAAGAGGCAATCGAGCGCGTGGCGGAGGCGGAACCCGAAGTCGTGTTGCTCGACCTTCGTTTGCCGGGTATCGGTGGCATCGAGACGTTGAAGGGTATTCAAGCTGCCGCCCCAACAACCGAGGTCATTATGTTGACCGGGCACGGCTCGATCGATACTGCAATCGAATCCATCCGCATCGGCGCCTGCGACTACGTGGCGAAACCCTGTCCTCTCGATGAACTTCAGATTCGTATACAGCGAGCCCTCGAACGGCGATCACTGCGTGAAAGGGCAAGTATTCTGGAGCGCGGTCTGACTCCTCCCGATCTCAGTGATTCCTTCATCGGGCAGAGCCCGGAGTTTCGTCGCCTGCTAAGCTTGATCGACCGAGTCGCTCCAAGTGATTCCACAGTTCTCATCACAGGCGAAACCGGCGCAGGAAAAGACAGAGTAGCCAAGCTGATTCACGCGCGCAGTTCACGCCGCTTGCGACCTTTTGTGGTGGTGGAGTGCGGCGCTCTGCAAGAAAGTTTGTTGCAGAGTGAATTATTCGGCCACGAACGAGGCGCTTTCACCGGAGCGGACCGTGCCAAGGCCGGGTTGTTCGAGGTAGCTAACGGAGGGACGATCTTTCTCGACGAGATTGGCGAAGTAAGCCATGCGACCCAGGCTAAGCTGTTGCGTGTGCTGGACACCTCGACTTTCCGTCATGTCGGAGGTACAAGAGAAATTCGAGTCGATGTCCGCATCCTCACGGCCACCAATCGCGAAGTGCTGTCCATGATGCGGCAAGGCCTCTTTCGTGAAGATTTGTTTTATCGCCTCAGCACCATTACAGTGGAAGTTCCTCCACTGCGTGCCCGATCTAGGGACGTAGATCTGCTTGCGAAACACTTCGTAGCCGTACTCAACGAGCGATTCGGCTCCAACAAGCAGATCGGCGACGCGGCCTTGCAACTCCTGCGTCAGCACAACTGGCCCGGTAATGTCCGTGAACTCCTGCACGTGGTCGAAGCTGCTCTTGTGCTCTGCGAAGGATCGGTCGTTTTGCCCGAACATCTCCCGATCTCCTTGCGAAGTGCCAACTCGCCTTCAACCCCCGAGGCAGTAACCCAGGATTCCACGATGCCGACGCTGCAAGATGTCGAGTTGAAGCACATCCGAATGGCAATTGAGGCAAGTAAAGGTCACCGCGGCAATGCCGCCAAGATTCTTGGAATCAGCGAGCGGAATTTGTATCGAAAGCTTCGCGAGTACGGACTGCTGACGTGATTTTACAAGAGCGAATATGTTGTGCACGCAGCAAGGCCCACACGACTCACGCGATCCACGTCCGGCATACTTTTGTGACGCGCTATAGGGAACTGACTGAAAAAAAAATCACCCACGGCAATCACTCACGGTCCTCCTGTTTGCATCGTGCTTTCCAGTGTTTGGCAGTCCCACGGCAACACACTTGCTTTAGATGTCAATGACCTGCCTCATGAAGTTCTGCCATGTGGCTCTTGGAAGGCCGCTTCCAAGTCCGTTAACGCTCCCGAGCCAGCGCAGGGCAACACCCGAAGTCCACAGCCCCCAAGCGCACCACACCGGCGTAAGAGCAAACGATCCCATGCGCCGCAGTTTGGGGATTGAGTAGAACCCGATTCCAAGAATGAAGCTGCCGATCCAGCCGAATATCTGGGCGTGGCCATGTGCCTGAATCCATGCCGGCGATACCGAATTTGCCGCGCGGTGGCTGCTGATGGTCAGCAAGTTCCAGACTCCGAGGAAGGTCCCCGGAAGTAGCATGAACACCACGCCTGTGCTGATGTACAGCATCAGCATGCGGGACAGCGCCCGCTCACGCGCGGCAGTGATGTCAACGATCTCGCTCGCCGCTAGCCGCCGGCCTGCTTCCCTTTCAATGCGCGTTGGAAGGGTGGACATGGGAGTTCAATTCGGCTTGAGTTATGCTCTTCGTTCAGGCTCACCGACCTGAGGGTCCAGTTCCCATTCGATCCAGTCTTCACCGAACAGCTACTGGGTGCTGAGTTCTAATAGTTCCGTTTCCGCAACGAAGGTCATTCGCTGCGCACAACTTCTCGCACCCCCAGCAAAGACGCTCAGGGTGTTTCGGATTCAGCGCTATTCTGGGCTTAGGTCGTCGGTTGCGGAATATCACATGTCTCTCTGTTTTATGACCGGATCATGGTCAACACCATTTTGAAGCGTGTGGTCGCTTTCACCGCATGCGGCTTTTCAGCCGGCAGCAGGACGACGTCGCCTGTTTTCACAGCTATGGGCTTGCCCGCGACAGTAATTTCTGCTTCGCCTTCAACTGCCTGCACGAGGGCGTCGAATGGAGAGGTGTGTTCGCTTAACCCCTGTCCTTCGTCAAACGCAAAGATGGTCACATTTCCTTTTTCCCGCTTGAGAACGACCCGGCTTACGACCGAACCCTCCTGGTAGTTGACCAAACCCAGCAACGGTAAAGCTTCTGCTCCAGCAATCTCTGAGCGTGCAATTGTGGTTGAACTCATGTTTTATATCCTGCCTTTCCTCATTCTTAGATGTGCTAAACGGCTCCCAGTACCAACGCCAACGCGCGAAGCGACCTACCGTGCCGCCAGGGGAAACGGAGCCCTCACCATATTGGCGTGACGGGTTCTGGCGACGTTCATGGTTCGCCACAACTCGATTCCCCACCACAGCAAGGCGCTTAATTCGACGAACCCGGTGAAGCCGATCAGCGGGTAAGCCGCGTTGGGCACGAAATCCGTCAAAATCTGCAAAAGCACTCGTGCGGTACAGCCCACGTTGAACAGCAAGAACGGCGCCCACAGTGAGTTCATTTGCTTGGCATCGATTCCCGCGAGGATGGGCACAACGCGCGAAGAGACTCCCAGGATCATCATGCTGATGAAACCCACGGTGAAGGCATGCCGATGAGAGCCCATGTACGTGTGCGCGAACACTTGATGGGTAAGAACTCCGTAGAGTGGAAAGAACGGCATCATGCCGCAAGCGATCACCAACCAAACATAAGCGGCACGAACGAACTTGAAAGTGCGATCCGGCTGCGTCGGCCTCCGGAACACCCCGATCTGCACGGCCAGCAAGACGGCCCACAGCGGCATGAGCAGATATGCTAACTCCAGGCCGATGGCGAAGTAGAGGTTGTGTGTGGTGAGCAGCAGCACATAGTTGATGATGTTTAGCAGCAGGCTGCCGTTGATCAACCAGAAGATCAGCCTCTGGCGATCATGCACGGGTTTCCCGAGACCATAGACGTGGGGCACGAAGCGCTGGCTCACGCCAGCGATGATCAATGCCGCGAAGCCGAGCAACTGGATGTCTCGTAGCGGACCATCGATCAGCGCGATGCGCATAATCAGGCCGTGCTCGGAATGCGCTGTAGCCTTGGCAAAGAAGAACACGGCTTCCAAGATCGTGCCCAGCAGGAACCAAACGAAAGAACTGGCAATGAACTTTTCGTACGGATTGTGCGGTTCAATGGACTGTCGCGCCGTGCGGTACAGCACCGACATGAAGATCACGACGGCTAAGATTTCCGTTACGCCGGAAAACGCACCCAGCACGAATGAAACTGGGGTAGGCAGCAGCATTTCGGCAGCCATTCCAGCCACGATCCCTGATCCAAGAAGATAAAAGCTCAGATTGGCCAGACCCGGCCGCCGAAGCGTGGTGTTCTTGAAGCGAGGGAACGATTGGTAGGCAAAGCCCATGACAAACATGCCAACCCAGCCGAAGATCATGGCATGGGCGTGGGCATGGATCGAGGACAGGAGATGTAACTGCAGGAAGTTCTTCCCCAATCCGATCTGCAGAAGGTTGATCGCACCCCACAGGCAACCGACTGTCAGCACGATCACTACACCAGCTTTGAAGAAGCGGCGATAAATGTAGTCCTGCAAGCTTGCCTTGTAAACATAGGACTGCGCGGACGGGTTCTCCATCTCGGCGTTGATCTCGCGCAGGAGTTCATCCAGATTGGCCTGATGGACTGCAGCAAAGAACCCCAGTGGTTCGCTTGGACCATGCTCTCCGCCACAGCCCTTCAATCCATGCTCGTCGAAAATACGTCGCGCGCCTGGGCAGAGCTTCACAATCTCTGCGACGCTGGTATTGCCGGTGATCTGGTTCATGACTTTCTTCCCCTCATCTCCAATTAGGACCATAGAATCTGGCCCGGTGCTCACGCCATGACTTTTGTCACGGCTTTCGAACACCAAGTTCTGCAAGGGCTATCGGCGCGCGGCCAATAGCTGCGATGGCCGGACAACGACCACTCCCTTCATGCCGGATCCCTCGTGCAACGTGCAAACGTAGCGGTAAATGCCTGGCTCCGTAAAGACGCGGGCGTAGGATTGTCCCGGCTGCAGCAGACCGGAGTCGAATGGACGAGCACCGGAAGGAAGCTTCACATCTATTACAGATAGGGCCTTGCTGGCATCGTCCACTACGTTGTGGATTACCTGCGAGGAGTTCTTCCAAACCACCTTGGTGCCAACATTCACGGTTATGGCCGGTGGCACAAATCCCATGTCAGTCATGCCTACCTTTCCCTGCGCGACTGGCGCTGTAAGCTTGGCCAATGTCTTTCGGATCGCCGCCGCGGACAGCTTGACCGAGCAGTTGGGGGCAAGCGGGTCCAGCGTGTCCACCACAAAACTGGGGATACGCGGATCCTCGATCTCCACCACGCTGCCGAAGTACCCGGTCACATGGACGAGACGGTTCGCGTTCTGCGAGAACAACAACGGTCTTGCTTCCACGCGATAGATCTTCGAGGACCCGAGCAATTGCAACATCGCCTTTCCGTCATTGGATAATGTGAGGCATCCATTCAGTTCCTTGGAGCTTACTGCGGCTTGCATAGCTGCTAGTTCTGGCGTTTGGCTTGCGCGAGTTAACTGCGCGGGTTTGCTCACATGCGCCATTTCGCTGTGCATGTTCATGCCTGTAGCTCCCTCGTTTGTAGTGGCCACGATGGGGTTGCTGTTCGTGGCTGCTATAGAATTCGTCTGGGGCTCCGTCAGACTTGCTGCAGTGTCAGCCTGCGTCATACCTGATAGGCGAGGCATGCCGGAAGCGGTCGAGTCGAGCGCGGGTCCCGGGTGCATCAGGGTCGCGTTCTCGGCGCCAGAAATCTCAAAGGTCGCCATCAAGCCTTTCATCCGCGCCATCGCATGGTCCATCATGGGGAACTGTCCCGGAATACTGGCTTTGAATTCCAGAATCGCGGCTGCGCCGGGCGGCACACTGGCGGTTTGGATGCTCGTCAAGGGAGGAGATGTCAGAGACCCCAACAGGTAATCGCGAGTAAAGATCTCACCAACGATATGCAGCGATGATGCGTCATTCGGGCCCGCATCACCAAAGAAGACGCGGACCGTTTCTCCGACCTTTGCGGCCATCGCATGAGTCTTCGTGAGTGCATCAACCGCTCCGTTGAACACGAAGTACTCGGGACTTTCCTCCATCAACTTGGCATCGCTGAATAACTGCATGCCTGCCTTACCTTTGGCGGCAGTGGTGTAAATTTCTCCCTGCATCACGTAGTACTCGCGATCTACTGTCGCAAGTCCACCTTCGGCCTCGACCAAGATCAATCCGTACATGCCATTGGCGATGTGTTCGGCAATCATGGGAGTGCCGCAGTGATAGACAAATAGCCCGGGGGCAGTCGCCTGGAACGTGAATGTTTTGGACTGCCCAGGCACAGACTGAGTAAATGCCGCGCCACCACCTGGACCAAGAGCTGCGTGACAATCGAGTGAGTGCGCCATGTGACTGCTCGCATCGTTTCGCAGGGTGACTTCGACAGTGTCTCCCTGTCTCGCGCGAATCATCGGGCCGGGCACTTTGCCGTTGAATGTCCAGTAGCGGTAAGTCGTGCCGGCCGACGGATCGAGAGTTCCAACCACCTCCTCAGCGATGAGCGTAACGCGAACCACAGCTGGCCTTCTCTCACCAACAACCGGAGGAACATCGGCCGGGTCGCGCACTATGTCGACGATCTTGGTCTGGGTCTTTGCTTGATGTTCGCTGTGTGTGATTTCCTGTGCGGTCAGAGCAACGGTCATCGGAAAGAGGAACAGCAGCATGCCGAAGCTGGCTTTCAGGAATGAAATCTGGTAATGAAGGCTGATTTTCATATTTCGTCTTTTCCAGCCGGCCTATCGTTGCCTGCTTTCCGTGTCCGATTGCCGGCTGACCTATACTTGTATCGGGAGGCGATAGACCTCAATGGAGCATCCGTACTATCGGCATAGTCAGTTGTCACAGGAGCAGGTAAATGCTTATACCGAATCACGTAGTGGTAACAATCGACGAGCTCGAACTGGTGAAGCGGCTGACTGAAGAGCGAGACAGGTTGTCTTGCGATGCACCAGCACCGATTGCTCAGCTTTCGGGACAGCTTCACTTGCAGGACGAATTGAAAATTGGTCGCGACCTTGTCGGCAAAGGCCTCTCTCGCAACTTAGAGCTGGGCTTCGACGGACTCGAAGATCTCGTTGACCTCCTCACCCGGCGCAAGAATCAACTCACGAAGGAGATCAGTCAGATAACAGACTGTATTGCGAGACGTGTGCTGGAACACCGGTTGTCGATTCTGAATCACCTTTTTGAAAAGGTGACACAGGCTTGTGCGATGATCTGATGGAACCTCGGCTTGAGCTCCAAGCCACTCCGGTCGCGCACGGCTGGAGAAGGATGATTCTAGGTTCACGTGCAGGCTACAATCCCACGGAGATGACCAAGCCCGCACAGATGCAAGCTCGCAGCCCACCTGCGAATGTTGGGCTTCGACAGCCTGTATCGTAATGATTGTCCGGATGAAGAACTCGCGCATATCTCGGCAACCGAGCAACGGATTCTGTTGAGCAGGGATCGTGGTTTGTTAAGACGCAGCATAGTGACTCGCGGCTACCTGGTGCGTGCAGCTCAGCCTCGAGAACAGCTCATCGAAGTGTGCTGTCGTTTCAACCTGAACGGGTCCATCGCTCCGTTTTGCCGGTGTATCGAGTGCAACACCTTGCTGCAAGTCGTTCCCAAGGAACTAATCAACGATCGCCTGCAGCCCGAGACCAGAAAACACTACGACGAATTTCGCTTTTGCCCACTGTGCAACCGTCCCTACTGGAAGGGGTCGCACTACCAACGCATGGCAGGTCTAATCCAGAGTATCATTGACACGATGAAGCCGGCTGCCTCAAAGGACTGCGGATCGCTGAGCGCGGCGACCTGAGAAAACCGGCGGGAGATAGAGAGAGGTGGGCCATGACGCTGTTGTTGGCCATTGCCTCGTTTCTAGCAGTGGTTGTCTTTGTGGTATGGCTGGCTGCGGATACGCTAAAATCGCAAGCAGTTCGCCATCAGAGAGACGCAGCATCAGTTCAATCGTTTCTTCTCTCAATTTCCGAAGCATTCGATCCCATCAATTCGATTCTGTGGCAAGGTCCAATCGTTGCTCTTGAGCTAATAGACTCAGGCGGCAAATCGGGCATATCTGCCGCGAAATTGCACCCAATTTATGACGAGGCTGCGCGTCGTTTCCCAGAGATCTACGAAGGCTCTGGTTTCGTCTCGTGGCTTCAGTTTCTGGAAAAGACGCAGCTGATTGCATGGGATGGCAGCAATGTGGTGCTCACTCCTGAGGGACACGCATTCCTCAGATTCCGATTTGTGACCGACGCGATGGTGCAAGTCTGAGCTGGCGGACCGCCGTCCATCATCAATGTGCACACTGGCACTCGAACAAAGGAGGCGTGCTGTGACAACTTACATTATTCTGAGTCGCTTTTCGCCCGAAGCATTTGATGATCCCAGGAAATTCAAGGAGCTGGCTTCCGAGGTCTCGGCGAAGATCAAGAAGCAGTGCCCGGATGTAACCTGGAAGGGCAGTTTCGCGACTTTGGGCCGCTTCGATGTAGTTGACCTGGTG
>JBKOUZ010000041.1:0-15964 GCA_046723715.1 Acidobacteriota bacterium | reverse complement strand
GCATTTAAAAGGACCGACACGCGCGGATCATCATCAAGTGCCCGGAGAAGTCATTCTCCACAAAGAGGCCGGATACATTTACGCGGACTATTCCTTCACTCAACTTCAAACCTCTTGCAGTCCGGCGGCGGACCATACATTATTGAGTGTAAAAACCCCGCTACACCGCAAAAGTTGCGGTCGGAATTCCAACGCCCGACCACATACCCCGCATGCATCTTCGCCCCAAATACCCGCATCGAATAATTAACCAAGCAGTTAATTCGTAAACATTCGTCAATGGGTCGGGAGGTGACCTATGGAAGCAACCAATAGAATCAAGAATGTGGCGGGAGGTCTGATCGCGGTGGCCCTGCTAAGCGTCACGCTTTTTGCCGACACCGGCGCCGCGGCGCGGTATGACGCCCAGGTTCAGACTGCCGTCACCCACAAGCTGGACGCCAAGAAACAATTTCGAGACGTCACGGCAAGCGTGGAAGATGGCATCGTAACTTTGACCGGCTCGGTCGATCTCTACCAGCGCAAGCTGGATGCCGCGAAACTGGCGCGCAAAGCTGCGCACGTTCAGGGCGTACGCAACTTGATCACCGTGGGCGGACCCGACGTTCCCGATGCACAGCTGGAGCAGAAACTGGCGACCAAGCTGCGCTATGTGAGAGTCGGCTATGACAACGCCTTCAATTACTTCGCCCTGGGTGTGAAGGATGGCGTTGTAACGGTGGAAGGTCAGGACCGGACCGGCGTGGGACGCGATGAAGCCTTTGCGGAGATCGCCAACACGCCGGGCGTGAAGGATGTGATCGACAACATTTCCATCGCACCGGTCTCAACCTTCGATGATGGAGTGAGACTCCGGGCTCTGCAGGCGATCTATCGTGATCCTGTGCTCAGCAAGTACGCGATGGATCCCGCACATCCGATCCGCATCATCGTAGCCTACGGCCATGTAACCCTGTACGGCTCGGTCGATAACGCCATGGACAAAAATATCGCGGGAATCCGCGCCAATCAGATCTTCGGCGCATTCACCGTAGATAACAAACTAGTAGTAGACAAATCGTAAGTTGAGCCAGCGCTGACGGGAGGCGCGGCGCAAGCCGCGCCTTTCATTTTTGCCCCGGAGTATGCTCGAACGGCAACTTTGTGTAGCGTGCCTTCTCCATTTCAATCATCAGGGCAACCCGCCCTTCGGGACTACGGAAAGGGAACGGCTTGCCTGTGTATTTGTACGAGATTGGATCCATCATTTTCAGATCGGGGTCAGGCCGGCGCTCCGCGACCCGGCCGCGAATTTGCACCTCTTCATAAGGATTCGTGAAATCAATCACAGACAGTGCCACACGGGGGTCGCGGCGCGTGTTCTTGGCCTTTAGTGAGTTCTCTCCAGTGCAAATCACCAGTAGATCGCCTTCGCGCCCTACCCATACCGGCACGCATTGCGGCGAGCCGTCAGGCATCAGCGTCCCGAGGTGGGCGAAGTTCGGACGATCGATCAATTGCTTGACTTCCGGGGAGAGGGGAATACCCATGATTCGCTCCTGATTCACGGCAAGCGGTTGATGAGCGAAGCTACATAGCCCGCCCCAAATCCGTTATCGATATTGACGACGCTAACGTTCGACGCGCACGAATTCAACATCCCAAGCAGCGCTGCCATTCCTTTAAATGACGCTCCATACCCCACACTCGTCGGCACAGCAATTACGGGTACTCCGACTAACCCTCCCACAACACTGGGCAGGGCGCCTTCCATTCCCGCACAGACAATCACTACGCGAGCTAGAGTCAGCGTTTCGCGATTCGCCAGCAGTCGGTGGATGCCAGCCACTCCTACGTCATACAGGTGCTGCACTTCATTGCCCATCACTTCGGCTGTCACCACCGCCTCCTCGGCGACGGGAATGTCACTGGTTCCCGCCGATACGACGGCGATGATTCCTTTCCCTCGTTTGGTCGAATCCTTCTGCAGGACAATGGCGCGCGCCAACTCGCGGTACTCCACACCACGAACTTTCTTCTTCACAGCATCAAACTGCTTCACGTTGGCGCGAGTCGCGAGAACATTTCCTCCATGCTTCGCCAGGCGGGAAAATATGCCGGCCACCTGAGCCGGTGTCTTGCCTTCGCCCAAGACGATTTCCGGCATGCCGTTTCGCAGCGCACGATGATGATCTACTTTGGCGAAGCCCAGGTCTTCAAACGGGAGATGACGCAAGCGATTCACGGCGTCGTCAGGAGAGAGTTCGCCCTGCCGTACTTGTTGGAACAGCTTGCGGATGGATTCGGCGTCCAAGCAGCACTCGGCGGCGGCTTTCAGCCGGCGCGAACTCTAGCTTAGCATTGCACGATTACGCGTGCGCCGCGCGAGTGAGCGATCGCGAGAACGATCGCAGTTTCCTGATCACGGCAGCACACACCTTGCGGGCGACTCCGGCTTCATACAGATGAGCCAGGAACAAGCGCCGAACGGCGGACGGGGTAATCTTTCCCGCAAGATAGGCATCGTACATTTGGCTTCCGATGCGGAATCCCCATTCCTGCGCAGATGACTCGAATTTGGCCGCATCCCCTCGGAATGCAGACTGCGCGGCTTTTTGGCAGGCGGCGAACGAGATCAGCCCGGAATTGCCTTCTTCCGGTGCCGGACGCGACGGATAAAGCACCCGTGATCCGAAATACGCGGTCGCGTGCTCCATCACGCGGGCATAGAAGCGGTCGAGAGCCCTGTGGCGATCGTCGGTCTCGACCCCAATCTCGCTGGTGCTTTGCGAATGATCCCGCCGCTGCGGCAGGCCCTGACACGCATGATGCAGAAATCGGGCAGCATCTTCTGCCGCATGCATCATCTGGAATTCACGGACATAAAACGCGTTCACTTCAGGCAGATATGCGCTGCCGCACTGTTCCACACGGGACAACATCGTTTCCCGCTGCGGGTCGCTGATGCATTTGCGCGACAGCAAGCGGCGCAACAGTGCATCGGATGTCCCTCCACAAACTTCCGGCAGCATGTCAACCAGGAATTTCGGCTGCGTGCCGTTGTGCGGCGAGTAGCGGTTGATCTCGAGAAAATTCGCCAGGCTATCGACCAGATTGTAAATCGTCGGTGCGAAATCGGGCGCGCTGTCACAACGGCTCCACTGGTCCAGGCACAGCCGGTAGCTCTCGTATTTTTCCAGCGGCGTAGCATTGAACACGCAGACTACATCGTCGTTCACCCGCACCGCCTCCACCAAATCGGCACGCTCCCCCGCGGCTCTCCAGTAAAGAGCGTCAATATTCTGCAGCACCGTCAGGATCTTGGCCTCAGGCATTTGCGCGCGCAATTCACTTGGCAAATGAGACGGTGCCAGGTGCGACTCGCCGAACAGTACGAAGATGGCTGCCTCAGGATGGCGTTGACGGATCTCAGCCAATTTCAGGGCCGCATGATGATCGCGCGCTCCAATCTTGCGAAGGTCCTCGCGGGGCATGCAATCCAGGCCATACACCGCTTCCGCATGGTCCCGCGCCGCCAGCAGGAGATCATAAAAGGGGGCCCAGTCGTATCCCCAGTCGAGATCGAAGCGAATCCGCTGCCGGAACTCCGCCTCCTCAATTTCACGGCGCCACCACTCATCCACAATGTGCTGGTCGCGGGCAAAAATAGTTTCCAATCCGAGAATCACAGGACGATCGCCAGCCAGCGCGCGTTGCTCCAGAAGTGACGCGGCACAGCGTTGCGCCGCCGGCAATGCATGATAGTCGCCGATCAAAATAACGTCCGCAGCGCGTAGCGACTCCTGCAACTGCTCGCGGCTGAGCACGGATTCGTAGCGCTTGAACGCTTCGTTGAATTCGCGGAGATATTTGCGCCGGTTCTGCGAATCTTGCGCGCGAATTTCACGCTCCACGCCCGCCAGCGCGGTAAGTTGCGCGGCGCTGCGTCTCAATCGAAGATTCGCGGTAGAGGCCATGATCCCGTATCTTGCCCTTCGCTTGACTTCCTCTTCTCGAACTCCATATGCTCCGTTGTTCGACGGGGCCCATTCCCATTCACGCGCGAGGTCCGTTGCCCAGCATTCCGGCCAAGAATCTGACCATTGCCACAAGTGGCGCCAGTGGCGCGATATTCCTGCGCCACCTGCTGCTCGCCGTAGCTCGCGATGAGCGTGTTCAGACGGTAAATCTCATCGCCTCCGATAGCGCTCTTCGCGTCATGGCTGAAGAACTGGATCTGAAAGGACGATCCAATCTCGTCAGCCAAATCCTGGGCGGCCCGGCCTCGCGAAAATTTCAAACTCAATCCAACGCTGATATTGGAGCCAATGTAGCCAGCGGTTCTTATCCCGCTGATGCCATGATCGTCATCCCATGCAGCGTGGGCACTTTGGCCCGTATTGCGAACGGCGTCGCCGCCCAACTCATCGAGCGCGCGGCCGACGTCTCACTCAAAGAGAAGCGTCCCTTGGTGCTGTGCGTGCGGGAAACGCCCCTGAACAAAATTCACATTCGTAACATGTACCGGGCTGCCGATGCCGGCGCGACTATCTTTCCGCTCATTCCGGCCTTCTACTACCATCCTGCTTCCTTAGATGAAATGGCGCGCGAGTTTGCTTATCGCGTGCTGGCTCATCTAGGTCTTCCGCAGGTCGAAGCATTTCGCTGGAAGTCCTGAACCTACAAACACTTAGCTGGCCTAAGGAAAATACTTCCCTTCCTCAGGAATTATCGGTCCCGAAGCACAGGATTTCAGTGTAGAGAGCCAAAAGTGCACCCGTCAGATGCCCGCTGGCCATGTCCCCTCGTGCCGGTGTAGGGGCGGACGCATCGTCCGCGAGCGCAGGAGCCCGGCCCACACGGCAATTTCAAAAGCCGCAATCTGGTTTCAATGGCGTAGAATTCGACAACCTTCAGGGGAAGGTTCACTCACATGTTCAGGTGCTGCCCGGCAGCGTTGGTTGCGTCACTGTCACTGGCATTTGCAGTCCAAGCCGTCGCCCAGCGAAATCCTCTGGCGGGGGATGCCAGAGCCGCCAAAGCCGGCGAGTACGAATTCCGCATCAACTGCGCTCTTTGTCACGGGCTGGGTGCCCGAGGCGGCGGCCGGGGTCCGGATCTCACCGCTGCCACAAAGAAACACACTCACTCCGATGCCGACATGTTTCAGGTCATCAGCAACGGGATCCCGGGTACGGCCATGCCGGCCAATGGCACCAACGGACAAGGCGTCGGCATGACCGACCGTGAAATTTGGCAGATTGTCGCCTATATTCGCAGCCAGGAAGTGAAAGCCTCCCCCCGGCTCATCGGCAATGCCGCTCACGGAAAAGAATTGTTTTACGGCGATGCAAACTGTTCCCTCTGCCACATGGTCCAAGGCAAGGGGGGACGGCTCGGGCCAGAGCTGACTGGAGTCGCCGGATCGCGCACCCGCGACGCAATCATTGATTCGGTAAGAAATCCCAGCCGACGCCTGGCTTTAGGCTTGACCGAACCCACCAAGGAGTTCCCGCAGGAGTATGAGACGGTCACCGCCGTTACCCCTGATGGAAAACAGATTAAGGGTGTCACGCTGAATGAAGACACCTTCAGCGTACAAATCATGGACATGAGCGAGCAAATTCACTTCGTGGAGAAGAACAAGCTCCGTTCATTTCAAAAAACGCGCACTTCTGCCATGCCTAAGTACGGCACCGACACCCTGAGCGATAAAGATCTGGATGACGTTGTTGCGTTCCTCATGACGTTGGTGGCGAAATGAAAGCATGCAGAATCTTTGCTATCTTCGCTTTCGTACTTCTGTGCTCTGCCTGCGCAGCCGCCCAGGTGACATTTGAACGCCTGCTGAACTCAGCCAAAGAACCCCAGAACTGGATGACTTACTCCGGCAACTATTCCGGAAACCGCTTCAGCGGCCTCGATCAGATCAGCACCGGAAACGTGCACTCTCTTGTGCCGAAGTGGGTGTATCAACTGGGCTCAACCGGCAAACTCGAGACTTCGCCACTCGAAGTAGATGGAATTCTTTACGCGACAGGGCAGGATGATCGCGCCTTCGCCCTCGATGCACACACGGGAAGACCGATCTGGCTGTACCAACGGCAACTCCCGAGCGACATTCGCCCCTGCTGCGGCCGCGTCAACCGTGGCCTGGCAATTTTGGGCGACAAAGTTTTCATGGCCACGCTTGACGCCCACGTGCTTGCGCTGGACGCGAAAACTGGAGCTGTACTCTGGGACGTTGTAGCTGCCGACTATCGAACGGGTTACAGCTTCACCGTCGCGCCACTGGCGGTCAAGGGTCTCATCGTCATCGGGGCCTCTGGCGGCGAGTACGGCATTCGCGGCTTCATCGACGCCTATGATGCTGCAACTGGCCAGCGCAAATGGCGCTTCTACACTGTGCCCGGCCCCGGCGAACCGGGTCACGACACTTGGCAAGGAGATTCATGGAAAGTTGGAGGCGCTCCCGCCTGGAACACGGGAACCTACGATCCAGGCACCAATCAGATCTTCTGGCCTACGGGAAATCCATCTCCGTCCAATCGCGGCGCCGGTCGCGTAGGCGACAACTTGTACAGCAACTGCCTTTTGGCGCTCGATGCTGATACCGGCAAATTGAATTGGTATTTTCAGTTCACTAAACACGACGAGCATGACTGGGACGCCACCCAGGTACCGGTGATGCTCGACGCCGGCAGCACGCATCTGATCGCCCAGGCAAATCGCAATGGATTCTTTTACGTGCTTGATCGCGCTAGCGGGAAGCTACTCTCGGCCACTGCTTACGGCAAGCAAACCTGGAGCGACACAAAAGATAGCGAAGGCCGCCCGCTTGCAAAGAAGGAAGCCGCGCCCACGCTCCATGGACACATGGTCTGTCCGGGCGCGCTGGGCTCGACGAACTTCATGCCGCCAACTTACAGCCCGCAGACCGGCACGTTCTACGTAACTGCACGAGACCAGTGCGACATCTTCAGCACCGCTCCACAGCCCTACGAGCCCGGCCACGCCTTCTACGGAAGCGCGTATTTTCCCTCCGAGGACTCCGAGCCCTATCTCGGTTTCTTGAAAGCCATCGACCCCGCCACCGGCCAGATCAAGGGAACGTTTCAACACACCTCTCCGACGTGGTCGGGAGTGCTCTCCACTGCCGGCGGACTGGTCTTCAGCGGCGATGCCGAGGGCAATTTCATCGCCTTCGACGCATCCTCCCTGAAGCCGCTGTGGCACTTCCAAATGGGCGGCGCAGTTTACGCGCCCCCCATAGCATTCGCGCTGGACGGCAAACAATATGTAGCGATCGCGGCTGGCAGCGCCCTCTACACATTCGCCCTGCCCTGACGCCCGTGTAGGCCGGAAGCGTTTGCACGTCCCGGCCCCTGTCGCGGCGGACGCCTCGTCCGCCCCGAAGTGGAGGCAATCGCCCTCCGCCTGTTGCATTCGGCGTTCCCCCGATTGACGCGATATCCGCCTTCGTATTAATCTGCGACTACACCGGAAAGGAGGTGGTCTGATGACAAGTTCAGAAGGTAGTTGTAGAAAGACCAAAAGACCAGGTGAGGTGGCTGAGACTTAGAGCGGTCGCTCTAAGCGGGGCTCTGGACGCGGAATTCGTAAGCACTGCGTCACGAGCTACAGCCCGCACACTACCGGTGAATAAGGATTGATTCCGCCTGACGCAGGTCGGTCAGGACCCCGGAGTTGCCGTAGAGGCCACGTAGAGTGACCACCTCTTGGTCAATCCCAAACAGTACACCGGACGTCCCGCAGGTTCTCTGAGCTTGCGGGACGTTTGTTCTTAAGCCTCCGCTGACGCAGCTGTGCCCGGCGAGTTCTCAGCCGTCCTGAACGACTCCGCTTCAATAAAGATCCGTTGCACAGACGGTTGCTCTTCCCGAATACGGCTTTCGATCCGCTCAATCGCAGATTCCAGCTGCTCCAAAGTCAAGCTTCTGCGAAATTGAATATTTACGTTCAACAGTACTTGCTCGGGCCCAAGCTGCATGGTTAGCAAGTCTCCCACTTTTTCCACCGCAGGCTCCGCGGAAATGATCTCATGCAGGCGTTTGATTTTCCCTCGGTTGGTCCTCTCTCCTACCAGCAGCGCACCGCTCTCCCGTCCAAGAAAAACTGCGATGACGGCAAGAACGCAGCCGATCACAATCGACGCTATCGGATCCAGATAAGGATTGTTGAACTGGCGGCCAAGAAAAATTGCCAGAAACGCAAGCACTACGCCCAACAAGCCCGCCGAGTCCTCCAGAAAAACTGTGAATACGGTCGGGTCTTTGCCCCCAACAATTTCGTCCCAGGTACTCTCGTTCGGGTCCTTTCTCGCCCGCAGCTCACGGTAAGAGATCCACCACGAGTAAGAATCGAACACCGCCGCCAAAGCGAGCACGGCGTAGTTCCATCCTGGATGGGTAGGAATCTCCGGATGCTTTAAATGAGTAATTCCCTCGTGGACCGCGAGTCCCCCACCTACGCCAAAAATGTAAACCGCCACGAGCAGAGAATAAAAATAGAGTACCTTGCCATGCCCGTATGGATGCAAAGCGTCCGGCGGACGCGCACTGCGCTTGATCCCGAAAAGCAACAGCAGTTCATTTCCTGAATCTGCTGTCGAATGGAATGCCTCCGCCAGCATTGCGGAGCTGTGTGTAACTCCGGCCGCCACAAACTTGCAAATGGCGATCGCTATGTTCGCTACTATCGCTGCGTAGATAACGCCTTTGGATTCGCGCGTGGCCATACTCGGCCACGCCGTCTAGCGAGGCCCTGTATTAGTCACCAGCAGGCCGCCGGATGTTGCCACTTCCCTGCGTCTTTTCTTCTGGGGTATGCCCTTGGCGTGGCAGTCAGCGCATTTGACGGTGTGAATATTGTGCGGACTTTTCAGAGACTTGAATGTGGTATCCATCTTTTCCACATCCAGACCACAATTCGAGAGCTGTGGATGGCACGTCGTACACGATGCGCGGGTCTTCTGCCCGTGCTTCTCATGACACGCCAGGCAACTCAATCCTTCATGCACCCCCACCGGCGTGCGATCATCTCCGGACGCGACTTGCGCAACCGCTGTCGGCGCATGGCACTGGTAACAGAGGGCCTGCCTCGGATCGGGGCTGATCTTCACCAGTCGCGCCCCGTCATGCATCTCAGGCAGCGGCAATCGGCTGACTGACACGTAATCCTGCGAACGTCGATCAAACAATGCCAGCGAAGGACGGTTGATATCTTCGACAGCGCTTGCGCCGTCCGCTTTCGCCTCAGGCCGCGTCAGCGGTGTGCCATGCCGGTGCATCTGATGACATGCAAGGCAAGGCATTGCAGCTTCATTGCTCAATCCCGGATCTCGAAGCGACCATGGTCCCTTCGTGTTCACCGGCGTGACCAAATCCCGAATGCTGCCTTCATAGTGCATCGAATGGCACCGCAGGCAGTCATCCATCAGCAACGTGCGCCGGTTATGGTCGCTGTTAAGAAATATCTTCGAATAGCTGGCTCCGTGTGGCCCCGTGGACCAGTCCGCGTACTCCTCGCGATGACACTTTGCGCACCGCTTTTCGATCCGCCCGACATCGTCGGTCTTCAACCGAACCTGCTCAGGCACGTCACCGCGCAGGTGCTTGCCCAACTGCCGCAGGTTTTTCAGATGAAAGCCGGCATCGAGCGTAAGCACGTCGCCATGACACTCCGAGCAGGCGATATTCCGGTGAGCCGATTCATGCCAATCGCTGTACGGTTGCCAGATCTCATGGCATTTCGCGCACGAGCGGCCTTGGGAATAGCTGTAGTAGACGCTTGCGCCGGGCAGAAGCAAGATGGCAAACAGTGCTCCTGCCACAGGCACCAGGACGCGAGCCCGCAAGAACTTTCGCCTCTTCACGCTCGCCGCTCTCTCAGGCGCGTCCATGCGTTCCCTTCCACGTCTTCACCAAATTTTCCGACGCGTGATAAGCGATCGCCATAATCGTAAGCACGGGGTTGAAGCCGCCATTCGTCACATGCACGCTGCCGTCGATGACGTACAAGTTGTCCACGTCATGCACCCGGCAGTATTTGTCCACAACGGATGTCTTCGGATCGTTCCCCATGCGGCAAGTGCCCGCCTGATGCTGGCCGCCACTGGGAATGTCGAGGAACGTCCAATGGAAACGGATCGTGGTGGTCGCACCCGCTTCCTTCAGCCATGCCTCTGCTTTTCCAGCCATGAACTCAGTGCCCAGCAAGTCGTTCGGATGATGCCTCCCAGAGATGCGCGCCACAGGAATTCCCCAGGCGTCCTTCACCTTGCCATCAACCTGCACTCGCGATTCGAACATGGGCATCTCCTGCATGGGGCCCATGACGGTCATGTTGCGCTTAAAATACCGCCGCATGAAATCTTTATGAGCAGTTCCCCAGCGCGGAATTCCCTCTCCCGTCACGCCTGTGACTACCTGATAAGGCGAACGCAGAAACTCATTAGCCAGGAGTCCCCCGCCGACAAATCCAGGATTCCCATGATTAAAGTCGCAGATTGCAATCGAAGCCCCCGGCCCGAGGTCGTCGTAAATCTCTTGTTCAAACAGGCCAGCAGCCCCCGTGTAGGAATGCCCCTGCAGATTCCGCCCCACCCAGTCGTAGCGATTGCCTAACCCGGTCGGAAACAAACTGCTTCTCGAATTCAGCAATAGCCGCGCCGATTCCACTGCCGAACAGGAAACGATCACCAGATCAGAGGTTTGTTCCCGCAGTCTTCCTGCCGAATCAAAATAGGCGACTCCCCTCACGCGCCCCCGCTCGTCCGCAACCACTTCTTTCGCGATGCACTCCGCGCGCAGTTCGCAATTCCCGGTCTCGATTGCTCTGGGTATCACCGTATTCTGCGTGCCGCACTTCGCATTCACCTCGCAGGCATATCCCACGCACCAGCGGCATCGCATGCACGCGCCGCGACCGTTGTAAGGAACAGAGTTCCGCAGCATCGGGATCGGAAACGGATGAAGTCCCAGGCGTTTTGCCGCCGGCTCAAGCATCTTGAAACTGCGATTCGGCGCGAGCGCTGGCATCGGCAGCGGCCGCCGCCGGGGAGCGCAAAAGATATTCCCCGAATCATCTCCGGAAACCCCGATCTCCCACTCCGCCTTCTCATAGAACGGCTCAAGGTCCGCGTAACTGATGGGCCAATCTTCCAACGTACTGCCCTCGACGGCTCCATACGTCGATCGCAAGCGGAAGTCTTTCTCCATAAACCGCCAAGCCATGGCGCCATAGCTGAGCGTGCCTCCCCCAACGCAAGCAGCATTGTTGCTGTACGCCCAATGATTGGACGGAATTACATGTTCACCACCGGAATTGTCGGCATACACGCGGGGGTTGCGCTCATCGGGACCGAAAGAAGCTCCCAACGCGCTCGTACGCTGGTTGCGCAGATCGTCTTTGCGATCGTCGAACGCAGTAAACCATTTCCCTCTCTCTAAAAGCACAACGCTGAGACCAGCTTCGGCGAGCTCTTTGGCGACAATGCCGCCTCCCGCCCCGCTTCCGACTACAACCGCGTTGACATGCTTCAAAGCCATGAGGGAATCTTTTTCACGTCTTCTGTTTCGGCGCGTTCTGCTGCCTTCCTCGTATCGGCGGATAGGACAGTCCCAGCATCTTCCAACTCACGCCCTCGCGATTGCCGCCATGCCGCGGATCGCTGTAAAACCCCTGCATCGTGTGGTCGACCAGGTATCCGAAGAACTCGGAAGATGAGGCCTGCTTCCAGATCGCGCCAGGGGCTTTGCCGTTCTCAAGTTGGCGCAGCACCTGGATCTGCTGCTCTGAGGCAAGATCAACAAAAGCCTTCGCGTATAACCCATGACTGCTTTGATCAACACCCGTCAACCCCTTGCGATAGGTCTGCCGCAAAGCTTTGTATGGCCCACAAAGCTGCCGGTCGATGAAGTTCACCACCCCGGCCCAGGAAGCTCCCGGATCTTGATCAGCGGGAATGATCTGGTCCGTAATCGCAGCAAGTGTGCGCGCCTCGTCAACGGTGAAGAAGCGCCAGGGTGTTCCATTCCTGCCGCATCCGACTCCCACTCCACCGGCGGCCGCGGCTGCTACCGCCGCCTGCAGGAACGAGCGCCGACTCAATGTGAGTCTGGATTCCACGACCTTCACCCGCTCGGAATCTAAACGCCGGTTGCTTTAGAGGCTGTGACGCCCGTCACGAAGAGGAGTGACGCAGACGCTGTACATTCGCCGCAATTCCGCTCACGGCGCCATAGTAAAATGCATGGAAACAGCCCGGAATCCCTGGATCCGAATACTCTTGCCCAGTGTTAAATTCTGACCAATCAAAAGAGCGCAGTCGCTTAACAAAAGCATACTCCGCCATGAGCGATGGCGAATTGCTGAAGCTCGCGTTTAAACCAGAAGCGCTCACCGAAACCGCATGGGAAGCCCTTGAAGATGAACTGGATCGGCGGCATCTGGAAGTTCCAGCACAGGCGTCGGAAGCCAGCGAACAGCTTGACTTGCGCAAACTGGTGACTATTCGCCAGTTCCGTGACCTTCCAGAAGCGCTATTGGCCAAAGGAAGCCTGGAGTCGGCCGGGATTCAGTGCTTTCTGCGCGATGACAACCTGGTGCGCCTGGATTGGTTCATCTCCAATTTTGTCGGAGGAGTGAAACTTTGTGTCAATCCCGAGGACGCAGAAAGCGCCCGCCAGTTGCTTGAGGAACCAATCCTGGAAGGCATGTACGTGCACGGCGTGGGATTGTACGAACAGCCCCGCTGCCCGAAGTGCCAGTCGCTCGATGTGAACTTCGAAGAACTCGATCGCCCGATCGCCTATCTCAGCGCGTTCCTGAGAGTCCCCATGCCCATTCAACGCAAAGGATGGCGCTGCCATTCGTGTAACGCCCAATGGGAAGATGATGGCACGCAGGAGCCAGGTTCGTAGATCTTGTGTAGGGGGCGGGCGCCGTGCATTCGTATCACCCGTTGCCGCTTTACGGAAGTCTCATGGGGCGCCCGCGGACGAGGCGTGCGGCGCTAAACCCTTCGAACTAGTCTTTCGAATCCTTTTTCAATCACTTCCAGCGTATCGTCCGCGAGTCTGAGAACGGGCAGTTCCTCTCGCCTGAACCACCGCACTTCTGCGGCATCGCTCGCAGCCAACAGTTCTCCGCCAACCCGCCGGCATAAGAAATCAATCAATACATAGTGGTACTGCACCCGCCGCTCGGCATCGCGCAGAATTCGATCGTATACACCAAGCAGCTCCCCAGGCTCAACCGTCAAGCCAGTCTCCTCCCGCGCCTCGCGCACCGCGGCTTCCCGCACCATTTCGCCAACCTCTAATACCCCTCCAGGTATGGACCATTGCCCCTGAATCGGCGGATGAGCGCGCTTCACCAGCAGCACCCGATCACCTTCAATGATGATCGCGCCCACACCTACAAGCGGAAGCTCAGGAAACTCACGCCGGACAACCATGTCGAAGCTGGATTATAGCGGTGACCGGTGAGCAGCGAACCGCTGAGCCGTAGTCCGTGAGCAAGCGTACTTGGTTTGCTCATAGCTGGTAGCTCAAAACTCCTACGGTGCAGCATGTACATCCTCCCCGCCATTCACTTGCTAAAATGACGCTTTCAAGGCCATGGCCCTCGAGGAATACAAACGGAAGCGACGTTTTGAAGAGACGCCGGAACCTCCGCCAAAAGTCGAGAAGAAACGCGGCAATCGCTTTGTAGTCCAAAAGCACGAAGCGACCCGCCTGCACTATGACTTCCGGCTCGAAATGGAAGGAGTATTAAAATCCTGGGCCGTTCCCAAAGGTCCCTCGCTCGATCCCGCTGACAAACGCCTCGCCATGCAGGTCGAAGATCACCCTGTTTCCTACTTCGATTTCGAAGGAAATATCCCCGAAGGCAATTACGGCGCAGGCAGTGTCATGGTTTGGGATGTGGGCACCTGGCAGCCTCTTTCCCCAGTGCCGGTGGATGGTAAGTATGTGCCGGGCACCGAGGCCGAGGCCGCCGCCATGATCGCCAAAGGTGATTTGAAATTCCGCTTGAATGGAAAGCGCCTCAAGGGAGACTTCGCCCTGATCAAAATGAAAGGACGGCGTCCCGGCAGCAAGGGTAACGAGTGGCTGATGATCAAAAAGCACGACGATCATGTGGTCGAGGGATACGATGCTGGGGAAATTGATGAATCCGTTCTCAGCAAGCGCAGCATGGACGACATCGCCGGAGACGCCCGCTCCCGCCAATGGAAGAGCGACCGTCCCGCCGCACGCGGCAAATTGAAAGCCGCATGGCTCGCCGACGCCATCGCTCGTGTCGAGAAAAAAAAAAGACCAAAAACCCCGGAAGACGGGCAGGACGCCAAAACAAAACGTGAAAAGACGGCGGTGAAGGGTCGCGCGCGTCCTTCCTCCGGCAACAACGGCGCTCCCAAGCTGGAAAAACTGCCGGTGGTGGTTAGCAGCAAGACCCCAGCAGCATCGAATGCCCCAAAAACCTCAGCCCCCTCCGCGGCTCTGAATGCGAAACCAGTCAGGCGGCCAATGCCCGCGTCCATCTATCCCATGCTGGCGGAATCAATCTCTGAGCCGTTCGACAGCCCCGACTGGCTGTTCGAGATCAAATGGGATGGATACCGCGCCGTAGCTTTCATAGAAAAAGGCAAAATCCGCCTGGTTTCGCGCAACCAGAATGAACTCACGGCACGCTACCCGGAATTGAAAGACATGGCGGGTTTTGTCAAAGCCAGCAATGCGATCCTCGATGGCGAAGTCGTCGCCATCGACGAGCAAGGCAAGCCTTCGTTTAGCCTGATGCAACAGCGTACTGGATTCCGTCCTGGTGGAAAACGCGCTCCCACCAACGCCGATGTGCCCGTGCTCTACTACGCCTTCGACCTGATCTACGCCGACGGCGAGGACTGGCGGAAGATTCCTCTTGAAGATCGCAAGCGCAAGCTGGCTTCTCTAATCACTCCGGGCGATTCCCTGCGTTTCTCCGATCACTACGAGGAGCACGGCAAGGCTCTCTTTGAGATTGCCCGGGAGAGGCAACTTGAAGGCATTGTCGCCAAACGCCGTGCCAGTTGCTACGAAGAACATCGCAGCCGCGACTGGCTGAAAATCAAAATTCGTCATCGCATTGAATGCGTGATTGCAGGCTTCACCGAGCCCGAAGGCAGCCGCGCCCACTTCGGCTCGCTCGTTCTAGGCCTCTATGACGACCAGCAGCGCCTGATTCACGTCGGCCAGGCCGGAAGCGGCTTCAATCAGAAATCTCTCACTGAGATGTGGAAGACTCTGAAGAAGCTGGAGATCGACAAAAAACCATTCTTCGGTGAGGTCGAGGCTCTGCGCCGGGTTGCCAGTTGGGTCAAGCCGGAACTCGTGGCTGAAATCGAATACTCTGAATGGACCCACGGAACCGGCCCCACAACCGGACCAAAACTGCGCGCACCTGTCTTCCTGGGCCTACGCGACGACAAGACCCCGAAAGACTGCAAATTAACTCAAATCACAGAAATGCCCACGTAGCGACAGCCTTTCGGGCTGTCCAGCCGAGCGAAGCTCCGCACGGACTCATGAAGAACCCCTCTGTTTGGAGGGGCACGAGTTTACTCGCGCCGCCAAGTGTTTGAAAATCACACACCGGCCTTATCCCCGCAAACTGAACGCATCCTCCGCAGCGCCTGTTCATCGACTTCGAAGCGCTGTCAAAGCAGCATGATACCGCGCTGCAGGAGGCTGCGAAGTAGGTCTGTGCAGAACCTTCCTCCACACCTGTAGGCGAATCTCCCTGAAAACACTTTGCGGGGGTCATTTTGAGCGTATCCCGAGTAGAGTCGAGAACAGGCGCAGTGGCTTTAGCCTCCCGGTGGGCATGTGACTCAGCTTTCGCCTCGTCCCCTCAATCCGGTTTGACATGACTCTGTTTCCTGTTCCCGCTCATCGAACCGGACAGGCAGATTTCCCGC
>JBKOUZ010000236.1:0-9153 GCA_046723715.1 Acidobacteriota bacterium | reverse complement strand
GTCGAATATTACAAAGACGGCGTGAAGATGCTGCTCAAATCCGGCCTAGCCTCTCAGCGCCTGGATCAAATCAACGATCAGGGAGCACAGCAGTTCGCTGCACGGCTGAGTCACCTCTCAGCCTCACGGATCAATTGCGGGCTCAGGACACTTCGGCGCGCGTTGAACCTCGCAGTCGAGTGGGGCAAGCTGCAGACTCCCGCAAAAATCAAATTGGCTCAAGGCGAGCGGATGCGTGACCGGGTACTCACCGAAAGCGAGATGCAGGACTACTTGGCGGCCTGTCCACAACCTTGGAGAGATGCCGCAACGATCCTCCGCGGAACCGGAATGCGCCCGGGGGAGGTGTTTACTTTGCGCTGGCCTAACGTCCTTCTCAATGGAACTGGTGGACTCGTTCAGGTAACCGAGGGCAAGACGAAGGCAGCCCGTCGCGTGCTCCCGATGGTTCCCGAAGTCTATGCCGTTCTCGAATCGCGCTGGATAGCACAAGAGAAGCCCGCGGACGGGTGGGTCTTCCCCTCAGGATCTCGCGAGGGACACTTCAACAAAGACACCGCCAAAGATCAGCACAAGAAGGCGCTCGATGATTCCAAGGTGAAGTCCTTCGAGCCCTACTGCCTCAGACACACAGCCCTGACGCGGTTGGCTGAATCCGGGTGCGATGCTTTCACACTCGCCCGGATCGCCGGGCATAGTTCCATCACGATTACGCAGCGCTACTGCCATCCCCAGGCGGAAGCGGTTGAGCGTGCCTTTGCAAAGTTGTCGACTGGGCACAAAATTGGGCACAGTGAGGAAAACAAGAAAGAGGAAAGCCTGGAAGTTGTTGGTGCGAAAGGGGGGACTCGAACCCCCACGGTTTTACCCGCCAGATCCTAAGTCTGGTGCGTCTGCCAATTCCGCCACTTTCGCACGGGCTGGACTCTAGTTTACTTCGTTTGCTACGGGCAGGGAAGATTGCCAGCTTTGAGTTCTTGGATTCCTTCTCTACTGTGTTAAGTCAGCGATCTGCACGTGGTATGGCTCCAACAACTCGCCCGTCGCATGATCCACCGCCGCAATCGCCATCTGGTAGCCTACTTCCGACTGAAGCATGATCTGCTGGACCGTGGCAAGCTCCGTCTGGGCCTCGAGTACAAAAAAGATGGTGCCAGAACCTAATTGATATTTTCGTTGCTCGGCTGCCATCGTTTTCTGCGCGAGATCAAGCGCCTCCTTGCTGGCGGCAATGCTCAACTTGGCTTGTTCCAGTTGATGTACTGCATTTCTCACCTCCAGCGTCACCCGTTCCCGCACCAATCGCTCGCTGTATAAATCGCTGCGTCTTGAAACTAGCGCCCTGCCCATTTCTGACTGCGCCGTGCGATTTTTAACTGGCAGATTGAGGTTCAGCTGCGCTATATATGCGGGATAGCCAAACCGAAACATCTGGTTGATCCACGAACTGGAAACCGGCAGGCCCGCGTCATTGATACCTGAATTTCCCCCTACTCCGTTACTCGTGTAACTGAGCATCAGATCGAGTTGGGGCAAAAGGTGATTTCGAGCTAATCGAATCTGCGATTCATCTTTGGCGAGCGCGGCCCGGGCCGCGTCGAATTCGGGACGCTTGCCCAAGGCCGATTGCAACGCGGTACCAGCATCGATCGACCGCAACTGATTTCCAGGATCCGGCGTTTCGGTCAATTCCATGTCAAGAGCCTGGAAATAAGGATCCTGGTTAGCACCGATCATCAACCGCAGGGCATCTTCTGCCTGCTTCAAGGCATATTCGCTCTGAATGACCTGTACACGCCGCGACGCAACCTGCGACTCGGAGCGGTAAATGTCCAAGGGAGGGAGCGCCCCAAGTTCCAGAGCGCGCTTATCGCGCTTGTATGTTGCCTCAGCCGCTTCCATTGAGGCTTGGGCAACGTCCAAAATTCCTTTTGCTTGCACGACTGCCCAGTATTGGTTCACAGCCTGCAGAATCGCATTACTTATTTCCGACACGAATCCGGCTCGCGATTGCTCCAGATTGCGACGCGCAATAATCAAAGGAGCACGATTTGCCGTAAACCACGCATTCCGCAACAGCGATTGCGTGGCCTGAAAAGTCAAAGTGGAAAAAGTGTACGGATTGAACAGGAAAATCGAGCTATTCGAGGAGTTCACGGTGCTCGTGAATCCACCGCCAAGAGTGGTTCCCGTCTCGAACAACTGCGAATAATTGAACTGGAGGTTCTTAGTCGTACTCTTGTAGTTCGCGTTGGAAGTTCCAGGCTCCTGCAGGAAACTGTAGGGAGGGTAGGTCGTGCTGATGATGTTGTCCTGGCTCGAGATGACTGGATCGAAAGGCCCATGCGCACCCAGCAGCGAGAACTTGGATGAGTCCACGGTGGTTTGCCGGATCCGAACTTCGGTATTGTTTTCCAGGGCGATTGTGACTGCATCCCGTAAACTCAAGCGGAGCTTGCCTTCAACCACGTAGCTCCGCAAATGCTCCGGGGTTCCAAGTTTGTCTGAACGGAGTTGCTGAGTCGCGTAATTGCTGAAACGTTCTTTCTGCGCCCAGAGCGGCAGGGTAAAGATGCCGAAAAGACAAACGACAAGGCCCCGGCGAGAATGCCTCATGTGCAACCTCCAACGTTGTACTGATTCCTGCAGCTAACCTGTGGTCGGGCCCATTACTCGCAACGGATCGCTTCCACGGGATCCAGACGTGCGGCCTTGATTGCCGGGTAAATGCCAAATACCAGGCCCACGGTGATCGACACGATGAATGCGAGCAGGATCGAACTTGCCGTCACAATCGTGGACCATCCCGCCAGCCAGGCGATCACGCGCGACATGATAGAGCCGAATACGATACCGAAGCTTCCACCCACAAATGAAATCAGAACGGCCTCTACGACGAACTGGCGGATAATGTCGGACTGCCGCGCACCCACTGCGCGCCTTACTCCGATTTCTCGCGTGCGCTCCAGGATGCTCGCCAGCATAATATTCATGATGCCAATGCCGCCGACCAGCAGAGAAATTGATGCGATTGCCACCATCACGGCATTGAACAGCCGTTCTGTGCGCCGCTGCTCTGCCAGCAACTCAGCCGGAACGACGACGCTGAAGTCTCCAGCCGCATGGTGGGAAGAATCCAAAATTGCGCGCACCACTTGGGCGGCGGATCCCATGTCGGCGCTCTCCCGCACGCTCAGATAGATTCCATCGATCTCGTCGCGAACATCGCTGTAATTATCTTCCAGGCGCAAGAGGGCTGAATGCAGCGGCACATAGATGATGTTGTTGAGATCTTGCGTTGGCAGCCCGGCAATCTCGGTTTGCGCGCTGAGTTGCGGCGACGCCACGCCAATCACGCGGAACCAGGTTTCATTCGCCTTCACGTACTGCCCGACGGGATCGGACGCTCCGTACAGGTTCGAGCGCGCAGCCGCGCCTAGAACGCACACGGGCGCCGCGTGATTCTCTTCATCCTGATTGAAGAAACGCCCCTCCATGACGTGCAGCCCGGCAATCCTCGCGTAAACCGGATCCACTCCATAAACTGTTGGTGTATCCTGCTGCGATTTGGGAAGCGTTTTGGAGGGAGTCATTCGTTTACGCGGGGTTCCAGCAGTGATCTCCGCGACATCATCGCGGATGATGCGGTAGTCCTGAAAGGTCAAGCCCGGAGAAATCCTGCGCATCTTCTGGTGAGCCTGCCACTCGGTTGTTTCTTTCGCCTCTACGATCAGATTATGAACGCCCATCTGCTCAATCAGAGCCATCACTTTTTGCCGCGCACCTGCGCCGATCGAGAGCATGGATACGACCGCCGCCACCCCGAAGATCATGCCCAGCATTGTGAGCAATGATCGCAGCCTGTGTAACAACAGATTCTGCAGGCCCAGATGCAGGTCGGGAATCCATTGCTCATAGCGACCGAGGGTTCGTATAGCGGAGATTGCCGTTGCGCTCATCAGGGGCCACCTGCTCCGCTGATTGCGGCTGCGCCTGCACTCTTGCGTGGAGCGGTGGGATCAACCACCGCGATCTCGGATCCGGCAGCGACACCTTCAATTGCCGCTCGGCTCTCGTTCTCCGCCTGGATCCTCACCTCACGGGGATCGAAGTTACTCCCCTTCCGCCAATAGACCACTCGTTTGTTGTCCTTCAGGAACAGGCCTTGGCGAGGCACATACAAGACGTTTCTTTGCGGCTCGCCACTGATATAAACCTGAGCGGTCAGCCCAGGACGCATGCGCGGATCGGCAGAGCTCACTGCGACCAGTACTTCGAATCGGCTTGCAGTATCACCCTCCCAGAATGGCTTGGCGTTACTCGATCCAACCGTCTTTACCTTGCCGTGAAAGGTCGTGCCGGGTAGCGCGTCCAACTGAAAATCAACGGCCTCCCCTTCCTTGATATTGTTGCGCTCGCTCTCCCCGATCTGTGCTGTAAGTTCGACCTCTGTTGGATCGATTACCTGGCCGACGGTCCTCCCCGGTTCCACTTGATCGCCCTCGCGGAATTCCAGCAAGGTCATTCCGCTGAAATAGAATTCGCCCTCATTCTTCTGCAACGAGACCAATCCGTCTATGGGGGCCAGCACGCGCATTCTGGTGATATTGTCGGATGCCTGATCCATCGCGAGTTTCGCCTTGTTGCGCTTCTCCTGCGCTAATTCGATGGTCGCCTGGTTGGACGCGCTGCGCGACTTGACATCCTGCTCTACCTCGGCCAGAACGCGTTGTGCTGCTTCCAATGCAAGTTGATTTTTGCGACCATCAATCGCGCTGACAAGTTCATTTTTCTGCACGTCGAGCTCAGCCCTGCGCACATCGAAGCGCGCCTTGAGCAAAGCAACTTTGTCCTGTGCTGCAACCACCGCCGCGTCCGCCTTCGCTTTTGCGATTTCCTGTTCGGCTTGCAACAGTTCGGAACGGTTCTGCTCCAGTTTGTACCGCTGCTCCGAGGGGTCGAATTCCATCACCAGATCGCCTTTTTTTACTGCCACCCCGGTGTGTACCAGGCGGGTCAGCTGCAGCGCCCCGCCGCCAATTGCGGGAGCCGCCAACATTTCCGAATGGCTGGCGCGCAGCTCCCCGGTGACGTAAACCTTCATGTCCAGATCGCCTCGTTTCACAACTACTGTCGGGACATCAGTATTTGCGGTCTTTGGAGCGTTGCGGCGCGCGGCGGCCAGAACTCCAGCGAGCGTGCAAAGCACCACTAGAATCACAATCCACGTAATGGTTCGCCACCTTCTCAAGGCTGCGCCTGTTCCTTTATGGTTGGATCCCGTAATGCGACCTGCTCGCCCGGGGTGATTCCGCGGCCAATGAGAACCTTGTCTCCGCTTCGTCGTTCCACTTCGACAGGCCGCTCTTGAAACTGCCCCCCGCGCCACACGTACGCCACATTCTGACCAGACTTCTGGAACAATGCCTGGGCAGGAATCGTCACGGCATCCGCCACCTTGTTCACAACGACCACGACGTCTCCCGTGAGGCCTGGCTTCAGCCGCGGATCACTCTGCTCGAGAACGACCTCAAGCAGAAAGTTGCGCGTAATTGGCCAGCCACTCGAAAAATCCATGCTGGCGATCGCACTGATCTGGTCGACGTGTCCGGTGAATTGGCGATCGGGAATCGCATTCAGCCGGACCGTGACTGGCTGCTGGGCGGCCAGTCGTCCGCGCTCGGTTTCATCCACTCGAGCTGTGATGCGCAGCGTGCTTACATCCGGTAACTCCGCAATCGCCGCGCCAGCCCAGGCGTGATCTCCCGGACGGTATGCACTCATCGTCGACCCGGTCCAATGCTGCAACACGCTGATCGTTCCGTCCGCCGGAGCACGTTGCATCATTTGCCCCAGCGCCCGGTCAGCTCTCTCGACGTCATACTGTGCCTTCTCCCGGGCTTCTTGCTTGCTTTTTATGGTCGCGGCATGCAACTGCTGGTCGGATTTCTGCTTCGCTTCGACCTCACGCAATTTCTGTTCTACATCCGCGAGCTTCAGCCGGGCCTCTTGGCCTTCGATTCTAGAGACAATCTCCTGCTTGCTTGCCTCCAGCTTTGCTGTTTCAACGTCGTAGCGCGCCTTCAGCACTGCGGTCTTATCTTCTTCTTCTGCCAGCCGGGCTTGTGCCCGTGCCTGCGCGACTTCCGCATCCGCCGACTTCAGCGCCGACTTGAACTGTGCCAGTTCCTGCTCTGTTTTCGTCCCGTCAAATTGCACGACCATCTCTCCCGACTTCACTCGGGTGCCCTCCGGCGTAATCTTCAGGATTTGCAGGTTGCCGGCCTCCGAAGGGGCGCTGATGGTCACTGATTTCCTTGCCTTCACTTCGCCGCGAAATTGTAAAGAATCGAGAAATTCGCCGCGCTTCACTTCGGTTGTCGGTACCCGCGGACCTCGCCTTCCCAAGCGAACGGCTCCCAGCACGGCTCCACTTCCGGCCAGCAGGATCGCGGCAACTGCCAGAACCTTGCCTCGCGCGGAGAGGCGCCGAAAACCTTGCATCACAACCTGCCTCCGCTTGAAGGATTAGAATCGCTCTTCGAGACCGCATGCCGCTCTGATATTTCAATGTCAACCGCTGCTGAAAGATCCGGCATCAGCTTCGGATCGCTTCCCTCCAGCGAGACAATCGCCGTAAATGTCCGCAGCTTATTTGAGAAGTCGCTGCCCAGGGCGATAGGCGACAGTTGATCCAGCTTGCCCTTGAAGACCACCTCCGGATAAGCGTCGAGCCGCACATTCGCTGGTTGCCCAACTCGCAGGGAAGGGAAGTCCTGCTGGTTCGCGAGTACCCTCACCTGCATGCCCGACGGATTCACCACCTCCATGAAACTGACACCGGGACGTACCTGATCTCCTTCCTGTACTTCGCCCATCGTGCCCTGTTTCCAGATCGTGTTCAGCACCACGACTCCGTCGATGGGTGAATGTACCTGCATCAGATCAGCATTCGCCTGAGCGTGCATCATGGTCTGTTGCGTGCGGTCGCGCTGGATCTCCAGAATATGAAGGGCCGCTTGCGCCGCCTTCCGCTTCAGATCAAAAGTTTGACGAAATTGGTCGTAGGTGGCCCTGGCTTCTTCGAGGTTCTCCTGACCCTTTTCAGCATCAATGCGGGAGATGATTTCTGCTTTCTGAATTTCCAGTTCAGCCTTGCGCAGATTGTCCTCAGCAGTTTTCAATTCGGTTTCATCTTTGGCTCTTGCGGCTATCTCTTTGGCTTCCTCCTGAGCCAGTTGATCGACCCGTTTCTGGTACTCTGCCCGCTTATCGACGTAGTCCTTCATCTGCGCCTGGCGGTCAAACTCCACTAGGACGTCGCCTTTTTTCACTCCCGTTCCGCCTCGAGTCAGATGGATGATCGTGAGGGTTGGGACCTGCTGTCCCGAAAGTAAAGGCGCCAGGATCGCGCGCGATTCGACCGCCTCTGTCGTGCCTTTGAGTCTCAGCGTCTGTGCTGCATTTTCCGGGATGTTCTTTTCTGCTCGAATTACAGGCGAGGATTTGTGTGGCAGGAGCAAGCTGATTGCGAGCACAAACATCACCGTCGCGATGGCAGCGATCCAAAGGAAAGGACGCGGTCTGCGAGTTAGAGCTTTAGCCGCGCCATTCGCTTCCGGGAGCGAGTTGGGTTCAGTTCCCTGCGAATCCTTGGAAGGCTCAGCTTCGGGAGTCACTTCCGCAGGAGTTGTATGCATTTCTGGGATACTCCGCCCTAGAAATCTGCATCAATGAGAAGAGTTGCCGACCAGGTGAACTTCCGGTCTCATCGTTCATTTCTCATTCTCAGATCGCGAATACACTTGTGCCTTGCACCTGGAATTTTCGTTTGGCCCTTTGGAACGCTATCGATAATCTGCGTTTGCTCGCGCGACGCCAGCAGGCGAGAAACCTGACAGGGCGAAACGCGCTCGTGCTACTGCCGGGCAAATGGGCAATAGAACACCCTGCAATGCGATGGCGTGTCGCATGGCTGAATTCCCAGCATCCCGCAGAAGAAGGTCCGCCAGTTCCTACTGCACTTCGTTCAACTTCTGGTAAATCAATAGCGCGAGAAAGGCGAGCAGAAACACTCCTGACCCGATGCTGAACACCCGCATGGGGAGGGTCAGTTTGTTGACCTTGGTCAACAGTTCTGTTTGCTCTTCTTGCATGTGAGAATTCGTAGTGTCGAGGAAAAGTTGGTCATCCTCGCGCATCGTCAGTGTGCTCTTGTAGATGAGGAGCACGATCAGACCTACAGCGAATAGTCCGAATATACCCCCGACGATTTCAATTGGCGTCATAAGCCACCTCAGCAGAGTTAACCCGAAGGCACCGGTTTCCCTGGGTGGGCGAAGCGCAGAAACCCCGCACAGTCCCGGGGAAGGCTCTATCGGCACAGATTATAGCGCCTGTTCACACCGCTTGGCAGTGAATAAATCGCCAGTTCCGGAATGCGGAACAGGGCCCGGAATGCTGCGTCTCGCGGCCCCCAAACGGCATCTAATAGCCTAATGGATTTCTTCCCCGCCGCGCGAGCGGCAGATTGTCATCTGTTATAATCGAACAGCTTTAAAGCCAAGGAGATACGAATGGCCACCACAACCGTCCCTGAAGTCAAGAAAGCCGCACCCGTTAGCCTGACTCCCAACGCCGTCGCTAAGGTGAAAGAGATCATGGCTCAGCAGAACCCCGTTCCCGCCGGCTTGCGCATCGGTGTTGTGGGTGGCGGGTGCTCCGGATTCTCTTATTCCATGCAGTTCGAGAACGGCGCCGGAATGATGGACAAGACCTTCGATATGGACGGCCTCAAGGTCTACGTCGACGCCACCTCGGTGATGTACCTGAACGGCTGCATCGTCGATTATGTTGAGACGCTCGAGGGCGCGGGATTCAAATTCGAAAATCCCAACGTCAAGAGCACCTGCGGGTGCGGATCCTCGTTCAGCGTTTAAGCAGGTTCCGCTCATTTACCGAATATCAAAGGCCTCATCGTGCGATGAGGCCTTTTGTGTGTGTGCCGAGCACGTTCGACAGCTGGAGGGTGAAAGTCCCTTTGACAACTTGATGGAAGTGAAGTCATAGCGAAGCGCAAGGGTGAAACAACACTCGCCGTGAGGCGGGGCCTGAAAGAAGCGCAGAGCAAAGACGCGAGCCGATGAACAAGAA
>JBKOUZ010000200.1:0-4456 GCA_046723715.1 Acidobacteriota bacterium | reverse complement strand
CAGTCCGGTGATCGCGGCCATGCGCCGGTTGTCGAAGATCACAATCATGCCGCGAACGCGATGCTCGACGGCGTCGACAAGAATCTGCGGGTTCATCATGAACGAGCCGTCGCCGCAAAATGCAATTCCATAGCGTGGCTTGTCGGCGAGCGCGTTGCCAAGCAGCGCACTTGCGGCGAAACCCATATACGACGCTCCGGCCTCGGTGAACGTGTCCCCGGTACGCTCGTCTTCCACGATCTGGAAGCCATTTGCCTGCACGTCGCCAGCGTCGAAGAATTTTGCGGCGCCGATTTCTTTTGCAAAATCGGCAACGATCTTGATCGCCGCGGGCTGTGTCAGCACCGGTTTCTGCCAGGCCTCGTCGCGCAGCGGACCGCAGGCGTAGCGCTTCTGTTTGTAAGCCGACCATTCGGCCTTCTTGGCGGCGCAGGCCTTGAGCCACGGCCCCTTGTTGCCGCTCGCCTTCAGCGCCTCGAGCTTGCCGGCGAGACGGTCCGTAACCGCACCAATATCGCCCACCAGCGCCACCGTCTTGTTGTAGTGAAGCGCATCCGCCAGATCGCCGTTGATGTTGATCACGGCCTGCACACGCTTGTATCCGATCCCGGAGCAGTCGGCCTGACAGACGGCACGGGAGCCGATGACGATCAGCAAGTCGGCTTCGGCCATTGCATAATTGCCGCTGATTGATCCTTTCGAGCCGCCGACGTGCATGTTCTGTGCGTGCGCATCCGGCAGCACCCCCGTCGAGCCCGGCGATAGGATGACCGCAGCACCCGCAGCCTCCGCCAGCCGCCGTATCGCCGCATCGCAACCGCGCGTGCCGCTGCCGGCCTTGATCGCGACCTTTGTTGCCCTGGCAATCATGTTGGCCGCCTGGTCGATCGCCGCATCATCCGCGGGCGCGAGTTTCGGCAATTGGGGCCTTGCCGGCAGCGCGGCGAGGTTCACGGTCACCGTTGCGGGTTGCGTGTTGAGCGGCAAAAGAAGGTAAAACGGCCCCGCGCGATATGGATGATTGACGCACAGACTGCCGCGCCGCAGCGCGTCGCGAAGCGCTTCCGGCGTGTGAAGCACGTACGATTGGCCCATAACGGCCGTCATGCGGCCAAACAGGCCCTGCTCCTCCTTCGGCACCTGCTGCATGTTGTAGCCTTCGCCGAAGGTCGTTTCGTCACCGTAGACGTGATAGACGCCGACGCCATTCGACGCAGCCGCCAGCGACCCTGCAAAGGCCTGCATGGCACCCGGCCCAATCGAGGTGACCACCGCGGAGATCTCGCCGTACTGCCAGCGCAGTGCCGTCGCGGCATGCGCCATCTCGACCTCGTTGCGGCAGTTGATCGTGCGCGTGAGGCCCTCTTCCTCGTAGATGCGCAGCACATTGCCGAGATCGGTCGAGCCGTGTCCGAAAATAGCGAAGTATTTGCGCACTCCCTGCTTCAGCAGCCCGAGCACCAGCGCTTCCGACAGCGTGCACTCAACAAGCTTCGGCAGACCGGCAGCCAACGCCAGCTCGAGGCCGTTTGCTTTGGCGATCGCGCGTGCGCGCGCTCGCATGTCCTGCAATGGATTGGCCTTCTTCGGGTCAAGCATCACGCTCTTGCCTCATGCTCTCGCAGGAACGGATCGACGATCTTATTCCACTCCTGCCAGTGGCGGCGATAGGAATAGTGCCCGCCTTCCTCAACGACGGCGAACTTCGAGCCGGCAATCGCCTTGTGCAGGTCTTCGGATTGATAGACGGGCACCGTAGCATCGTCGCGTGTGCCGATAATAAGCGACGGTGCGCTGATCCGATGCAAATCGGCGCTGCGATCGTGACACAGCGTCATGTCGAGCCTGCCGGCAAGAACCTCCGCCGGCGCGACCGTCTTCAGCGCGCGCCGCTCCAGCTCCATGACCTTGTGGAGGTTGTAGCGGAACTGCATGGCGCCGTTGGTGAAAAGCGACGAGACCCTGACGTATTCTTCCGGACCGTAGGAAAGCGCAATGTGCTTACGAGTTGTCTGCACGCGCGTGATGTATTCGTCTGCCTTGACCCAGGTGTTTGAAAAGATGCAGCAACCGAGGCGATCGGGATAGTCGATGGCAAGGTTTTGCAACACGCAGCCTCCGGTCGATGTGCCGGCGACATGCGCCTTGGCGATCCCCAGCTTGTCGAGCAATGCGATGGCATCACGGGCGATGGCCACTGTCGAATACGAATCCTTTGGCTTGTCACTGTCGCCAGCGCCACGATGATCGAAGGAAATGCAACGATAGCTTTTGGAAAATTCGGCAATCTGGAATTCCCAAGCATCGAGCAAACCGACAAGGCCAGGGATGAACAAGAGGGCCTTGCCCTGACCGCGCTCCTCGTAGTTCAGCGTGATGTGACCGACATCGATGCGGGGCATGAATCGCTCCTATCCGCCGATCACTTTGATCTTGCCCAGCACCCTCATATTCTTCTGTCCGTCAAACAACGCCGCCGCGATGAAACCATCGCGGCGGCGCTTCTGACTTAATGTCAGTTCTGCTTGCTGGCCTCTGCCGCTTCCTTCAGCGTCGGCGCCCAGCGCGGAATGTCCGATGCCACGGTCTTGCGAAGATATTCGGGGCCACGTTCCGACTTCGGCGGCACGGTGCCGCCGAGCTTGCCGAGCTTTTCGGCCGTCGCCGGATCGTCCAGCGCCTTGTTGAGCGCATCGGCGAGCCTATCGACGATTTCCTTCGGTGTGCCCTTGGGCGCATAGATTCCGCTCCAGATGTTGAGCTGGAAATCTGACACGCCAGCTTCCTTGGCGGTCGGGACGTTCGGGATGGCCGAAAGGCGCTGCGGGCCGGCGACCACCATGCCCTTGACCTTCTCGCCCTGGATGGCCGCCGCCATAACGAGGGCCTGCTCACAGGCAATGTCGACGTGCCCGCCCATCAGATCGTTCATTCCGGGACCCATGCCGCGATAGGCAACCATGGTCGGCTTGATGCCGGCAACCTGGTTGAACAGCAGACAAGCCATGTGCGAGGTGCCGCCCACGCCACCAAAGGCCTGCTTCACCTCGGGGCCCTTCTGCTTTGCCCAGGCGATGAACTCTTTCAGATCCTTCGCCGGGATGTTCTTGTTGATGGAGACTGCCGCGGGCGCATTGGCCGACATGCCGATCGGCTCGAAATCCTTGGTCGAGTCGTATTTGAGATTTGGATAGAACGTCGGCGCCGCGATGATCGTGCCCATGCTCGCCGCAAACAACGTATAGCCATCCGGCGTGGCTTCCGCAGCACGCGTTGCGCCGACGGTACCGCCGGCGCCGCCGACGTTCTCGATTATGATGTTGTGGCCGAGGTGCTTGCTCATGCCATCCGCCGCAATGCGGGCGACAATGTCGCTAGGCCCACCGGCCGGGAATGGCACGATCATTTTGATTTCGCGAGCTGGATAATTTTGCGCGTGCGCCGCACTGGCAATGGCGAGCGCAGCGAGCACTCCTGCGATTTTAGCCACGTATTTCATCGTATCCTCCCTCTTTGCTTATCTGCGCTGTGCGCTTCAAACTTCTCCCAGACAAAACAAGCAACACTCACTCCGCAGCCCGCATGGCTTCGCTTCGTTCTTTCTCGCGGATCGCCATCAGGACTTTTTCCGGCGTTGCCGGCAGTGACGTGATGCGGACACCTACCGCATCGTAGATAGCGTTCATGACCGCCGGAATGGTCGGCACCATTGCCGGCTCACCGACCCCTTTGACCCCAAGCGGCCCGATCGGATCAGGATCCTCGATGATGATCGAATTGATCCTCGGCACGTCGAGCGCGGTCGGCAATATATATTTGGCAAAGCCTGACGTGCTCGTGCGGCCGCCATCGAGCTTGTAGTCCTCCATCAATCCCTGCCCGAGTGCCTGGACGATGCCACCTTCAATTTGCCCTTCCACCCCTTGCGGATTGACCGCGCGGCCGACGTCGTGAGCAGCCCAGATGCCGAGCACTTGCACTTCGCCGGTCACGGTATCGACTTCAACCTCCGCCACCTGCGCGCCAAAAACGTAAGCCTGCCAAGGCCTTCCGGAGCCATCGACAGGATGGAGACCGGTCGTGTCCGTCCCGAAGGTAGCCGAGCCGACCGGCACAACGCCGCGATTTTTTGCCGTGCTCACGGCTTCGCCCATGGTGATGCGGTGATTGGTGTTCTCGGCCCAGATTTCGCCGTTGCCGGTGCAAATCGTTTCGGCGTCGACATCCCAAACCTCTGCCATGATATCGACCAGACGCTTGCGCGCCTCGCGGGAGGCGAGCGCGACGGCGTTGCCGATCATGTAGGTCTGACGGCTCGCACCCGCGTGCGAGGCTTCCGGCGCACGCGCCGTATCATTGTCACCGAGCACGACGTGCTCGGGCTTCACGCCCATCTCATGCGCCGCGATTTGTGCGAGCACGGTAAGGATGCCCTCACCGATCTCAGTGACTCCAG
>JBKOUZ010000160.1:0-3825 GCA_046723715.1 Acidobacteriota bacterium | reverse complement strand
CAGCCAGCCTCCGAGAATGGCGATCGCATGCAGCATCACAAACTCTCGTCCGCTTATAACGTTGTTGTGATCGCCCTCGCAAGCACCTACTCAGTGACTTTTTCAACACCAACGCCTGATAGCGTCACTTAAGGATTTCTGTTATTGCTCGGGCAGCATATTGAGGACGAATCGCAATGTGCAGTCGTCACCGAAAGTTCCCGATCATGACGACGTCGCTGCTTTCACTTCCTCGTGTCAGCGCCAGTTGCTTGCCATCACGCGACCAGTCGAAGTCGAAAATCTGTCCTGACTCAAAATTCGTAATCTGCTTCGGGGCCCCGCCAGCCAGGTTCTGGCGCCAGATGTTGGAGACGCCGTTATGCGTTAGCACATAATCGATTGCGTCACCGCTTGGCGCCCAGTGGGGGCTCCCAAAAAAAAGCCCGGCCGACACCGGCCAGTCAAACTGCTGTAAAGGGGTACCCTCATCAAAAGCGATTACCTTCAGTTGATTTGGTTGCGATGAAGAGGGAGAACTTGGGTTCTCGATCGGAGAATCCGGCGAAGCGATATATGCGATCCGCTTTCCGTCGGGCGAGAACGCCGGGACAGATCGACTCCCGGGTGCTGGGTTCTTTGTAAGCATCTCTGGAGGCTTCTCGCCCGTTATGATGACTCGCATCAGAGTCCAGGAAGGACCACGTAAATAGATCACCCACTTACCATCCGGCGAGCATTGTGGCGACGCGGCGAACGTCTCGTCAGCGATACGCTTGGGGTTCGACCCATCAGCATCTATCCGCCAGATCCCCATCTTTTGTTCTTCGTAGGACGAATATACAATGTAGCGCCCATCGCCACAGACTGAGGGGTCCCAGCTTGCATGATCATTGGGTGTCAACTGAGTGCGTCCACTTCCATCGGGATTTAGAGAGAGTAGGTTGCCTTCGCCGCTGGCTAAAACGATCCGACCGTCGCGCATCAAAGAGAATCGTCCAACAGGAGATCCTCGCGGAGTGACCTGCTTGGCCTTGGCGATGTCGCCCAGCGGCGCCAGCCACAGATCGGACACCGTTGTCACTGAGGTGTCGACTAGGGTCTTGCCATCGCGTGTGAGGTCCAGGCAACAGAGCTGGTAATCCATCAGGTCGTTCGTAAGGCGCTGTGCTTCTCCGTTTGGAAAGGGAATAAACCAGAGTTGCCCACGCAAGGACTGAGCAATATTGCCGATCGACGCCAGAAGACCGGTTCCATCCGGCAGCCAGTGCGGAAGGCCAATAATGCCCGCTGACGAGTAGATTTCACGTATCGACCCGTCGCCGACAGAGATGGCCCAAAGTACAGAACGAAGCCCTTTCTTTGGCTCAACACTTGTGACGGCAATAATTTTCCCATCGGGAGACCACGCTGTACCGAAGCTAAACGCGTCAAGGTAAGGAAGCGTAGCGAGTACCCGTTGCTTACTCCCATCAGCATGGGCAATCAAGACATCAATCTGTTCTTGTTCAGCCGATCGTACGCGCGTGAAGGCGAACTGTGTGCCATCTGGAGAATAACTGGTCGGAAAATCGAGTCCCTCCTGCATCACGAGGCGCGGTGTTCCGCCCAGCACGGGCATCCGATAGAGAAAATTGTTAATGAGGTTGTTTTTCTCGGAACGAACAAAATCAATGTAGTTGGCGTCGGGCGAAAAAGTCAGGCCCCAAATCATCACTTCTTCCGGCGGTGAAATCTGCACGTCGCTGCCGGTAACTACTTGACGAACATTGAGGCTCTGCTTTTCCCCTTCACGTAATGCGTAGACGATGTAGCGCCCGTCTGGAGAAATCGCCACATTCACCGCGTTCCCGCGCTGCGTGATTCGGCTAATCGTCATGCCTTGAAGGTTCCATTCCCTTCTGCGTGGGCTTAGTTTGGACAAGTAAATCCCTAATGCTGCAACCAGCACCGTCAATCCAACAAGTATGAATGCCAAGACTCCTTTATGGCGCTTAGCTTCCGCGAGTAGGACCACACCGCTGGACAGTCGGTCAGCAGCCGGAACTCCAGGTCCTGCGGAACTCGGCTCGACTACTACACTCGCCCCACGCCCCTGGCCGGAATCCGTATCCCGCTTCAAGCGCTTCAAGTCGGCACGAACATCGGCAGCGTGCTGATAACGCAGTTCGCGGTCTTTCTCCAGACACTTGTAAACGATGCGCTCTAGTTCGACAGGTAAGTCGGGGTTCAAGCGCACGGGAGGAACGGGCGCTTTGTTCAGAATCAAGTCCAAGATTACTCCTGAGCTTGCGCCACGGAACGCCAAGGTGCCGGTCGCCATTTCATACAGAACTGCGCCGAAGGAAAACAAGTCAGTGCGCGTATCTAAATCTTTGGCGCGGACCTGCTCGGGGGACATATATGCGACTGTGCCGATCGCCGTCCCAGGGCTGGTCAGGTGTTCTTCGCTCATGGTCGGCTCGCCTGCAACTGCGGCTTCGGCCACACGGGCACCGTAAGTGAGTTTCGCGAGCCCAAAGTCGAGAACCTTGGCGTGTCCACGTTTGGTAACGAAAATGTTTGCCGGTTTGATGTCGCGATGGATGATACCTTCGGCGTGCGCGGCATCCAGGGCATCGGCGATTTCAATGGCGAGGCTCAACAGTACCTCGGTTTCAATGGGCCTCGCCCCGATGCGATACTTCAGTGTCATGCCATCCAGAAACTCCATCACGATGAATGAATGCCCATCGTGTTTGCCGATTTCGTAAATCGTGCAGATGTTGGGATGGTTGAGGGCAGAAGCGGCACGGGCCTCACGGCGAAAACGTTCCAAAGATTGTTGGTCTTGCGCGACATCATCTGGGAGAAATTTCAAGGCAACAAAGCGACCTAAGTCGGTGTCTTCGGCCTTATAGACAACACCCATTCCGCCGCCACCGAGCTTCTCGATGATGCGATAGTGCGAAATGGTCTGGCCGATCACTGTGCGCGAATCTTACGTCCGTGAGACGGGCTAGTCAATGAATGCAGAGAGGCTGGTCGCGCCTAAGGAGGACACTTGTTGAAACATCCACCAAGTACGGTGTTCCTCGATACCATCTTGTACGACAACGGGATCGCCGCTCAACTCCAGCCGGGTCACATTGAACGGTTGGGCCATTAGGGCATTGTCTTTGACGAAGAGCAGATGGCCGTTGGCATACGCCGCGTTGGCGTGGGCGTGGAGCAGAAACGTGCTGGGCCCGCCCTCGGTTGACGCAACGTAGATACTGTCGCGTTCGTGTCCAATGTCGTTGTGCGACGCAGCGTAATAGAGGAAGTGTTTGCCGTCGGGCAGGAAGAAGGGCCAGCGATGGGAGTCCAGCTGCGGGTCGGCGGTTGTGACGGGAACGGGTTGGCCTCCGGACGCGGAGACCCGGTATAAGCCGGTGCTGATTTAGGGAGTGAAAACGATGGTTCCGTCCGCACCCCAGGAGGCGCCTCGCGGCACCCGAGCTTCGCAGATGTCGATCGGTAAGCCCCCGTCGGCGTCGTCTTCCCGAAATAGTCTGAGTGAGAGAGGTGCGAGAGTCTCCTCCTGTGAGCAGGAGGTTCTTGAATATGCACGAGACAACGCTAAACCCAGCAGTAAATTCTTGCAATAAATTTATTACAGATTAACCATCGCGATTCGCCAGAAGTACAGTAGAAAAATGGCTGAGAAGTCGAGTATCGAGTGGACGGACGCAACGTGGAACCCTCTGCGCGGTTGCACAAAAATCAGCCCAGGCTGTACTCACTGCTATGCCGAAACTTTCGCAGAGCGTTTTCGCAGTGTACCGGGGCACCCGTATGAACAAGGTTTTGATCTGCGGTTGGTTC
>JBKOUZ010000136.1:0-10579 GCA_046723715.1 Acidobacteriota bacterium | reverse complement strand
GTCCCTACACAGGGCGTTCGACAGCCCAAGGGGCTGTCTTTACGTGAGGATACACAGGCTTTGTTTGGGATCGTTCAGGGAGGAATGGATCGCGAACTTCGGCGAGAGTCGGCTGAACGGACAGTGGAGATTGGATTTCCCGGGTACGCGATTGGGGGACTTAGCGTTGGCGAGCCTCGCGCATTGACCAGGGAAATCGTCGAGTCTACCTTGGAATACCTTCCCAAGGACAAACCGCGATACCTCATGGGCGTGGGGAACCCGGAAGAGATTGTGGAGTACGCCGGCCTGGGCGTCGACATGATGGACTGCGTGCAGCCTACGCGCGCCGCGCGGCATGGCCTTCTATTTACTTCGCAGGGCAGGATTTCGATCAAGCAGGCGCGCTACGCGCAGGATCCCGAGCCGCTGGATCCGAACTGCGGATGCCGCGTGTGCCAGCGGTATTCCCGGGGCTATTTACGGCATCTTTTTGCATCTAATGAGATATTGGCTCAGGTCTTGAACACCATTCACAACTTGAGCTTCTACCTTGACACTATGAGGCGCGTGCGGCATTCTATTTTACTTGGGGAAGAGTCTCGTTCTCTTTCTGGTATCTGGTCTCAACCGAACGTGAGGCCTCCCCGGATTCAAGCCTGAAAGCTGAAGGAACCCGGCCGAAGTCGATCTAAACCCCGTGGTGAAATGACAGCTGCGCGGCGCTGGTGAGTGCCGTGACGATTTGCGGATACATCCGTTCAGACCTCGACGAGCATGCAATACATCTTAGCAGTACAGGCCGGTAGCGGTGGCATGGGATGGCTCGGAATCGCGCCACTCATATTTATTTTCGCCATTTTTTACTTTCTCCTGATCCTACCCCAGCAGCGGAAGCAGAAAAAATGGCAGGGAATGCTGGACAAATTGAAGACCGGGGACAAGGTCACGACCAGTGGTGGGCTGCGGGGAACTATCATGGCGCTCAAGGATGACTGCGTTCATCTGCGCGTGCCTCCGAATAATCTGCTTTTGGAAGTGACCAAAGCCTCAGTGGTGCAGGTAACGACCACTGAGGAACCGGAACTTAAAACAAAGTAAGTTTCGAGTCTCGGGTCTCATTTTCATGTGAACCCGAATTCTCGAACCTGAAACGGGAACTCGAAACTGATTTATGAATAAGAATCTTCTCTGGAAGCTGCTTTTCATTCTCGGCACGATGCTGTTTTTCTTGTTCGGAATCTTCGGGATTCCGAAGGGCCTTTCCGGCGAGTCTCTGCTTACTGCTTTGACCGACCACATCCACCTAGGGCTGGATTTAAAGGGTGGGACGCACCTGATTTTGCAGGTGCACGTGAATGATGCGATCAATGTGGACGCGCAGAATGCGATTGAAATCCTGAAGCAGCAGCTGAAAAGCCGGAAGATTGACTACGCCGATATTGCCCAGTCTGATCCGCAGAACAATCCCGATCACATCGTGCTCAAAGGAGTGCAGCCAGGGGCCCGCGGCGATCTGCTCAACATCGTGCAGGAACGCCTGCCGGAATATGACCTTACTGGAGCCCCGGACAATACCTGGACGATGGCGATGAAGCCGTCGATTCTTTCCGACCTGAAGAGTAAGGCGGTCACCCAGGCGATCGAGACCATTCGGAACCGTATTGATGCACTGGGAGTAAGTGAGCCGACAATTCAGGAACACGGGCTGGGGCAGTACCAGATTCTGGTGCAACTGCCAGGCATCGACGATCCGGGGCGGGTGAAGGACATAATGCAGTCTACCGCCATGCTGGAGATCAAACAGCAGCTGGGTGGACCGTATCCGAGCGAGCAGGCCGCTCTACAAGATAAGGGTGGAGTACTTCCGGCGGACGCGATTCTGCTCCCCGGACATAGCATGCCGGGGGCAGAGTCAGCTGGCGAGGGCCAGGCCTACTACCTGGTATCGCGGGTGTCTGCGGTCAGTGGCAAAGACCTGCGCGATGCGCAGCCGAGCCGGGATCAGAATGGACAGCCAAGCGTGAGCTTTACGCTCAGCGGTGAAGGCGGACAGCGTTTCTTCAATTTCACCTCCAATCACGTGGGCGATAGCCTGGCTGTGGTCCTTGATAACAAAGTTCAGGAAGTGGCCAACATCAAGGAGCCGATTCGGGATCGGGGCGAAATCAGCGGCGGCCGGATGAGCGAGCAACAGTCGAAGGATCTTTCGATGATCCTCCGCTCCGGGGCTTTGCCCGCGAGCATTTCGTATCTGGAAGAGCGGACCGTGGGACCATCCCTGGGCGCGGATTCGATCCGATCTGGCGTGCGAGCTGCCGTCATTGGGATGGTGGCCGTACTGGTCTTCATGCTGATTTACTACCGCGGCGCCGGGGTGAACGCCGACATCGCGCTGATCATGAATCTGATCATCCTGCTGGGATTTTTGGGGTGGTCTACCATCGCAGGAGTGAACGTGGCGCTCACCTTGCCCGGGATTGCGGGAGTCATTCTGACCGTCGGTATGGGCGTGGATTCGAACGTGCTGATTTTTGAGCGTATCCGGGAAGAGCTGCGCAACGGCAAGACGCCGCCTTCGGCGGTGGACCAGGGCTTCAGTCACGCCTGGATCACCATTGTTGATACACACGTCACGACCATCGTTTCTGCGGCAATTCTGTTCATCTTCGGTACGGGACCGGTGAAAGGTTTCGCGACTACGCTGACGTTCGGCCTGCTGGCGAACCTGTTTACTGCAGTATTCGTATCGCGGGTGATTTTTGATTGGGTATTGACCCGAAAACAGCGCGGGGATGCGCTGAGCATTTAGGAGCTTGTCATTCTGAGCGGAGCGAAGAATCTATCCACGTCCTTGGCACGAGCAAAATGCATAGATCCTTCGCTACGCTCAGGATGACAATGCGCAATAGATTGATAAGGGGCTAAAAACCGGTGGAGTTCTTTCATAACGTCAATATCGATTTTCTCGGCAAGAAGTGGTACTTCCTTGCTTTTTCTCTGATTTTCAGCGTTGCGGGACTGTTCTCGATCTTGTTCTGGCACCACATTCCGTGGGGCGTGGACTTTCGCGGCGGCACGCTGGTCTATGTAAGGTTCTCGCACAAGCCGGACGTGAATGCGATTCGTGCGGATTTGGATCGCGCTGGTCTGAAAGACCCCAAGATTCAGCCCTACGACCTGCCCTCACTGAATGAGGTTCTCATCGATCTCGATGTTCGGGAAACCAGTGAAAAGGCGCTCGATCAGGGCAAGGTCAAGATCATCCAGGCCCTCGAGAAGAACCCGCCAGCAGGTAAGACCGATCTGAATAACGCCAGTTTTTTGGCGGTCAAGAACTACTTGATGGATAAGGATCCCATGCACCTGGGCACCGATGCCGACCAGAAATATACGGCTCAGGCGCAGGCTATCGTAAATTTCCGGGACAAGGTGTTGGGGGGAGTTTTCGCTTCGCTGGATCAGTTGAAGGGAGCGCCTGGGGTCGATCCCGCCGTGGCCGCGGCGGTGCCGGAGAATTTCTATTTATCTGATTTTGGGGTACGAGACGTAGCCATCGTGGGGCCGCAGGTCGGCGGACAGTTGCGTACGCAGGCCGGACTGGCGACGCTGTACTCCTTACTCGGAATGCTGGTCTATCTGGGACTTCGGTTTGAGTGGATTTATGGCTTGGCCGCGGTGGTCACCGTCTTCCACGATACCCTGATCACTGTAGGCGCGTTCTCGCTGACGAATACCGAGATCTCCCTGACCGTGATTGCGGCCTTGCTCACGCTGATTGGTTACTCCAACAACGACACGATTGTGGTATTTGACCGAATCCGGGAAAACATCAAGTTGATGCGACGCGAAAAGCTGGCGGATATCGTCAACCGGAGCATCAATCAGACGTTAAGTAGAACAATCTTGACAGCTGGCCTTACCTTCCTTACTGTACTTGCTCTCTTCTTGTTTGGCGGCGAGGTACTTCGTGGATTCAGCCTCGCGCTGGTAATTGGCATCTTAATCGGGACGTATTCGTCGATTGCGATTGCTGCTCCCATTCTGGTGGCTTATCAGGAATGGCGGGTAGAAAAAGGAAAGCGTCCACTGGCCATGCCGGGCAAAGCTCGGTAGGTTACCCGATAGCATTCCCGCAATCATTAGTTTAGGCCTTCTTATTGTAACGATTTAGGAGGTTTGCTCAGGCGCGCCATTTGGCCAAGAGGACCCCCGGCGCCGGGAAAAGAAACTGGGAGCAAAGGAGAAATGTCTGGTGTCTAAGTATTCGTAGGGGTCTGAACAAGTTTGGGGAGAATCACATGTTTGAAGATAGCCTCATCGAATCAGGCGGCAAGCTAAAGACAAAGAGAGGGTGGACTTCCATCATCTCGTTCGGGCTGCAGGTCATGATTGTCGGCGTCATGATCCTGATTCCGTTGATTTTCACAGAAGCTTTGCCTAAGGGCACAACAATGTTCATGCTGGTGGCACCGCCACCTCCACCGCCGCCACCGCCTCCCGCCGCGGCTCCAGTTAAGGTGGTAAAGCAGATCCAGACCGATATCGTCAACGGCGAGCTGCGCACCCCCACCAAAATTCCAAAGAAAGTACAGATGATTAAAGAGGACGAGGCTCCGCCGCCGGCCATGGCATCGGCTGGTGTGGTGGGTGGCGTTCCGGGCGGCGTCCCGGGCGGTTCCATGGGCGGAGTCATGGGAAGCATTCTTAATTCAACGCCAACGGTGGCTCCGAAGATTGCTACCCCGCAGCGGGTTCGCGTGTCGTCGGGCGTAAGCACCGGCATGTTGGTCCGCAAGGTGCCGCCAACTTATCCGCCCTTGGCTCGGCAAGCGCGCATCCAAGGTACGGTTATTTTGCAGGCCACGATCAGCAAGGAAGGCGCTATCGAGAACCTGCAGTTGATCAGCGGGCACCCGATGCTGGCTCCCGCCGCGATTGAAGCAGTGAAGCAGTGGAAATACAAGCCCTACCTGCTCAACGGAGAGCCGGTCGAGGTTGAGACCCAGGTACAGGTGAACTTCACGCTCGCGGGAGGCTAAACTCCCCGGGCAGATCGTTCGGGTATACGGTTTGGAAGTGTGCACTGGCCCTCCCCTCCCACCTGAGTAAAAGCGGTGGCTGGGAAGGGCTTTTGCGAGAGCCCGGATTTCACCGCTGTGCTCGGAGTGGACAGCGGGCTGAAGCCTGAGCTAGGAGTAGCATCTGCTGCGCGGATCGCTGGCGCGAGATCCCGGCCAGCGGTTGGCACCAAAAAGCGCATCAAAGTGTCCATTACGTAGACGATTTTCCGAGGAGGAAAAGCAACTCATGTTCGCACTACACGTAGGAGCAGTTCTGCATCACGTACCCGCTTTCGCTACCTGGGTGATTCAGGAAGGCGGCGGCGCCATGGCAACCGATCCTCTCGGCTTGTGGAAAGCGATGGGGTGGGTTGCTCGAACCGTGGTTATCATCCTCTTCATCATGTCGGGCTGGTCCATCGGCGTAATGATCGATCGCTGGATGGCGTACAGCGCGGCCCGCAAGCAATCGCGTGCGTTTGCCCCGGCGGTAGCGGGAGCGCTGCGCGATGGCCGTATCGATGAAGCCATCAAGGTTGCCGAGCGCAACAAGAAGAGCCACTTGGCCAAAGTGGTCACAGCAGGGCTGATGGAGTTCAAGGCCCACCAGGACAGTCCAGGCGCTATCCCTGGCGAAACCATTGAAGCCTCGAAACGCGCTTTGGAGCGGACCGAAGCCATCGTCCACGCGGAACTGAAGCGTGGGCTGGGCGGCCTCGCGACCATTGGTTCGACAGCTCCCTTCGTGGGACTGTTCGGGACCGTGATGGGCATTCTGAACGCGTTCATCGGCATTAACAACTCGAAGGCTACTGGTCTGGCGGCGGTTGCCGGCGGCATCGCGGAAGCGCTGGTCACCACTGCCATCGGGCTGCTGGTCGCCATCCCGGCCGTAATGATGTTCAACTACCTGACCGGGCGCGTGGAAGCATTCGACGTCGAAATGGATAACTCATCCAGCGAACTGATCGACTACTTCCTGAAGAAGCGCGGCGACGTTCGGCGGTAAGAAGGCTGGGTGGGATCTCGGCTGTGAGTTGCTTGTCCGGCGCTGGAGCGAACCGGCGCCGGACCCCCCAACTTCCAGCGGACGATGGCTGACCCTGATCTGCACAGTTAACCGGAGATTGCTGCTATGGCATTAGCAAAGCGAGACGAAGGCGCAAAGGTCAACTCCGACATCAACGTGACACCGATGGTGGACGTGATGTTAGTACTGTTGATCATTTTCATGGTGGTTACGCCCATGTTGCAGAAAGGCATCAGCGTGGACATGGCCAAGGTGAACAATCCGGAGCAGATGCCCGACGCGGATAAAGAAGACGCGTTGCTGGTATCGATTACGCGCGACAGCAAAGTCTATTTCGGCAGTGAACAGATTGCTGATGTGGATGGCCTGACTCAGAAGGTAAAAGATCGCTTGGCGAACAAAGCGGACAAGCGGGTGTACGTGAAGGCGGATATGCGCGCACGCTTTGGTGGCGTGGTGAAAGTAGTGGACAGCGTCCGCGCCGCTGGAGTCGATGATCTGGGATTGCTGACCGATCAGAGAAAGACGAGCACGCCGCCGCCCGCTCCACCCGCGGCAGGCCAATAAGAGGAGACGACCATGGGAATGGCAGTGGGCCCCAGCGGGGGCCAAAACGCGAACATCAACGTTACGCCGCTCATCGATGTGCTCCTGGTGTTGCTCATCATCTTCATGGTGATCTCGCCAGTGACCCCGAAAGGACTGGATGCGCTGGTACCCCAGCCGCCTCCGCCCAACGCGCCCAAGAACGTGAATCCTGACCGCACCATTGTCGTTCAATTGATCGACCGTGGACCGGGACAAGAGCCGGGCGTGAAAATCAACAACGAAGACGCGACCTGGGATAATTTGCAGGGCCGCCTCACCGATATCTATAAGCAACGCGCGGAGAAGGTGATGTTCGTGAAGGGAGACGATGCAATCCCGTTCGCCAATGTCGCCAATGTGATTGACCTTGCCCACGCCGCTGGCGTCGACAAGGTTGGTCTGATCACCGCGAAGATCGAAGCGGGCAGCTAAACTGCCCGTCCGGTAAGGCCCAGGAATTCGCATTCTTCTCAATTCGCCACAGCACGGAAGCGGAACGGCTTCCGTGCTGCCAAGGCTCCGCTTGTCAAATCGCTGTCTCTGGGCCTAGGATGCTGTGGCGAGGGAGACTCATATCGCAATGAATAAAACTTCAAGGTTACTGACGCTGGCGGCGATGATGCTGGCGGTCTTTTTCTCTCTAGGTTGTGACAAGCTGAAGGCCCGCGATCAACTTAACAAGGGCGTGAAGGCTTACAAGGACAATCACTACGAACAGGCGATCGACCACTTTCAGCAATCCGTGCGGCTGGATCCAAGCCTGATCAATGCTCGAATGTATCTGGCGACCGCCTACGTTTCCCAATACATCCCGGGTGTGGACTCGCCCGAGAATTTGCGCACCGCGCAGCAGGCGATCGACGAGTATCAGAAAGTGATCGATTCCAATCCGTCGCGTGATCAGAAGGTGAACGCGGCGAAGGGCATTGCGTATCTCTATCTGAACGAGAAGAAATGGGACGACGCCAAAAAGTACTATCGCATGGCGTCGGAACTGGACCCGAACGATCCCGAGCCTTATTACTCCATCGGAGTGATCGACTGGACCGCGGCATACCAGCCGCGCATGGAAGAGCGCGCGAAACTGGGCATGAAGCCGGATGAGCACCTCAGCAACAGCAACAAAGAGCAGAAGAAAGTGTGCGAGGCTTTAAAACCCAAGAACGCGCCCTTTATCCAGGAGGGCATTGATAGCTTGAATAAGGCCATTCAGCTTCGTCCGGATTATGACGATGCGATGGCATACATGAACCTGATGTATCGTGAGAGGGCCGATGTCGAGTGCGATGATGCGGCTGCCCGAACCGAGGACCTCAAGACCGCCGATCACTGGGTGGACGAAACTTTGAGGGTGAAAAAGGCCAAGGCCGAGAAAGCTGCCCAAAGTCAGGGCGGCGGGATCACCATGGATCAATCCAAGTAGGCCGGTTCTGAGCGAAGGTTACTGAGCCTCGGACGCTGTCCGGGGCTTTCATTTTGCCCGCTTCAATTGCAGTACTACGGCTTGCTGTAGAGTCGGACTTCCACCTTGGCAAACTGCCAGCGCTGCAGGCTGGAAAAAGATTCCGCAAGCACTTGCGTGAGCATAACCGTCGTGGGGTCCGGTTTGTCCGCGGGACCGTTGTTCATCAGCATGACCCACAGTCGCGGATAGGTGACCCCCACTTGCCGTAAAAATTCAGAGGTTGGCTTGCCTGTGAAGTCCCGATAATCGAGTCCGGCGCTATGACGTGGGAATAGAATCACGGGGCCGAGTTGGGCGGTGAAATTGGCGCTCGCCGTATCTTCCCCCGCGCGCTGTGAACGCGCAAACTCGTAGGGAATACGGGTCTCGGCGATGTGGAATACGATGGCATCCTCTGGCCGAGAGTGCTCGAGGACAAAGGTGCTGGCTGCGATAGAGGCGTCCCGCTCTTTATCGAAGTCATGAGCGTAAATGAAGAGCACTCCCTGAAGAGACAGAAAGAGCATGACGGCTAAGATCAGCCCGGGCATCCATGCAGATCGCAAGCGCCCCAGTCCGGCGGCTGCAAGTATCACCAGCGGAGGCAGGCAGAAGATCATGTAGCGGGCAAGAAAGACTGGCCTGGCGAAAGAAAGCAGGACAGTGAAAGCGACCGGGAACAGAAGCCATGTCAGAAGGAACTGCAAGCGCCAGACATCCCGATCGGGATCGCGCCTCCACCAGCGTTTGCCCGCGGGCGCCACAGGGATGCTGCAGGCAACGGCATAGAGTGCCGCCAAGGGCCACTCGTCGCTGCCACAGAGATGCTGGAAGAATTGGGCAAGACTCTGAAGACTGGGGCGGGTGATCCAGCGGATCGGGCCGGCGCCGGTCTTGGCGACAAACAGAAGCAGGGGCAAGACAAGAATGCTGATGGTCCACCACGCTCTCCGCATTCGCACGGGGAGAGTGCCGGTTGCGATCTGAGGTGGGCGCGTCAACCGCAACACGAGCCAATGCACCACGCTGAGCAACAGCGCATATAAATGGGCGTAGACGGCCAGTACGCTGACGGCGATGTATCCTCGCAAATTGCGCTGCTGCGGTTCACCGAGCCACCACACGAGCAGGCCTGAAGACAGCGTCGCGAGCAGTAGGAAAAGCGAGTAGCTGCGGGCCTCCTGCGAGTAGCGAACACCGTAAGCATTGAAGGCGAACAGCGCGACAGAAATGAGGGCCACTCGCTGGTCGAATAGCAATCGTGCCAGCCAATAGATTGCAGGTAGCGTTGCCGCCGCGATGATGACCGATAGGCTGCGAATGAAATAGGGACTGTGCCCCAGATGCAGCCACACACGCAGCAGCAAGTAGTACAGCGACATATTGGCCTCGCGCCACCACAGGAGATGCAGGAAATTGGGCCAATCGAGACCGGCTACTTCGACGCTAAAGGCCTCATCGAACCAGAAGGGCTTGCAAACCAGGCAGACGAGGCGTAACCCAACGCATGCGCCCATCAGGAGGACGAGGGTAATCCTGTGAGCCCAGCCGCCCGGTTTGGCACCCGTAGGAGAAACAGACGAGCTATTTGCGGCGTGTTGGGCTCGCATCGTGACGTTCAGTACGTTACGGCAATCATTATGCGGGAGAGTTCTCCATCACGGCAGTGGCATGCTGGATAGCAGACAATCACAATGGGGTCGCTTCGCTCCGTTACAATCGAGTTCGGGAGAGGCAATCGAGGTTCGGCCGTTCCTCATGGCCCGTGCTGTCACAAAATCCTGAGCCATTGACCACTGCTATCGATAGTTAACAGATCATGTTTAAAAAGATTCTGATTGCGAACCGGGGTGAGATTGCCGTACGAGTGATCCGCGCTTGCCACGAGATGGGCATCGCCGCCGTAGCCGTGTACTCCGAGGTGGATCGAGCTGCACTGCATGTGAGAAAGGCGGACGAGGCTTATCCCATTGGTCCCGCGGATGCAAGGGAATCGTATCTCAACATCCAGAAAATTCTGGATATCGCTCAACGCTCGGGAGCGGACGCCGTGCATCCAGGTTATGGCTTCCTTTCAGAGAACGCGCAGTTTGCGCGAGCCTGTGCCGCCGCAGGGGTGAAATTCATCGGCCCTACGGCAACGGCCATGGAGGCCATGGGCTCGAAGACGCGGGCCCGGCAAGCCATGCAACAGGCTGGGGTGCCGCTCGTGCCCGGGACGGCTCGCGGGCTGCAGTCTTTGGCAGAGGCTCAGGACGTTGCTGACCGGATCGGCTATCCCATCATGCTGAAAGCGGCGGCGGGGGGCGGGGGAAAAGGGATGCGGCTGGTCCCTTCACCCGCAGAGCTCAAGTCCGCACTGGAAAGCGCCCGCAGCGAGGCAGAACGGGCCTTCGGCGACGGCGAGGTGTACGTGGAGAAGGCCATCCTGAACCCTCGGCACATTGAGATGCAGATTCTCGCAGACGAGTACGA
>JBKOUZ010000215.1:0-13788 GCA_046723715.1 Acidobacteriota bacterium | reverse complement strand
GTGGTGGAGGACATCAACGACTTCGCCGTCTCCCTGGATGGCGAAAAGATCCTGTACCGCAAAGGCGATTCCTGGACGACTGCTTCTCCCGATGATTCTGCGAGTGGCGGCGGAGGGGGAACCGGAAGCACTCCGAAACCGGGCTTTGGGCCATTGAAGCTCGATAATTGGCAGGTGTACGTCGAGCCCCGCGCCATGTGGAAGCAGATCTACAACGAAACCTGGCGAATCGAGCGGGACTTTTTCTACGATCCGCACTATCACGGTTTGGATCTGGAAAAGGTCAGGAAGAAATACGCCCCATATTTGGATGGAATTGCTTCACGCGAGGAACTCACATACCTGTTTCAGGAGTGCCTCGGGGAATTGACGGTCGGGCACATGTTTGTCAGTGGTGGCGAGGCTCCCCAGCCGAAGAAGTTCAAAGGCGGACTGCTCGGCGCAGACTACAGTTTGGAAAATAACCGTTACCGCGTCGCGAAGGTCTATAACGGAGAGAACTGGAATCCGGGCAATGAAGCTCCACTCACCCAGCCCGGCGTAAACGTCAAAAGGGGAGATTACATCCTGGCAGTGAATGGCCGCGAACTGCATGCCTCCGACAACATTTACAGCTTCTTCGAAGAGACTGCCGGCAAGCAGGTGGTTCTAAAGGTCGGAGCAAACCCGGATGGCAAAGATTCCCGCGAAGTGACGGTTGTTCCAGTGGAGAGTGAAGAAAATCTTCGCCATCTGGAGTGGATCGAGAAGAATCGCCGGCGCATCGATGAAGCCACCGGCGGCAAGATCGCGTATGTACATGTGCCGAATACCGCCGGAGCTGGTTACACCAGCTTCAATCGATATTTCTTCTCGCAAGTCGGCAAGGAGGGTGCGATTATTGACGAGCGCTTCAACGAAGGCGGTCAGCTCGCCGATTACATCGTCGATCATCTTCGCCGCCCACTCATGAGCAAAGTGGTTACCCGCGAAGGCCACGACTGGTCCAGCCCTTCAGAAGCAATTTTCGGACCGAAGGTCATGGTCATCAACGAGATGTCCGGCTCCGGCGGCGACGCGTTGCCGTGGTACTTCCGCAAATCCGGAATTGGCCCGCTGATAGGTAAGAAAACATGGGGCGGACTAGTCGGTATCGGAGGTTATCCGGAATTGATCGACGGGGGCCGGGTGACAGCACCTCGCGCCGCTATTTATGGATTGAACGGAGAATGGGAAGTGGAGAATCATGGGATAGCGCCGGATGTTGAAGTCGATCTCGATCCCGCAGCGTGGAGGCAGGGACGCGACTCACAATTGGAGAAGGCGATTGAGGTGGTCATGCAGCAGTTGAAAGAGCATCCCCTGCCTGAAATCAAGCGTCCGCCGTATCCTAATTACCATGAGCACGATGACCTGGGGCAGAAGTAAGCCTCTTATCCAAGGAGCAGACCGTGTCGCGACCCATGCTTGCGCTGTTGCCGTTAATTTTAGGAGGAATGGTGGCCGTCGCGGTGAAGCAGCCACTCGCAGGCAGTGCCCCGCGGGGCACGCTCTTGGTCGCAAACAAGGGCGACCAGAGTCTCGGTATTGTCGATCCGAAATTGGGCAAGCAGGTCGCAACCGTCGCCGAGAACGGGACGACCGGACACGAGGTGATCGCTTCGCCGGACGGGAAGTTGGCTTACGTGCCGATTTACGGCAACTCCGGAGTGGGCAAGCCGGGAACCGACGGCAGCAACATGGTGGTCGTGGATATTGCGTCGCGCAAAGTCGTCGGCAATCTCGATTTCGGCCACGGCGTGCGCCCGCATTGTCCTGTTTTTGGACCTAAGGACGGTTTGCTTTACGTCACAACCGAACTGGATAACGCAGTCGCGGCCATTGATCCTCATGGTCTGAAGATCATCGCCAAAATTCCCACAGGACATCCGGAGTCGCACATGCTGGCCATCACGCACAACGGTCGTTATGGTTACACCACCAATGTTGGTTCGGGAACGGTCTCAGTACTCGACCTCGAGGCACGCAAACTGATCGACACCATTGCCGTTGCCCCCGTTGTGCAACGTATTTCGCTGTCCACCGACGATCGCCTCGCCTTTACCTCCGACCAGACTAAGCCGCAGCTCGCTGTGATCGATACGCGCACGCGCAAAGTGCAACACTGGGTTCCACTGCCTGCATCCGGATACGGAACAGCGCCAACTCCCAACGGAACATGGCTGGTGATCGCCATGCCCAGCGCAAAGCAAGTCGCGGTTTTGAATCTCAAGACAATGAAGGTAGAGCGCTCGATCGATGTGCCCGCGGCGCCGCAGGAAGTGTTGATCCGCCCAGACGGAGCCGTCGCATACGTCTCCTGCGATGCCAGCCATCAGATCGCCGAGATTCAGACTTCGACTTGGAAAGTTTCGCGGCTCATTGATGCGGGACCCAGTGCTGATGGCCTGGCGTGGGCGCGCCAGTAGAGTTTCATTCGAAGCAAAGAAATTAGTGGCTTACGGAAGCCAGCAGTGAGCCTACTCCCGGTCTGTATCCGTAGTAGTCTCCAATCATCTGCAGGTGTTCGATGATCTCTTCGTCGTAACGTTGTTTAAGAGCCGGCGTCAACACGTTGTGCTGTGCGTTCGGATCGGCGAGCAGATCAAAGAGATAACTCTGAGCCGGTGAGTCGTAGGTCGTGTACAGATAACGGCCATCGGCGGTCAGAATTCCATAAACCGCCCTCACGTCAGAGGCTAGCAGCAGATCCCGTTGCGGCACTTCATCCAACTCCTGCTTCGTCTCTGCCAGCAGAGGACGTCCGTACAACGGATTCTTGCGGACGGGGCGATGTCCCAGAAGATAGTACAAAGTAGGCGCAATGTCGGTTAACGTGGAGAGCCTGCTATCGTCATACACCAAATGCTGGCGCATGCTTCTGGGGAGATGAATGATTAGTGGGACGCGCATGATCTCGGGCCAGATCGAGGTCGAATGGCTGTTGCGCCCTAACTCGCCAGTGGCGTCGCCGTGGTCGCTGGTCACGATGATGATGCTCTCATCGTACAGTCCGCGCTGCTTGAGATAGTTGAAGAATTTGCCCATGCAGCTATCCACCCAATGGACTTCATACGTAACCCGCGTATGCAACCCTGGTCTGTCAGGCCAATGCTGTGACGCGGGGGGCGGTACATCATTGCGTGCAAACTGATGCACGTTCATGGGCTGTGTGTAGAAAAGCACCGGCTGGGACTTGTTTGGCCTCGAGTCGAGGTGAGCCTGGAGCTGACCGACCGTGGAGCACGCCTCGTATTGGTTCCAGAGCTCTTTATCAGTATCAATCTTCGTCAGATTGTCCGTCGGAGAGAACAACTGCCGGAGCACGCTATCGTAGCTGGCAACGAGTTCATAGCCATCGGTTCGTGCCATGCCGCGAAGACTGTTCACCTGATCAAACGGCTGCGGAAAATGAGTATGTAGCAACTGGGCTCCTGACCAGATCGCAGGCTCCGAAAGAGTGGTCCCGACGTACTCTGTATAGCTGTTCTTAAAGACAATGCTGTCACGGGCGAGAGCGTCGAGGTTTGGAGTGTAGTCCACGCGCGGATTGTACGCTCCGAGATAATCCGCCCGCATAGAGTCAATCACAAAAATGAAAATGTTAGGGCGTTCGCCTGTCGTCCGTGTCAGCTGATCAACCAATTTCACCCCGTGATTGATGTGCGTGTTACGAATATTGGTGTACTCGCGCAGAATCCGGCATAGGTCCCCGCACGGCTCGTGGCGCCCGTTGCCGAGCACATGGTGCGCCAGTTGGAACGATGCGTCGTGGGTGCCATATTCTTCCAGTGCCAGCGAGATTTCGTCATCGGTCGAACCTAGTGGCTTGCCCCAGAGAATCTCCGTCAATTGCAGGCTTTTGTACACGAAAGCTCCGGCCAGGAACAGGCCGAGAATGACAGCCAATGAATAATGAGCGCGGACGGGGCGCAACCGGGAAACACACACGCTCATCGCGATCCAAAAGATCAGAGCCCACGTGCTCCCGACGAACCCGTTCCAATCTTCTCCACCGATAAGGGAGCGTGACATCAGCGCAAGACCTGCCAGTGCCGCAATGATCATCCAAGTGAAAATTCGTTGCAGGGTGGAAAGGCTCTCTGATGTTCGCTGTGTTAGAAACGGTCGCACGCAGGAAAGGCCCCAGAGTGTCAAAGCCAAAGACAACATCAACGCGTAGGCCGAAGCCATCTTTCCGTCGAAACTCATCGCGTCATCAAGGAAGCGCACGAGGATGAGCCATAAGCACGCGACGATGGCGATGCCAATGGTCCAGCGCCGAACGCTTTGTGGTTTGGGCGTCCTGGCGGAGAGGAAGTAGATCACATTCAAGACAGACAGAATCGCCATTGCCAGCGCGGCGTGAGAGATCAAGCTCCAGAAAGCCAGTTGCAAGGTCTGCGAGTGCACGTCGAACACCCGAGTTTCCTTGTAGATCTGAATGCGAGTCCCGAGCGCGTAAATCACACTCACGGACACGGCTACCACAAGCCCAGACGAATATGGAAAAGCAGCGCACTGCGCGCGCTCGCGGAGGTCGGTTGAAGGGCTGCTGACTGGCGTCGCTATGGACAGCACGATCAGGGGAAGCAGGGAAGCCATGCTCCAGAAATATGCCGCCGGTGTGTTTTGAAGTTGAGGGAGAAAAGGACGCGCGGTCAGATAGATGCCACCAGCTACAAAGAAGGAGAGGGGGACCAGGAAGGAGGGTTGCATAATCCTGGAGCGTTGCCGCCAGCAGTCCGGATTCGCGCCAATCATCCCAACAGCGGCAGCAATCCAGTACAGGATCGCCGAATGATGCGTGAACCACGGCATCCAGGCATACGGCGGCGCCTTAATGAAAGCGCAGTATGTATATGGCAGGAACGCGAGCAGACAATACAGAGACGTGAGAACGAAGTAGATTCCCGCGAGCAGTCGCAGCAACGTTTGGAGCGCTACTTTCAACGGAATCAAACCTCTGAGAACACGAATCCCACAGCTTCTATCCTAATGATTTTCGTCGAGCAAGTTGGTCACGGCAAGTTACCGCAGGCGCAGACATGCTGACACCGTCCAGATCCGGCTCAGCGGTGACCAAAGTACCACTTCCGCCGCTACTTCGGTGTGGAGACCGTTATACTCGATCGGCTAGGATGAAAGCTGGAAATTGAGGACCCGCACGAATGCCCAGTCAGGCCGCTAAGAAAAGCACCATACCGACCTCCGCGGTAGGGTTGTTCGCCCGAAATTTCTTCAAATATCCCTCGATGCTGGGCTCGATTGTGCCCAGTTCGCGCTTCCTGGTAAAGGATTTGATGTCCGAGATTGACTGGGATCGTGCCCGCGTCCTGGTGGAGTTCGGCCCGGGAGTTGGAACCATTACCCGCGAAGTACTGAAGCGCATGCGGCCGGATGCCGTGCTCGTCGCCATTGAACTCAATGAAGAGTTCGTGCAATATCTGGGCGCCACAATCCGCGATTCGCGGCTGCGCATCGTACATGGGTCGGCTGCTCATGTGCGGCGAGTTCTGGCCGAGCACGGCCTGGCACCCGCCGACTGCATCATTTCCGGACTGCCTTACAGTTTACTGCCGGAGGAACTCCGAAAGGAGATCGTGGCTGAATCCCGTCAGGCCTTGAAAGCGGAAGGATCGTTGCTGGTCTTCCAGTTCAGCCCCTCAGTGCTGCCTTACCTGAAGTCCAGTTTCAGTTCGGTGAAGCTGGGGTTTCAGTTATTGAATATTCTGCCCGCGAGAATTTTCCACTGCACTCGCTAGAACCGAGGACCTCGGATCTCTCGGCTCTGACCTTCTCGAGAAACCGTGCCTGACGTTCCGTGTATGCGTGAATCGTTGACTTGGGGCTTTACCCGACGTAACATTCCACGCTGCATTGCCGTTCTAACAAGCTCAACATTCCAAGGGAGCGTAAATGCAACTGCGCCTGGAAAGCCGTCCAGTGGGAGACGTCTTTGTGGTGCAGTGTGTTGGCCGGCTGGTTGCGGGAAATGAAATATTCACGCTGCACTCCCAGGTAGCGGACGCCATCGAGAAGTACGGCGACGTCGTGTTACAACTCGAGCGCCTTGATTTTGTGGACAGCAGCGGACTGGGAGCCTTGTTGCGGCTGATGCAGGCCGCTCGCGCAAAAGGTGGAGACCTGAAACTCAGCGGCGTTCCACCCCGCATCCACAAGATGCTCGAACTCACTCATCTCAGCTCGCAGTTTGAAATTTACGAGTCCCTGGAAGAAGCGATTACTGCCGCCTATCTCGGATCGCGCTATTCGCGGGGGAAGAGTGGAGACGCTAGACCGCGCCTTCTTTGCGTCTATGCCTCGCTGGATATGTGCACCTTTTTGCGCGAAGTGCTCTGCGCTGCCGGCTTCAATGCCCTGACTACTACCTCCATCGAGGATGCTCCCATTCTGCTGAAGGCAACCAAGGCCAAGCTGGTGATTCTTTCCGCGCGCCTACAGATGTTGCGGGGTAAACCAATTCGTCTCGCTCTTCGGGAAATTGTTCCAGACGTCCGGTTATTGCCTCTGGACGATAGCTTCGCAGCGCAAGACCCCGGACAAGCGGCCGAGAAACTCCTCAACGACGTCAACAATGCTCTGGCCTTCGCATCTCCGCAAGCCTGACCGGCTGGCCCCATCCGCACCTCTCACTCGCCAGTTGAAGCACCTCAGGTAAATCACTGATCCGTCTCAGCTGAATCCAACCAACTTGGAAGTCAGCCGGCGCATCTGAATGTCGCACGCTCTTGGGGAGGGTAGTGCGACGAATCAACAAATGAGAAAAAAAATCCTTCGCTGGGTTACTTGCGCCTCGGTTCCGGTCGCGTTGCTATCGCTATCCGGTTGCAGTGGAGTGAGCAGTTCTGAACCGCCTTCGCTGGTCTTCTCGGCCAGCGCGGCTGCCATTGATGCAGGGCAGAGTGTCACCCTGACCTGGCAGGCTGTGAACGCGACTTCGGTTACTATCACTGCCACCGCAGGTTCGTCCTCGCGTACGCTGACCACCAGTTCTGAAGCTTCAGGCAGCATCACCGACGCGCCCACGGCCACCACCACCTACAGCGCGACTGCGAAGGGTGCACACGGAACCACTCCCGCGCAAACCGTAACGGTGCAAGTCTCGGGAGGGGGACCACCGACTATCACTCAATTCACCGCGAGCCCAATGTTCTTGAATGCGGGACAGAGTACCACCCTGACCTGGGCGACCACCAATGCGACTTCGATAACCATCACTCCGGCCATACCCCAGCCGGAAGACACCGGGCCACTGCCTGCTTCCGGGTCGTCTTTGGTTCCCATTGCTGCGACCACAACTTACACCCTGACGGCTACCGGACCGGGCGGCACATCTGCCCCGAAGACGGTGACCGTCACAGTCCCGTTCACGCTGAATCTCACGGCCACCCCCGCAACTATTACCGCGGGCGCCTCGGCAACAATTTCGTGGAATATAAGCGGTGGCACCGCTACTGCGCTGTCCATCACAGACGGTACGACCCCTGTCTGCAATCCATGCACGTTGCCGCAGGGCTCACAAATGGTGAGTCCCACAGCTACCACGACGTATACGGCAACGGCGGCCATCGATGCGAAGAACTCGATTCAGCAAACTGCTACCGTAACCGTCGCCTCGCCCATCGCGGGCAAAATCAAGCACATTTTCTTCATGCTGCAGGAGAATCGTTCCTTCGATAACTATTTCGGACAACTCGGAGCTTATCGAGCCCCGCGTCTGAAACCGTTTGGCATCACTGATACGCAAACCATAGACGGTCTTGATACCAGCGTCGTGCTTACGAATCACAATACCAACGTAAGTGCGAGCCCCTTCCATGAGCCAACTGTCTGCACCGAGAATCTCACGCCATCCTGGGATGAAAGTCATCATGACACCGCTCTGAATGGCGGTGATGCTGCCTGGGCCACCACCACAAACTTCAAACCCGGCAGTTTTCTGATGAACAATTTCATGGATACGGCGACCGAGCACGTCCTCTATGACCCGAACGGCACTCGCACCCTGGGTTATTACGATCAAACCGATCTGCCGTACTACTATGACCTCGCGACGTTCTTTGCCACCAGCGACACGTGGTATTCGCCATTGTTGGCCAATACGGTGCCGAACAGGATGTATCTGATGGCAGGTACTTCGTTCGGACACGCGTATCCGGACGGAGACGCAAACCATCCGAAATACGCAGCTCGAACCTTTTTCCGCGCCATGAACGAGGCCAACGTCAGCTGGTTGTACTACTACACGGATGGCATTTTCCTGGCGAATTTCGCCGACTTCTCAGATCCGTTAATTAGCGGCAAGGTCTTTCCAACTACCGATTTGATGAACCGTCTGGCAGGCCAATGCAGCACTGGGCCCTGCGATCCGGATTTAGCCTTGCCGGAAGTCATCTTCATTGAAAGCGCCTCTGGCGCCAGCAAACTTGACGAGCACCCCGACAATAATCTTCAAACCGGTGCCGCATACGTGCAGTCCATCATTCAGGCGCTCATGAAAAGCAGTGCCTGGCAGGATTCCGTGTTTATCCTGACCTACGACGAGGGCGGTGGCCTCTACGATCACGTGCCCCCGGTGTCTGTGCCTCCGCCAGACGCCCTTCTCCCCGGACAGTGTCCCGATCCCAATAACGGTTCGGCGCTTTATTGCCCGGTTGGGAAGTTGGGTGGCAGCTTCAATCTGACGGGCTTCCGCGTGCCGGTCATGGTGGTCTCGCCCTACGCGAAACCAAATTTCGTTTCCCACACTCCGCGCGATTACACGGCCATTCTTGCTTTCATCGAGAAGACGTTTGGCGTGCAGCCTCTGACGGACCGGGACAAGCATTGGCAAAACCAATCTCCCGATATGAGCGAATTCTTCGATTTCAGCACGCCAGCACTACTGAACGCGCCGGACGGCAGGCCTTGGGTGCAGGTACTGAATGCCCAGCCGACGAACGGTGTTTGCGACATGACGAAGGAGGCTGGACCCACAAAATAGCTCACTTACCCGCCGAATAGCGAAGGCCGAGATTTCCGGAAAGATGTTCCGGATTCCCGGCCTTTATTTCTTCCAACATGGAATGTCATCCTGGGCGAAAACAAAGTGCTTGCGAACTTCGCTTTGCTCAGGATGACAGCGTTAACGTCGTGAAACCTCTAATTTGTCGTGCTCGTATTGGCTGCCGTAGGCGCTGCATTTGCCGGCGCTTCTGCCGTTGCAGCATTCGCACCGTAGCGCGCCAGACGCGGGAAGAAGGGCGTCACTTCAAATGGCATCTTGTCGCGTGCCGACGTGATGGCGACTGGAGCCGTCTTCACCATCTCCGCCCGGTTGTCCCACGGATTGACCTTCACCCGGCCGCCCAGAGGCAGAGCGGCAATCTGGTCCAGCTTGGTATTTTCCAGCACGGGGCCCTGTGTCGCCAGCGCGGACAGGCGGTTGACTGTCCCATTAGTCGCCAGCGGATTGCCCAAGTGCGTAGTCAGAAGTGCGCTGAGTGCCGGCGCGCGTTGCTGCAGAGCCTTCAGGAACAGGCCCACATTGTCCAGTTTCTGCGCGTACGGCGAATTCTTCAGCAGCTCGATCGCTTTCTTGTCGGCCGCCGCTTCTTCTTCGGGAATGTGCCGGAACCCCAGGTTCTGATAAGTGCCTTCGTCAGAGAAAAGCATGCGATCGTTGAAGGCGTACTTGGATCCCAGGTTGTGGCCCAACACGATATGCGCGAGTTCGTGTGATAGCACAGCGGCCAGGCTCGCTTCGTCGGGAAGAACGTCCACCAACCCGCGGCTGATCACAATGGTATTGCCCACGCTGAACGTCTCCAGCGGAGACGTCAACAGCACGCGCGTGCGCACCGGGCGCGGCAGATCGATGTTGTTGGTCACTTCCAGGTTGTTGACGACGGTCTGCAAAATACGATCGACGTCGCCATCGGGAGCAAGTAACCCAGCACTGGTGAGGCGCTCGACAACGTTATCTTCGGCTTGCTGTTGCCATGCCCGCTCGGCCTGCAGGGGAGATGCATCCTGCGCGGTCGCGCTTGCGTCGGTCACGCTATCCACGCGGATCTGCGTCAACTCGTCATCTTTGCCGCCCTTCTTCAGGTCATATCCCCAGATCCGGGTCTGAGCCTTGAAGGCCATTTTGTTCTTTGCCCCGGCGCTGAAATCACCCTCTTCGCTGTAGATGAACGCGGGAACCCAATATCCGGCGACTAGATTCAAACGCCAGCTGTCCATGTGGAAGAAATAGGAATTGCGCGGAGCGGGATAATACGTGCCGTTCAGACGCACGATGTTGTATCCCTGGTCCTCGACCCAGATACGTCCCAGGAAACGGCCTCGTCCGGAACCCTTCTTGGGAGTCACGTCGAATACCAGGCAACGGACATCGCCCAGGAACTCGCGTCGCGCGTAACGGAAATCGTAGTGCTCTCGGTCGAAGTCGGTCCGGTCTGCGTACACCATCCAGGAAAACCCCAGCGGCTGATACTGAACTTTGTACAGCTTCTGAAAGCCGCCCATCAGGCGCTGCTGCATGCTTTTCTCTTCTTCTTTCAGATAATCCTTGCGGTCGACGGTGGCACCCATGTCCATTCGGCCAAGGAAATAGTGATCCTCGCTCGGTACGGCTCCGAGCACTGGGTCAGCCGTCAGGTTCTGAAGATAAGTCTCGACCACGGGAGTCCGGCTCCCCAACATTTTGATGAGACCGTGCTCGCGCTCGATGAACAGGCTCACCACCTGGTCCATCGTGGTCGGAGCAGCCTGCACCGCGGATGCCGCTGCCGGCTGTGCCGCTTGCGCGGACGGCTCCACCGAGGCCTGCGCCGGGGCGGCCGGCTGCGACGCCTGTGCGCTTTGGGATACGGTTTGTGCGGACGAATCCGCCGCTTGCTGTGCGGCAGCGCTCAATGAACCCAGCAGAGCGGCCGTGATGATCCAGTTCGAAGTACGCATGAGTCTTTCTCCAGGTCACAATGACCCAACAACTCTTGTTCACTGCTCACGAATCGACCTTCTTGCGCCTAGCTAGTACGCCAGTTGGAACGTCACGTGAACGACCGCGGTGGAATCCACAGGCGTGCCCGAACGCAAAGCTGGCTTGAAACGGATCTTGTTGGCGGCGTTGATGGCGGCTTCATCCAGACCGTGTCCTAAGCCGCGCACAACCCGGTTTACATGCAAAGTACCGCTGGCCGAAAAACTCACTTCCAGGAGGACCTCGCCTTCCAGCTTCAGAGCGCGAGCCTCGTCGGTGTACACCGGGTTCGGCTTGAATGTGATTTCGACTGGACTCGTCGCCGGGCCGGAATCCTGCTGAACTAACTTGGGGGCCTGATGCGCAACTTCTTGGGAGCCGAAGCCTCCGGTCGCAATGTTCCCCTTGCCGTTGCTGCGTCCGTCGCCTCTTCCAGATGTCGCGACACCGCTTCCGAAATCGGCGCTGGCCACGATTCCCTTGATTCCTTTTGCGCCACCTGTGCCGTTGCCTTGTCCGGGGCCTGCAGGCATGTCAAACCCGCCGGTGCGGGCAGCGTACAACTTGGCGCCTTGCCTGCCGGTTCCGGGTAATCCGTTGGGATCTCCGAATCCTCCGGTCTGCACTTTGTCGGGTGCCGCGTTAACCTTCGGTGTCTGCGAACTGCCCGTCGGGGTGAAGTCTCCAGTGTGAACAAGCTGCGGCCGTGCTCCACCCGCCGTCAGCTTCAGCTGCGGAGGCGCGAAGTTGTTAACCTCGATCTTGGGTGGCTCCACAGGCTGCGGAAGCTCTCGCCTGATTTCTTTCGGCATGACCAGCTTCGGCTGCTCGAAAACCGGGAGCTTCACTGCGGGAAGAAGCTTGGGCTTGACCACAGCAGCGACCTTGATTGGTGCGGGTTCAGGACGGAGCGACGGCATCGGAATGAGTTCCGTCACGTGATATTGCCTCAACTCCAGCCTTTCCGGCGAAAGCAGCTCAAGGTTGATTACGATGAGCAGGGCGAGCGCAACGATCCCATAGGCCGCTGCTATGGCCCGTTTGTTGATCTTGCGTTCGGGCAATAATCCAAGTTGAAATCCGCCGTAAGCCGTCGACATGCAATCTTGCTCCATTGGAACCTGGTCCGGGAGAAGGCCAGGACTGGAGTCTTCAAAATACGGGAGATAGGACAGGGGGTAAACGTGTCCACGGCTCTTGACCTTCAGTAACCAGAGGGGTGACCTTTGGAAAATGGGACCAAAACGGCACGCGACCGACGTGGTGAAATCGTGAGTCGGCCGTCCTTTTAGGCTGACGACTCAGCGTGCGGAACCTGCACCGGTAGCGTCTGGCGAGGTCAGCAGGATGCTAACCGTCCATCCCACGATAAAAGTGGCTGCGGTTCCCAGCATGACCCACCACGTCCAGGGCACGTGCGTACCAAGCCAGAGATAGAGTTCGAGGCCAAAACCCATCACCATTCCGGCAATTGCGCCGCGCTGATTTGCCCGGCGCGTCAGTGTGCCCAGCAGAAATGCGCCAAGAAGTGCGCCGTACGCTACGGAAGCGATCTGCAGCCCCACTTCTACCACCCGTCCAACTTTGTGCAGTGCGATCACCGCCAGTCCAAACAAAACTAGCGCCCACGCGAGAGTCGCCAGCCGAGACAGGCGCATTTTTGTCTTCTCGTCCGACTGCGGGCGCAGGCGCGCGTAGAAATCCATGATCGCGCTGGACGAGAGTGAGTTAAGCGCCGCGCTGAGATTCGACATGGCCGCAGCCAAAACCGCAGCGATCAGCAGGCCCGAGATTCCGTGCGGCATGTGCGTGACGATGAATGTGGGATAGATCCGGTCGGGCCGTCCAAACGCTGCCGAGGGCTGTCGATAAAATGCCCATAGCATCACGCCCAGGATGAGGAAGAGCGCGAACTGAAACAAGATGGCGACGCCGCTGGAAAGCAATGCGGTCACGGACTGCTTCTGCCCTCGCGCGGCCAGCAATCGCTGTACGATGAGCTGGTCGGTGCCGTGGCTGGCCGTTGTCAAGAAGGCTCCGCCGATCACTCCGGCCCAGAACGTGTATGGCAGCCAGAAATCGGCGCGGAAATCAAAGACCTGAAGCTTTCCCGCCACAAGCGCGGCCGAGTGAATCGCATCCCAGCCGCCGGGCACAAGGTGTGTGACCGTGATCAGCCCCACCAACGTGCCGCCGACATAAATCACAGTCTGCACAACGTCGGTCCAGATGACCGCTGCAAGTCCGCCTTCGAAGGTGTAGATCAGCGTCAGCGCGGTGATGATGGCAATCGACGCGATCTCGCCAGTGCCCAGCGCGATTGACACCACGATAGAAACCGCATACACCCGCACGCCTTCCGCCGCCGCACGCGTGACCAGAAATAATCCCGCCGTGAGCGAACGCAGACCGCGTCCAAATCGCCGCTCGATGAGTTCGTATGCGGTATACAGATCACCGCGAAAGTAATGCGGCAGCAGCACAAAACTGATCACGATTCGGCCCACCAGATATCCCAGGACCACCTGAAGAAAGGTGAGATTGGTATCGTAGGCCAGGCCGGGAATGCTGATGATCGTGAGCGTGCTGGTCTCGGCGGCCACGATCGACAGCCCGATCGCCCACCAGGGAATATCCCGTCCGGCCAGGAAGTAGTCGCGCAGGGTGCGTTGCTTCTTGCGGAATCGAAGTCCGAAAAGGGTGATGCCTGCCAGGTAGATCGCGATGATGGCAAGGTCAAGCTTGTTCAGGCCCATGGTTGAAAAGATTTCAGACTCGCA
>JBKOUZ010000117.1:0-35948 GCA_046723715.1 Acidobacteriota bacterium | reverse complement strand
GGACTCGATCCCGACCCCAAAGCGCTCGCGCGAGCGCGACGCAAGGCGGAGCTAGCTAACGTATCCGTTCGCTTCGATCAAGGATTTGCCGACTCGCTCGAATATGCGGCGATGAGTTTCGATCTGGTCTTCTCTTCATTCATGTTCCACCACCTCGAAGGTAGCAATCGGGAGAAGACATTGGGTGAAGTGCGTCGGGTTCTGAAGCCCGAAGGTAGTTTCTACCTGTTGGACTTCGAATCTTCTCCGTCGGGCCACGGATTGTTCAAGTTGTTTCACTCGGGCGAACGTTTACGTGATAACACCGAGAGCCGAATTCTTACTCTCATGGGGGATGCCGGATTTCCAGATCGCAAGAAAGTCGCAGTTCACCCCGTTCTTTTTGGTTTTGGGCGAGCGGGATACTATCAAGCGTCTGCGCTACGATGAAGTCCGCGCGGCCCCCGAACCGATTCAATAGCAAACGACGCCAGGGGCGACCCTTAAGAGGCCGGTGAAGAGCGATTGTTAGGGCAACACCCGTCGCGCTTTTCTCTTCACCGGAGCGAATTATCGGCAATTGGGAAGCCAACTTCTTGGTTGCCCCTCAATTTGATCGAACGGCACCAGCCTACCGAGCAAGTGGAGTCGGCGCCTGAAACGATAACGTCTGCGTTGTATGAATCTTCTGGCCCGGTAACAGCAAGTCAAGAACCAGGTCCTGTGCAGTGGGGGCCGAAAACTCGACATCGAACGTTTCGCCAACGGTAATCGTCTCGCGCGCGCTTGTCGAAACATGCGCAGGAAGATCGGCACCATCCTTCGCAACTTTGACCCACTCCACCGGCCCACTGGGATTGCGGAGCGACACCTGCATACCTTGGTTGTTCGTCGAGATATTGATGAACCGGAAGCGATACTTCCTGCCGGCTACCAGTTGCAGGCTCTTGCTTTGTGGCGTTCCGTTGATCAGCGCCAATTCCTGAAGCGCACCGAAATCTCCAATACTGAACACGAACGTTAAGTCCGATTTTGGATCGAAGGCCTCACGTTCCGGCAGCACGATCAGCGGCCCGTAAAGGCCGTTGGTGAGTTGCGAGGCGTCGTGCCAGTGGGTGTGATAAATGAAGGTACCCGAACGCGGAGGCACCATACGGGCAATGAAGGAGCTGCCCGGCGCGATTGCTGGAGTGATCTGCATCCCAGCGCCGCTCCAACCAGGCACTCCGTCGTAATAGCTTTCCAATTCGATTCCATGCCAATGGATAGCCGTAGGGCTCTTGAGCCGGTTCACGACCTCGACCTCAACCGGATCTCCGCGAGTCAGTATGAGCGGCGGACCAATCAATCCAGGTTTGCTCGTTAAGCCTGACCGCTGCGGATCATACAACTGGATTGCATATTGTGGGTGCCCGGTACGCTCACTGATTTCAAGTCGTAGCTTCCGGTCGGCGTGCCAGGAGTGAGGAAGCGCGGAGTGTGCCGCCTCTGGAACGCGCGTCACCTAAATTTCCTTGACCGGCAGTTTCCGGCTGTCGATTGATATTTAGTTCCAGAAAACTAACCAAAAACCCTGTGCTCGAATCGCCGCGATCGTTCAGAGCAACGGGAGGGAGTAATGGATGCAATGCGACTCCTCCGCATACTGTTGCTCGCGAGCTTCACTTTTGGCACCCGATGCGTAGTTGCGACTCAGACGAATCCGTTTGTAGGATCGTGGAAATTTGTGCCCGAGCCGCCCGCATCTCAAGCCTCCCAAGGACATCAAGCTATGATTCCTTCCCGATAACGGTCAACTAAGAAAAGAGGAAGGTATAACTCTTTCGGTTGGTAATACTCGCCCAGTGGTCTTCATTCCTCAGCATGATGAGTGTAGAGGCCTGCTTTCATCAGTTGAGTTCCGCTTGGCTTACAGATAAGGCCGCCATAAAGTATGGCGGCCCATGTGGTGACGTGCATTACTGGTTATTGATGTTTCGAATGGGTTTCTTGAAAGGCTGCAACAACCTGTTCTGAATGATGGCGCGCTCACCTCCGTGCACGTCTACATGACGGGATTGCATGGACCCCCTGATGGCCGAGAGTTAGTCTTCGACTCAACCCACCAGGGATCATCGACTCTCTGGAGAATTCCTCTCGCGGGTGGCAGTCCGCAGCCGCTCAGCGTCGCCGCGAGTGGCACCGTCCAGCCAACGGTTGCGCGTAAGGGAACCGGCTTGCGTTCCGACGTTCCCCCGTGGACACGAATCTCTGGAGGGTCTCCCTTTCTCCCTTGTGAACTTCAAACGCGAATCGTTGCATCCACGTCAGAGGATTCTGATCCCTCCATCTCTCCCGACGGGCTGCGCATTGCATTTAGTTCCACCCGCTCTGGGATCCCTGAAATTTATGTCTGCTCAGCCGACGGCTCAAGTCAGATCCAATTAACATCTCTGAAGAACGGTGCGGGTTCTCCTGCCTGGTCACCCGATGGAAAATAGATCGCCTTCGATTCGCAAGCGGAAGGACGTTTGGATGTTTACGTGATCGCTGCCGAAGGGGGCGCTCCGCACCGGCTCACAACCTGGAGCTCTGACAGCTCGGTGCCGAGTTGGTCGCGAGACGGACATTGGATCTATTTCACTTCCAACCGCCCGGACGGCAAGATATGGAAGATCTCCGCACAAGGCGGACAACCGATCCCGGTGTCTACGAAGTTGGGGATGGCAGTCGTTGAGAGCTGGGACGGAAAGGCGCTCTACTACCAGCGTGATCGATCGGTTTGGAAAAGTGATCTTAACGGTGCAAACGAGCTTCGCATCATAGACGCTTGGACTTTTCAACACTTCAAAGTCTGTGGTAAGGACATCTGCGTTCTGGACGAGACAACCGCACCGGCAGGTCGCTTTATCCGCTATAACCCAGTCACACGCACTAAGCAGATAAAGCAGCTGGATGTGGGTCCACAAGTAGACGAGTCCCTTGGAGTGGATGCCTCCCCTGATGGGCATTGGATGGTTTACACCCGCGCCGATTCCGTCCAAAGCGACATCATGCTGGTGGAGAACTTTCACTGAATCGCAGCCGAATCGTGGCTAATAGTTTGCGAGGGTCAGCGGACGAGTGATACATCTTTACACTCAGAAACCGCTCCCGCCAGGCGCGACACCGCGTAGGGGACCGCCAAGGGGGGTTGGCGGGAGGGTAGGCTATGGCGTTTGCGTAAAGTAGTACTCCTGCCTTGGCGTTCTCCCCTTTGGAATTCGCGAATGACTTCTAGCCTTCCACCTGCGATTGCGTGCGCACCCCGGCTCCTGGCGGCGCTCGAGGGGGGATGCCGGGGTGGGCTTCGGAAATTTCACACGCATTCTCCACGCCAGCGACGCGGCACGTCTGGTGGTCGCTATCGGAGCAGCCATCGTTACTTCTCTCTTGGTGGCCTGCATATCGGGCATCGTTGTAAGCGATGGATCAGGCGCTTCCACCACGGCCAGTTCTGTCGGTCAGATAGGTGCTTGTACTGTAGCCACCGAGCATCTGCCAGCTTTCTCCGGACATCTGGGTCGCTGATTCGCATCGATTGTGCTCAGTTGGAAACCCAATCCAATCGCGCGACGCGCGCACATCGACAGTGCGGTGGGCGGTGATTGCGGCAGGTCATCTTGACTTGGCTAAAGAGACATCGTGCAGAGAGCTTTACACACTCGGGCCCTGACTTGCATCTTTGCGCTGGCATAGCATCAGCGCTGCTCTAGCGTTGTCTCCTTTCTTCGGAAGCCGGAGAGTAGCATTGCTCCCCGGCTTCCTTCCGATCGCACAAGCGTTGCTTCTGTTCGGTTTCAGGCTGTTTTCGGCTTGGCGCAGAGATCCCGTCACGAGCCTTACGTGCTCCTCATGCCTCCGCAAACTATTGAGCCTGGAATGGCTTCAGCAGCCACGGTTGAAATACCACTCCGCTGCCCAGTACTTTTGAGCATCCTTGGCTAAGCGGACCCCTCGAACATCCCCACCAGTTTTCCGTCGCGTCCACTACGGCTGCCCCCGCGTTCTGCAGACCGACGCGCCCCGGAAGATTGTTCAAATGAGCTTGAGCGACGGGCGTCATTCCCATGGCAGGAACATTGACCACAATGTCGAGAGCTTCCTGATGGATCACGTTTTGAGAAATGATCGTGCCCGCCATCGGAGCCACGCTGAAGATGTTGATTCCCGTAGGTCCCGACGTAGCCGCATCCTCAAAGTCTTGCGAGTTGTCAGAGATGTCGTTACCCAGGATCATGTTGTCATCGAACATGACGGGCGGCAGAAATGCAGGCACGCCGTTCACTCCCGGAGCAGCATGATTGTGCATGGTTACGCCGGGCAGCCCATTACCTCGTAGACGGTTGTTGATGACTACGTTCCCATAGGCTTTGCTGCCTGGTCCTGGCGCAAAGATTCCGACTCCAGGCCCTCCGTTGTAGGAAGAATTGTTCCCTGAAACAGTATTGTGGAACACCCCCGCTCCGCTGTGAGAAGGCAGCGTTATGCCGCAATCAAGCTCAGTATTCCTTACCACGGAGTTGTCGCTGATCAAGTTGTCGTGAGTCGGGCCGGTATCATCGGTAATTAGAATCCCACCTGCATTGCCGGTAACGGTGTTGCCGGACAGAACCGAGTGGTCCACCGCGCTTAGAAACACGCCCTCCCCACAATCGAATGCTTCGCCCTGTGCAAAAGGCGTGCCGTTCAGGGCAGGGCAGGTGGGCGGCGGCCCGGGTATCAAGCCCTTGTCATTGTCCTCGACGATGTTGCTCGATATCGTCACGCGGGATGAATTGGTGATCCAGATTCCGGCAGTTTCCGCATTCTTCACGGTAAAGCCTGTGACGCCCACGTCGCTGGTGCCCGTAATTGCAATCCCGTTCACGAGCCCGGTTGCATCGATGATGGTGTTGTGTTCGTGGGCGCCAACCAGGAAGAGAGGCTTCGTCACGCTCACGTCCTCGTAGTAGGTCCCTTCCGCAACCCTAATGGTGTTACCCGCAGAGGCAGCGGCAACAGCGGCCTGAATGGAAGCGAGACAGCCGCCAGTGCCGCCTTGGTTAACGCATAGTGTCGCAGTGGCGGCTGAGCCACCCAAAGCGAGCGTACTGATTGTCATGATCCCCAGAACTCCGGTAATGATCGAGAGAAACCGCGCAAGTTGAACTGCTGTCACTTTTAGCTTCATGGGGTCTTCTCCTTCTTGTTCTTGCTGTTCGTGTTGATCCGCACGCGCGTTGGAATACGCGCAAGGCAGGGCAAGTCTTGGATTGCGAAGAGTTTTAGCTCAGAATCAGAGCCTTGTCAACCGAGGGAAATCAAGGATTGCAGGCAAAGCGCTCTCGGCGCGAGCAACGCCCGAAAAGCGAGAGATGTGATCTTGAACAGTGCCGGATAGAATTGACTGCTCACGAGTCGAAGCTTATGATTCGCTCCCGATTGGCTCTCGCGCCACTGGCTGTATTTGCGACTTCCTGGCAATCGTGAGGCGTCCATGAACCGCCGAGAATTTACGTGGATGATGGCAGGCGCGACTGCATCTGCGCTGGTGCCGCCTGTTTCTGCTAGGACGCAGCTATCATCCCGCAACGTGTCCGCCGTTTCCCGTTCGGCTGCCGAATTGTACAGACGTGCGTTGGTGCTGGACTGCAACTCCGGGCCGCCATGGGAAGGCGGTCATCTTCCGCTGCCGCAGAGTGATCTGGATATGGTGCGCGATAGCGGTGTCGATGTTGTCAAGTGGTCCATCGGTGGAATCAATGCAGATTTCGTTGAAACCATCAAAGATATTGCTTACATCCAGCAGATGATCGAAGTTCATCCCTCCTATTTCATGCAGGTCCGTGTACCCTCCGACATGGAACGAGCTAAGCGTGAGAGGAAGATAGGAATCATCTTCTCTTTTGAGAGTGTGGAGATGCTGGAAGGTAAGCTGGAACGTATTGAATTGTTTCGTAATCTTGGCGTGCGGGTGATGCAGTTGTCGTATAACCGCAAGTCACCGTTTGGAGCAGGTGTTATGGAACCAAACGGAGAGGGATTGACTCCGCTGGGACATGAAGCAGTGAAGACCATGAACGCTAGGGGCGTTATTGTCGATCTCAGTCACGCCAACTCGCAAACCACGGCAGATGCAATGGCGGCCTCATCCCGGCCTGTCATTATGTCTCATGCGGGCTGTGCTGCCGTGCATCCCCATCCGCGAAATAAGCCAGACGATCAGTTGCGTGCGTTGGCAGATAAAGGTGGAGTGATCGGCATTTACGACCTGCCATACCTGACGGCATCGCCTAAGCAACCAACCTTAGACGATTACATGGCGCACATTGAACATGCCCTGAAAGTGGTCGGGGAAGATCACGTCGGCGTCGGCAGCGACGTTCCCATCAACCCGTTCGATACGAGCCCGAAGGGCATGGCTGAATTCAACCAGTCCGAGGAAGAGCGGCAGAAATCCGGCCTCGCGGCTCCTGAAGAAGACCGTCCGGTCTACGTAGCAGGACTCAATGTTCCACGAAAGATCCAGATCATCGCCGAGGAGTTGATGAAACGAGGCCATCCGGCCGGTGCAATCGAGAAAGTCATCGGTGGCAATTTCGCCAGAGTATTCGATGAGGTCTGGACGACATAGCGTTTCGACCCACCAACCGAATAGCGGCACCCCGGCGCCGCATTAACGGCGTTACAGGCGAACGGTCTATGTCACATTCTTTTTCAGGTTGGGTACTACAATCGTCTTAGGCGGGCCAATGGAGGAAGACATGCGTGCCGATCGTGTGGAATTCCTATGGGACGAGGACAAGTCAAGCTGGCTCGTTCGAATCGTCGCGGGCGAAGAAATAATCCACCGCCACTGCGCTCTGCCCAAGAGTTCAGATCAGCAGACACTGCGTACCGCTGTCGCCAAGACTGTTCAAGACGAAGGTTACGAAGTAGACCCGATGCCTCTCATACGTCGCTAAGCGCGTGTGTTCTGCGCTTGGCGCTCGATTATTGAAATTCGCAACACTCAGTCTGGCTTTGCCGAATCGGCTCACTGCAAATCTAACGTTCGTTGACTTGTCCCACATTGACACCTAAGATTGCAGCCCAATGATCGGCCAGACCATATCACACTACCGGATCATCGAGAAGCTCGGGGGCGGCGGTATGGGAGTGGTCTATAAGGCCGAAGATACGCGCCTGCACCGATTCGTCGCCTTGAAGTTCCTGCCTGATGAAGTTGCGAAGGATCCTCAATCTCTGGAGCGCTTTCGGCGCGAGGCGCAGGCGGCCTCCGCTCTGAACCATCCCAACATTTGCACCATTTACGACATTGGGGAAGATCAGGAGCGCCATTACATCGTAATGGAGTACCTCGAAGGCATCACCCTGAAGCATCGGATCGAGGGACGGCCCATGTCGGCGGAGCAGTTGGTAGATGTGGCAGTGCAGGTTGCAGATGCTCTCGATGTGGCTCACACGGCTGGCATCGTTCATCGGGACCTGAAGCCCGCGAACCTTTTCATTACAAAGCGCGGACAAGCAAAGATCCTGGACTTTGGGCTAGCCAAAGTAGCAGGACAGCCGCTGCCCCCAGTCGAGCTGGTTGGATCCACCCAAGCGACCGCGGGGATCGATCTGGCCCATCTCACCAGTCCGGGCAGCACGGTAGGCACAGTGGCATATATGTCTCCGGAGCAGGCGCGCGGCGAGGAACTCGACGCGCGCACGGACTTGTTTTCGTTCGGCACAGTTCTTTATGAGATGGCCACCGGCCGCCAACCATTCGCTGGTAACACTTCCGCCGTGATCTTTGACGCTATCCTCAATCGTGCGCCAACAGCACCAGTTCGCCTGAACCCTGCCTTGCCTCCAGAACTGGAGCGAATCATCAACAAGGCTCTCGAAAAGGAACGCGATTTGCGCTACCAGGTCGCTTCGGAAATGCGCGCCGACCTGAAGCGATTGAAGCGCGAGATCGAGTCCGGTAAGAGTTCAGTAGCGAGCGCGGCTGTGCAGGTGCCGCATTCCGTCAGTGAAGGTGCTGCGCCCGTCTCGGGAAGTTCGTCGGTTGCTGTTTCACAGACACCATCCCAAAGCGCGGCTACAGTCGCCCCTCCGCCCGGTTCGAAGCCGCACTATTGGGTAGCGACGGCGCTGGTTGTTGCCTTGGCGATCTTAGCTGCTGGTATCTGGTACGCCCGTTCCCGCTCCGCCACATCCCGGGTCGAGTCCATCGCCGTCATCCCGTTCACTAATGTCGGCGGCAGTGCGGATACCGACTTCCTCAGCGACGGGCTCACCGAATCCCTCATCAGCAGTCTCACTCACGTTCCACAACTGAAGGTCAAGTCCCGGAATTCCGTCTTCCGCTACAAAGGCAAGGATGTTGATGTGCAGAAAGTAGGCACGGAACTGACAGTCGATGCGCTTTTGACGGGCAGGATCTTACAACACGGCGACGCGATACAGGTGAGTGCGGACCTGACCAGTGTTCAAGACAATACTGAAATCTGGGGCGGACAGTACGAGCGCAAAGTATCGGACATCGTGTCCCTGCAGCAGCAAATCTCCGGCGACATAGCCGAAAAACTGCGCTCCCAGCTAAGCGGAATCGAGAAACAGCAAGTTACCAGGCAAGGCACGCAGAATCCGGAAGCCTACCAGCTTTACGTGAAGGGCCGCTACCTGTGGAACAAACGCACGATGGCCGACATCAAAACGGCCATCGCATATTTCAATGAAGCCATCGATAAGGACCCGGGCTACGCCTTGGCCTACTCCGGACTGGCAGACGCCTATAGCACGCTGCCCAGTTATGGTGGGGATCCCGCCGAGGTAATGCCCAAATCGAGCGCCGCTGCCCGGAAAGCGTTAGAACTCGATCCCACGCTGGCTCATCCTCACGCGGTGCTGGCTTCCACTAAGTTCGAGTACGACTGGGATTTTGCCGGGGGTGAGGCCGAGTACAAGAGAGCCATCGCTCTTGATCCTAGTGATGCCACCGCCCATCATTGGTTCTCCCTGGATCTCTCCAGCATCGGGCGGAAGCAGGAAGCGATTGATGAAGCCAACCGCGCCTATCAACTCGATCCCTTATCGCCCGTCATGCACATCTCTCAAATGGTGGCTTACACCGCGGCGCGCCAATTCGACCAGACGATTGAGATCGGCAAGACTATCATTGCGGACAATCCGACCTTTGGCCAAGTCCACTTCATAATGGCAACGGCTTATTGGGCTCAACACAAATATCCCCAGACCATCCAGGAATTCAAGACCGCTGCTCAACTTCAGGGGGATAAGAATACCGCAGAATTCGCGGCCGCGATGGAACGCGGATTCAAATCTGGCGGCTGGCCATCCGCTCTCCGCAACGGCATAGAAATTTCTCTTGCGCAACGCAAAGCTAAGAGCGGCTACATCTCCGCTTATAACATCGCAGGACTTTATGCAGGGATGGGGGCGAAAGACGACGCCTTTCACTGGCTCGACACGGCATACCAGGAACGCGATCCCGGCCTCCTCGCTCTTCCTACCGATTTCAGCGTGGATGCTTTGCGTTCCGACCCTCGTTACGCCGCACTGGTGCAAAAGATCGGCCTCCCGCAGTAGAGGGGATCACAGCCCGAACCAACAATTCGATGCCTAAGCCTGGCCGCGGCGACAATGCGCTCGCGATTTTCGGCAAAGTAAGAAGGTGGAATGAAGTGATGATGCACATCAATCAGGCTGACGTTGGGACGATCGGCGTCTGCGCTAACGCCGTGAGCAGGCCAGTGGGGGGACATGCCAAGTAGTCTAGAACTACTTCTAGCCTTTCTTCGCTGTTCTTGTTATTTGCCATTATTATTGCCCCTCTCCTGAGCCGCCATGAGTTTTACTCGGAGCCGCCTCATTGCTCCCGCATAGTTCTTTTCGTCAAGGCCATACTTTAGTTTGATTTCGCTCTTTCGCAGGCCGCCAATGACGCCATGCAAAATAGATGTTTCGTGCTCGTCATTCCTGAACAGAGCGAAAACCCTGTCTTTTTCGGCTTTCTCGAGGAGAAGACGATCTGCTGGCATGGAGTCGGACGGAATATTGTCCATAGGCGAATATTCTTGTCCTTCTTCATCGCAAACCATGACTTCTGAGACGAGGTACGCTTCATTCTCTCGGAACTGTCGCCGCCAAAGACTTGCAATGCTCTTCATGGCTCCAGCCAGATGCTGTACAAAAGGGACCCTTCGATTCCAATGTCTTCCATTTTGAGCATCCCCAGCACCGATCAGTGTGCGACACTGAGCTTCATCGAGCAGGTCTTCCCAATTCCTGCCACGTGCGGCGCGTCCGAGACCTCGAATCAGCAATGTAGCGATTTTCCGTAATCGTAACAAGTCTGCTCTACTGAGAGTTTTGATTGCTAGGTCGATCTCTACTTTTTCCAACACCGTCGCAATTGAAAACTGCTGCAATCGAGTAGAAGCGGGATGTCCATTACCTCGAGTGGTCGTGGCACTTCCGCAGGCGTCCTGAATGCAAAAGCTGCAAGGATTATGCCTTGTGTGCAGTCAATGTTGCGGATTGCCAATACGAGCTCTATTCCGTTTGTCTGAGGAGCTAACGGATCGATGCTATGCCCTTCGCCTCGTGGTACGCAGTAATTGATGAGGACAACGTTGAATGGTCTGAAGTCACGATACAACGGAAGTCCTTCCTCAGTATTCGACGCAGTGCGAACCGAGTACCCATCTTTCAGACACCTCTTCGGATGTGTGGTCGACCAACCGGAAAGTGACAGCGGGCGACTTCCGGATTGCCGATCACCGCTAAGTGTCAGTTTGCGAGCTTTTGATTACGCGTTTTGCCATTATCGTGCTGATGCATCGAGCAACTCATCGGGCAACGCGATGCCCGGCTGTCACTCCAGGAATGCGCTCGAGTCAACAGCTCAACGTTTGGATAAGATTGATCCCCCTGATCTTATGCAGGGCTCTTCCGAGCTGAACTGGGGCGTAGCGGTTCTCCCCACATAACAATGCAGGCAGAGAAAGCTTGAGCTCAGTTGTAATTTCAATGGGCGGCACAACGGTTCAAATTCCCTGTTGAGCCAGTGCTGAAAGGCCGTTAGCTGTTGTGGGCGGCCAAGAATTTTGTTCACTAAGTCTTCGGCTGACATGGATCCTCCAGGCTCGAGCACCGCGCGGCGATACTGAGAAGGGAGGTCGCCGCCGAGGGGGTCTTTCGGATCAAACTTTTCGTGAAAATCCTCAACAATCACCTGATCCCAGAGGTAGGTCTAGTAGTCAGACGAGTAATCCGCTAGGTGAATGAACGTGGGATAAGGATGAATATCATCTGATTGCTCCACCCGTAAATACGGGCGGAGATCATTCGCACATAGCCTGTCGACGTCTATAGTTTGCGGGTTTTGGCTATGAAGATCATATGAGACCGCTGCGGCCGCAATCGTAGCTGCCGATACAATACCCCGCCCGAGGTTCCCCCTACCATCTTGCGTAAGAATGGCACCAATTGTCGACTGAACTGCAGCCGGGCACGATGCCAGCGACCTGGATACGGAAGCTCAAGATGCGGACCTAACCATGCGGCCTGCTCACGCGCTCGTTTCACATTTTCTCCAATCGAGCGGACGACTGTGATGATGATCTCCGGACGAAGATGCCGAATCGTTCGAGCTAGTCGAGCTTCTTCGGAGCGACAAGCACATCGGCGGCGACCGCGGGTCATGTTGTCCACGGGTTCACGGCAAAGATCCACGAGATAACAACCCAGAGCGCGAAAAAGATTAAGAAATTCGCTTTTTCTCGCGGAGGGAAATGCGCTAAGAAAAGTCTTTCTGACAGCATGGAAGAGTCCTGAATCCTCCTGGTAGAAGAACCGTCCCGAAGCAGGTGGCGACTCCCCCACGAACAAAATATGTACACGATCAGGTCGGTAATACCTTCGCAGGCGCTCTCTAGCAATCGATCGTGCTTCGGTTTGAGGAGTCATCCGACGACTGTTCCTCACTCTAGAGAGTGGGCTTCTCATCTTTGTGACGCTCTCATTTTAGCAACTGACTATGCAAAACTGACCTGACGTCAAGAAATCCGCTGCGATAATAAAATAGAGTCTCTAGATGGCAAAGCGCCCACCAGCCCGACGACGTCCTCGCAAAGCCAAGCCCGGTACCAAAGGCCTCGATCCCGCACAGTGCAGGTTAGAGCAGTCAGAAGGATCTGCCGCGGAAGCCGTAGAAGCAGTCGAGAAGGCTGGGGGCTGTGTGGTGGGTCAATACAAGGAACCCTTCGGCGGTCATCCCACGCTACTTTCCATTCTGCCCATCGACAAGATCGAGCCCACGCCGTTCCAACGCGATCTCTCTGATACTCACCACAAACGTCTCGCGGACGTCATTAATAAGACGGGATATTTTCTCGATCCGCTCATCGCGGTCGTGGCACCCGGTAGTGGCTTCTGGACCCCCAACGGGCGGCATCGACTCGAGGCCATGCGTCGCCTTGGCGCTAAGTCCATCACAGCACTAGTCATCCCGAAACGCGAGGTCGCATGGCAGATCCTGGCTCTGAATACGGAAAAAGCACATAACCTCAAAGAGCGCTCGCTAGAAGTCATACGGATCTACCGTGGCTTGGTCGACGAGGACGGGTCTCGGCCCGAGTCAGGATTTGCCTTCTATCTCGACCAGGCTGCACTCGTCACTTTGGGAGTCTGCTATGAGCGATTCACCCGCTTCGGCGGTGGCGCTTACCATGCCATCCTTCGCCGTCTCGAGGACTTTACCGACGAGTCATTGCGCTCTGCGCTTAAGCAGCACGAGAAGCGGGCCACGATGGTGCTCGATCTTGAGGAAAAGGTCGCCGCCGTAGTCAAGAAGTTGAAAGCGCGCGGACTCGTGAGTCCGTATTTGCGATCGTTTGTTGTATCGCGTATCAACCCGCTGCGATGGATCAAGGGCGAACCTCCACCTCTCGAAGATGTTCTGAAAACAATGCGCGAGCGCGTAGCGAAGTTCAATGTCGAGAAGATTAAACCTCAGGACCTCGCTGGCGCGGCAGGTCCACCCGACGACGAAACGTAGGAGAGACAGAGACTTCAATGACCAGCTCACCAGCCAGAAAACACGCGGGGCCCGGGCCAGGGACTGACGTGCCGCCGGTGCCCGAGCCCACCTTCGCCGAGCGTGCTCACACGCTGGTGTACTTGGGTCGCATGGGCAGCCTGTCCACCTTATCGCGAAAACAGCCTGGATTCCCTTTCGGTTCGGTGATGCCCTATGGGCTCGACGATCGTGGCCGTCCCATCTTCCTGATCAGCACCATGGCGATGCACACGCAGAATCTGCAGGGCGATGCCCATGCCAGTCTGCTCGTCACGCAGCAGGACACCGAGGGCGAACCACTTGGAGCGTCGAGGGTAACGCTGTTGGGGAATGTTCTGCCAGTACCGGAGCGCGAATTGGCCGAGGCTCGCAAGCTCTACCTGGAGCGTCATGCCAACAGCAAATATTGGGTAGATTTTGAAGACTTCTCTTTTTACCGCATGGACGTCGTTGATGTTTACTACGTGGGAGGTTTCGGAGTGATGGGCTGGGTGTCCGCATCCGATTATGACCGCAGCCAGCCCGACCCTCTTGCAGACTCCATGGCGGGAATCATTCAACACATGAACGCCGACCACAAGGATGCGCTCGTCATGCTTGCGCGGTCATTTGCTCACATCGACTCAACGGAAGCGACGATGACCGCAGTTGATCGCCTCGGCTTTCATCTCCGCTTGAAAACGGCTGGGGGCATGCGTGGCGCCCGCATCGCCTTCTTGAGAGAGGTAAACAGTCAGGGTGAGACCCGGAAAGTCTTGGTGGAGATGGTGCAACAGGCGCGCACATCTAATGAATGAACCTGGCCCATAGCTGGCGCACCGGACCGGCGATATTCCTGGGTAAAGCTGCAGCGTGCGAGTGATTGGCAGCAGTCTCATGAGCCTTGACGCTCAATGTGAGGTATTCCCCTCTGGAACGTCGGCTCCTGTTGTCTAAAGATCGAGCATTATCCATGTTGGAGCATGGTCGCTCGCGTTTACCTGACCACGCGCCCATCGGTCTATACCACCGTCCACGAGCCGGTCCGACAACTTCGGCGAGAGCAGAAAGTGATCGAGTCGCATGCCTTTATCCTTCTGCCACCGTTCAAATTTGTAATCCCAGAATGTCCAGAGCGGCCCCTCCGGACGTAGCTTCCGCATGGCGTCAGTCCAGCCTTGAGCCAGCAAACGCGCAAAAGCCCGTCGGCTCTCGGGTTGGATTAACGCGTTATTGTCCAACGATCGAGTCGGATAGATGTCTTGAGGAGTTGGCACGACGTTGTAGTCACCGGCCAGCACCACAGGGGCTCCGCTCGCAATGAGCTGGCCGGCGTGGGCAATGAGGCGCTCAAACCAAGCCAACTTGTAATTGAATTTCGGTCCAGGCTGCGGATTCCCATTGGGAAGGTAGATGGAACTGATCAGGACTCCCTGAACCGCCGCTTCAATGTGGCGAGCTTGATGATCTTCAGGATTTCCCGGCAAACTTGTGCAGGTCAGCACGGGAACGTGATTTCGCGCGAGAATGGCCACGCCGTTCCAGGAGCGCTCCCCTTGCCAGACTGCTTCGTACCCGAGAGTCCGAAGGGCATTCACGGGAAAGGCTTCCTGCTCTGCCTTGAGCTCTTGAAGACTAAACACGTCCGGCTCAGCTTTGGCCAACCAAGCCAAGAGGTTATCCAGCCGCTTGTTGATGTTGTTGATGTTGAACGTTGCGACTCTCAAAGTTCTCCAGTTGTTCCCTTGCGCTATCCAGGTTCGTCGTAGATCAGCCACATCATCGAAAACCGCGTTCGATCCAACCGAAATGGAAAGACTCAGCTAGGTTTCTCGCGCCGAACGTCGGCAGCTGGCTTGTCCTCCCGAAGCGCGATGAAACGCGTATGGCGTAGATGCAAGTCGGAGGTCCATTCGACGAATTCGAACTGGCCCACGAGCGCGGGCCTTAGCCAACGGCATTCTTTCATTTTGGAGGCGGTGAGTCCCTGGCCCCATCGTCCGCTTCTCCTTTCGGGTAGATTGTCAAAGGGACATGCATCGGTCTGCAGCGGCCGCAAGCGCTTCATAAGCTCTGCCCGTAGCGGCGGTGTGAAGCCATTGCGAGTTCTACCGGCATAAAGTAGTTTTCCTTTTTCGTAGTATCCGATAATGAGTGCGTCGAAATTCCGGTCACTCGGCGTATAGCCGCCGATCACAAATTCCTGTCCCTGATTGACCCGCATTTTCTGCTAGCTGCCAGAACGCTGGCCGGGTTCGTAGACACCGCTTCGCTTCTTAGCGACAAGCCCTTCCAGGCCCTGCGCCTCGACCGAGGCAATCAGGTCAGGCAGCCTGGCGTTTAGCTCGACTGAATACCGCAGGGGATCGTGGAGCTTCGGGAGGATCCGCTTTTCTAGCAGCGCCCGCCGCGTCGCAAGCGGTTCGCCCATGACATCGCGGCCTGCGAGCACGAGGACATCGAAGACGTAGTAAAAGACTGCTGCCGGTGACGAGCCGTAGTTCTGGAGGACGTTAAATGAAGGCTTGCCCATTTCATCCAGCGCAACTAACTCGCCGTCGATTACGGTCTCGTTCGGGAGTGCGGCAAGAGCCTTTACGATCGTGGGGTAACGATGGCTGAAATCGTTGTCATTGCGTGAACGCAGCGCGGCGCGGCCGTCCTTCTTGATAGCGAGCGCGCGGTAGCCGTCGAGCTTGATTTCGTAAAGCCAGTCCGGACCTTCGGGCAAGTGCTCCTTTCGCTGCAAGAGCATGGGCTCGATAAATCTTGCTTTGTTCGCACCAGGGACCATGCGTCCAGATTACAACGGCGCCATGTTAGGGGACGGAACGGCTTTCGATTACGTACCCGCGGTCAGGAGTTGTTCAGCAGCACTGCAATTCATAATTGCATCCCACTAAGCGAGGTTTGGACGCTATGCCATCTGCCGTTTGGAGTGGACACCTTCATTTCGGGCTTGTCGCGATGCCAGTCCGGCTTCTGGTAGCTGCTCGAACCAAAACGACGCGCTTTCGACGCCTTCACCGGAAACCGGTCAATGGAGATCCCTCTCCTGCCTCGTCGTTTCCTCCCTTTTCGTACGAGCCCCCAAATCGGGATTCCGACCCGGACGACGTGATCGGAGAGACACGATCCACGCCCGAAGAGACAAATGCTCGAGACACTGCGCATCATCAGTATTCCACTGTTCGCCAAGTCCTCCAGTCCGAAGTGACGGGCGAAGAAATCCGGCCGGACGAACTGATAAAAGGATATGAGATCGCGCCCAACGAGTTTGCTGCTATCGATCCTCAGGAAATCAAAGCAGCAGAGATCGAAACTTCCGACACAATTGATCTATTTCATTTTGTGAAAGCATCAGAAGTAGATGCGATTTACTTCGAGCGATCGTACTATGTCGCTCCTGAACCTGGCTCGGAAAAGGTTTACAGACTGCTGCTCGAAGCAATGCGGAAAGAGGAGTGTTTCGGGATTGCCCGAATCGGGATGCACCGACGTGAGCACATGCTGATTCTCCGGCCTTCGGAAGGCTACCTCGTTGCGCATACGATGTTCTATGCGAATGAAGTGCGCCCCGCCCCAAAGGTGGAGTTAACCACCGAATTCAGCAACAAAGAGCTCTCAATGGCCACGGCGTTAATCAAGGGTTATGAGGGGGAGTTCGATCCAACGCAGTTCAACGACCTGTACCAAGAACGCGTACGCGAAATTATCGATGCGAAAGTCAGTAATCGCATTCCCCTGCATCCAGCACCCAAAACCCCGACGAGCGGTGTGCCAGACCTGATGGAGCAGATTCGATTGAGCTTGGCTGAGCTTGAATCGAAGAAACCTGGTCCACCCAAGAACCAAGTACGTAAGACTCCGACCTCTGTGAAAAAGAAACCCCAGAGGGTGCGCGCCTGAGTCTCGGATCACCCCAAGATCACGGTCTTCGCTGGAAGATCTCGTCAATAACTTTCTCCGACTGGATCTATTCGAATGAACGATACCCTTCAATCAGCAGACTTGTGAAACGGAAACACAGGTGTGCACATCATATGGATCGTGAGCGCAAATATTTGCGATTTCATCCAACTGGCCTCTAGCTAATTGGCTTTCTGTACACATTTCGCTCTTATGAAGAAGATAGGATTTCTCCCTTTCGGTCATTGGACGCCTTCTCCACAGTCAGATAGGGACGCACATTCTACCTTCGCGGGAACACGGTCGCTGCAGCCACAAATTGGGCATGCCGTAAGGTCTGCCGCGTAATAGGCTCGGCAATTTGAGCAAGGGAGTCCGTAGCCGAGGTGCTTTGCGTGCGCATTCTCTAAGATTTCAAGACTAAGTGACATACTCTACTCCGAGACTTGATTCTGCTTTATTGTGAGGGGAAGGACGCCTGCGGGAGCAGTCCCTCCCGTGATTAGGAAAGCAGAGATCCAGAAGCGTTCCAGCCGTATGCGCCCATGACTACCTCGCTTGATGTGGCGCACTACGGTATGCAAGCGCCTGTGCCGTTCGCGCAAGCACCCTGCAGTACGAAGATTGCTTGCACCTCTTCATCGGTAAGCCAGACTCGGTTCGCGGCGCCATCGATGGCAATCCCATCGAGATGCCGCGCCTGAGGGATGGTAATTGTTGTTCTGATTGTCATTGTCGCTGGATCGAAGATTGCCACCGTGTCCTGTTCGGAGACTACATATAGGGACTGGTCACTAAGCTTCTTGTTCTCATATCTCTGCATGAACGCGATGTTGTTGGCGGTGTTTGCACCGCCACCATCAGTGTTCGGAATTTCTTCACATACGGTGGCGCCAGGGACCTCCGAGGTGCCCACGACGGCGGTTCCCGTGATTTTCGCCACGCGAGACCTGTCGTCGGTGATGAACACGGAGCCACCACCGGCCGCCATCTTGTCGGCTTCGAACTGGTTCTCGAGGCACGCCAGTGAATTCGCGTAAGAAAAGACGTGAAGACTGTAAGGCACTAACGGCGCCGGGTAGTCGGTGAGTAGGGTTCCGCCGCACCACGCCGTCCCACAGCGCGTAAGCGATGATGCGATGGTGACGGTTCCGTCATCTTCGTTGGCCGCGTAAACCTTTCCGTCTACAAACACGACACTTTCAGGATCATCCCCGGCAGGAATCGTCTTTAAGTACGTTATCGCCTTGCTAGTGGGGTCGACGAAGAAGGCATAGATGTGCCCACCCGTCCAGCATTCCACGTCACCGGGTTCAGCTATGTCTGGTATTGGGGTTCCAGAGGTACAGGTGTCATCATCTGCCGCTTCCCCCTCCGGTGCTTTGGCACCGAGGTAAACAACGCCAGTGGCAGGATCCACGGCCACGCCTTCAGGTTCGATACCCAGGCCGAAGTACCAGGTGGCAATCACTGTATCCGTGTTGCCGTCAATCACTGTGAGGGTGCCGAGAGTGACTGGTACCGGCTCCAGCGACGTAACAGGAGCTAACTCGGGTGGTTCCTCACCGCCCGGAGGTTCCTCCCCACCGCCGCCTTCATCGTCACCAGTATCAGACTCGTCCTGCTCGACACTGAACTTGGTGCCCACGTAGATCAGGTTTCTGGTGGAATCGATCGCGACGTACTCGTTCTCATTGGGGATGGGGATCACTTTCACTGGGTGGGTAGTCGCGAGGGGCAGGCCCACTCTTTTCGGCGCACTCTTGGCGTTGAGTGAATCGTTGTCGAAAACGAAGATCACTTTTTGGTCATCGGCATCCTCCGTCGCTAGTTCGGCTATGACGTACGCCTTGTGCGTTACTGGGTTAACAGCAATGCCCCCCTCCATACTTTTGCCAGCCGGCAGAACGATCTTCGTGAGGGACGGAGGTTGGACTGCAAACGCCAAGCTGACTGTAAGTAGTCCAAGGATGATAAGCAGAATCGGTCGCTTCACTGTGTTCCTCCTTGCTTGCGCGGCTCAGGTCCTGGCGCACAGGACCAATGCCTAGAACGGCTATCCTGCCCGCCCCCAACCCCGGTCCGGCTAGCGGACCGGAGTTGGAGATGTGGCCAGGTTCGGCCTTGAACTACTGACGCGGCGGCCTCACGTTGATGATCAAGTTGACACCCTTGCTGTTCGACTGCCGAGCAGAGTCAGTGACCTGGACTGTGAACGTATAGTTACCAGCCGCATTGTTTCCCGCCCTACCCGAGATTAGCCCTGCCGATGACAGCCTCAGGCCAGAGGGGAGACGACCGCTCAGGCTCCAGGTGTAGGGCGGCGTTCCACCCTGCACCTGCAACTGGTACGAGTACTGCTGACCGGCCGTACCCGCGGGCAGTATTTGCGGTGACACAATCGTCAAGGAACTGGCCTGATCGATCACCGTCAGAGTGAACGTCTGCGTAGCGTTGGGCGATACCCCGTTAGAAGCCGTGATGGTGAACAGGTATCTGCCCGCCGTCCCGGTTGCAGGAGTGCCACCCAAGATGGCGGTCCCGTTGCCGTTGTCGGCAAAGGTGACTCCGCTGGGCAGCATACCCGTCTCGGACAGGGTCATGGGCAATGATCCCGTGGTCGTCACTGTGAACGACCCAGCAGAACCAACCGTGAAACTGGACGAGCTAGCGCTAGTGATCGCAGGCGCCGTCCGCGGTGCGTTCACCGTTAGGGTGAACCTCTGCGTAGCATTCGGCGACACCCCGTTTGCTGCCGTGATGTTCAACGGATAGCTGCCCGCCGTTCCGGTGGTGGGAGTGCCAGCCAAGGCGGCGGTGCCGTTGTGGTTGTCGACAAAGGTCACCCCGCTTGGCAGAGCACCCTGTGCAATCAGTTGCGGCGCAGGCGACCCAGTGGCCATCACCGTGAACGACCCCGCAGAGCCGACAGTGAAGGTGGCCGTGGGGCCGCTAGTGATCGCAGGCGCGACCCCGCTTACGGTCAGCGTGAAGTTCTGGGTGGCGTTGGGCATCACCCCGTTCGCTGCCGTGATAGTGAACAGGTAGCTGCCTGCGGTTGTTGAGGTACCGGCCAGCGTGGCGGTGCCGTTGCCGTTGTCCGTGAAGGTCACGCCGTTAGGCAGCGTGCCCCAATGGGACAGGGACGGCGTCGGCGTCCCTGTGACCGTCACCGTGAACGACCCCGCAGAGCCGACGGTGAAGTTGGTCGCGTTGGCGCTGGTGATCGTAGGAGCCGTTTGCGACGCTGGATTGACAGTAAGGGTGAACGCCTGGGTGGCGTTAGGCAGTATCCCGTTCGCTGCCGTGATGGTGATCGGGTAGCTGCCCTGGCTTCCAGCGAGGGGCGTGCCAGCCAAAGCGGCGGTGCCGTTGCGGTTGTCAACGAAGATCACCCCGCTAGGCAGCGCGCCTGTCCTTGACAGGTTTGGCGTGGGCGACCCCGTAGTCATGAACTGGAACGACCCCGGTTCGCCAACAGTGAAGGTCGTCGTGCTGACACTGGTAATCGCGGGCGCCGCGTCGGTCCCTCCTCCTGACCCCGGATTGACGATTAACGTGAATTCCTGGGTTGCATCGGGCGGCACCCCCGTTGATGCGATGATCGTGAACACGTATGTGCCCTGGGTTCCGGCAGCAGGTGTGCCGGCCAAAGTAGCAGTGCTGTCCTCGTTGTCAGCGAAGGTCACGCCGTTAGGCAGCGTGCCGGTAGACAGCAGGCTCACAGGGCCGGGCGCGCCGATGGAAGTCACCGTGAACGACCCCGCCGAGCCGACGGTGAACGTTGCCGTGTTGGCACTAGTAATCGAAGGTGCCAGCGGGACGGTGAGAACGAACGCCTCTGCAGAGTTGGGCAGAATGCCGTTCGATGCCGTCACCGTCACTGTGTAGTCGCCCCCGGTTCCGACCGCCGCGGTACCAGCAAAAGTGGCGGTGCCGTCGCCATTGTTGACGAAGGTCACGCCAGCAGGCAGCGTACCCACGTAAGACAGGTTTGGTGTGGGCGTACCTGTAGCCAGCACGGTGAATGACCCTGGCACGCCGATGTTAAAGGTAGCCGTGGGCTCGACACCGAGCCAGATCTCAGGTGCTCTCGGCAGGTATCCGTTCCCGAAGATGGTCACGTTCTTTAAGAGCGGCGCCGCCACGTAGGCCACCCCAGTACCTGTGTCAACCGATATACCGCCGAGTGAGGTCGCGCTGGTGACGTCCAGGGTTTGCGCAGATGTTCCCAAGGCAGTGTCGACGACTGCGACCTTGCCGCTGGTCGTGCCAGTCACCCAAAGCGCTCCATTGTCCTTTTGTCCTGGTTCGCTTCCGGGGATTGCCGGCCTGAGATCCGAGTTAAGTGCCAGGGAGCAAGCCTGCACTCCTTGAAGGTCGACCGTGCTGATGTTTGTGCCACCGATCCTGATCAACGCACCGTTCTCGATTGGCGAGCCAGCCGGGCCCCCAATCAGGATCACTGCATTGTTGTCGGGATCGAGGATCCAACGAGCCGTAACGAAGATATCGCGATCGGCTTCAACCGCCAGATCCCCCAAAGCAACGGCTCGGTGCGGCTGAGTCGATTGGGCCGCAATATCCGGTCGCAATTGCTGCAAGGGCCCTAGGAGCGGTTGCCCCAACGGGGTAATCTCGTCTAATTCCACAGAAATCTCGGGAGCTGTAACAGTTGCTTCTCCGCCTGAGCCTTCGGGCGCGCCTTGCGGCAGCAAGATGCGGTAGAGTTGACCGGTGAACGGCTCGACGCCGATGAACTCACCGTTCAGGATGTCGGCTTCAGTTGACGGGTCGTGGATCTTTTCGATCTGGTGCCAAGCGAGCCCGGAAACCGTCACGCCTGCAGGCAGCGGATCAAAGATGTAGGTTCCGGCCACGTTCCCGCTAAAGATCACCGCCTCCCTATCAAAGGGATAGGCGAAACGGAAGTTGGGCAGGGCAAACTCGTAGTACTCACCCGAGATCGGCGCAGTCCCCATGACGTAGCAGCCTTTCACCACGCCATCGATTAATGCCGGTTGCACGTCGATCCAGTTCGGCACCATCGACGCAGGCGATGGTTGCCAGTTTGGCGGCAGGATTAGGCCAGGGATCGTTAGTACAGACGGGCTAGTCCCGGGAGTACAATTACCCGTTCCCGCGATCCCCTGGCCACCCGCAACCCCGACTTCGAAGCCCGCCTCGGCCTCTGCCGCGACACCTGTCGGGCTCACGTTCAAGCTGACGGTTGTCCAGTCGGAGCTATTTGGCTCCGGATTTGCCGGGTCGTCTCCGAGGTCAGTGACCCTGACCTGGAAGGTGTAGAGTCCGTCCGTTAGAGGAGTGCCGTACAGAATGCCGTCCAACTCTCCGGAGAGCTTGTCGTGGTGACTCGTTAACCAAGAAGGCAGATTCGTGAACTCCCAAACGAGCTCACCCTCGCCACCTTCGGCCATACATGGCCAAACGTAAGGTTCGCCGGCGAGTAGTCCCTCGTCGGGATGTTCAGGGCCGCACAGAACAAGTGGTGGGTCGGGCGGTCCGGTAACGGGCTCGGCAGCGGCCGCAACCTCTGCCATGGCAATTGGAGCGATCACCGACACGAACGAAGTAAGATCCGTGGGCCCCGTGGGCAGAGATCTGGACGGCATGTTGCCGATATAGACATTCCCCGTTGCTGGATCAAATGCCGGTTGGCCTGCACCATGGCCTAGGATCGCCCCGACAACTGAGGGCCCCGTCGGATACGTCGCCACCGGGTACGTCGGATCGGTGACGTCAATCTCGACTAGCATCGACGACTCTGTGTCGGGACTCGTCGCGGGCCTTAGCGTGTCGCGGACACCGGGGTCCCGCAATCCTGTTGGGCTAGAGTTGCTAGCCCACTCGTACCCGGAATGCGCCATCACGACGAAGACGTAGGTGGCGGGAGTCTCCGAAGTGCTGGCAAGTGACTCCTCCGTGGGGTAGGTCACCGCCATCCCCATAGGCGCCCAGCCAGAGGTCGGAGCCGGTATGTTCATAAAGTCTGGCCCATCCCCCTCAGGCAAGGCGATGTCGAGGGTCGCAGGCCAAGGGATGCGGTACACCACTTTGTTGTCACCTATCCGCAGGATGGTGAGCCCGCTGTTGTCAACTGAGTACCAGAATGGCCGCGCGGGCTTAAGGCCGTCAGAAGAGGAGGCGGCATTAGCGTACGGATCGACGGCCGTAAGCTGTGGGCTGAATGGCGCGAGATTTACGCTGGTGACCGGCGGCGGTGTTTGGGCAAATGATTGAGTAGATAATAGGTTGATTGTAAGCAGCGCAAAGAGTACCAGGAGCAAGCTTCGTTTCATTTCTAAACTCCCCCTGCGTCAATCGAATCGGATTAGCGCATGTCGGACATAACTTTTGGAAGCAAGTAAGGTGTAGGCCAAATCCGGCACGTACACAATCCGGAGATCCGTAGAAATCAGTGAAGGAAAAACACGGAACCCCCGAGCGAAGAAACCTTGATTCGTAGGAGGAAATAACTCGGAATGCAGGAGGGCTAAATGAGCTATGCAACACTCATAGCCTTACGCTTGTCTTCCTGCCCGAAGGTAGTGCCGTGGAGTTAGTTATGCAGCCGGGCAGCACATCATCCGAGGTTGCTGTAGCCACTATCGAGTATCGATGTACGCTCTCGGTCGGGGTGAGGATAGATGGTCGGAGCTGGTCTGAATTAGTTAAGGCTGAACCATGCCGTGTCGGATCGCGTAACGCACTAAGCCGGCTATATCGTGGATTGCAAGCTTCTCCATAATGTGCGTCCGGTGCGATTCTGCTGTTTTTACGCCGATGCCCAGTGTGCCCGCGATCTCTTTCGATGTTTTTCCTTCGGCAACAAGCTGCAGCACCTCACGCTCCCTGTCGGTAAGCTCGGGCAATGATGCTTTAGACATCGTGATATAGGCTTGCACAACCGCACTCGAGGCGGCAGGCGTGAGGTACACTTCGCCTTTACAGACTTCGCGAATGGCTTTGATAAGTTCCTCGGCGCTATTCGATTTCAGCACGTAACCTTTAACACCCGCACGCAGGCTTTCCAGAACGTATTGGTCGTCGGTCAACATGGTGAGTAGGACCGTTTTGGTTTGTGGACTGACCTTACTGATTTCCCGCGCAGCGTCTATGCCATTTAGCAAAGGCATAGAAACGTCAAGCACGGCTACGGCTGGACGAAGCTTTTCGACCAACCGAATCGCTTCTTGTCCATCGCCAGCTTCCCCAACGACCTCAAACCCGTCACGTTCCAGCACGGACCTCAGCCCTTGGCGTACGATCACGTGATCATCGGCGAGCACGATGTGCACTGGCATCCTCTATACGCTGGCCTGGTCGGAGGCGAAAATCTGCTGCAGTAGCGCAGGAAGCTCTTCATCCAGGTGTTCCTTCGGAATAAATCCATCCGCGCCGCATTGACGGCACGCTAGGCGCACCTCTGCACTGTCGTGAACGGTCACCATAACTACGTGGGTCGCAGGGAGATCCCGCTTTAGTTGTGAGGCAGCTTCGATCCCATTCATTCCCGGCATCTGCACATCTATAAGCACGAGTTCAGGATGCAAGGCGTGGGCCGATGCAAGCCCTTCGCGGCCATCGGTGGCGGTACCTACGACACTGATATTCGGGAGCAATTTCAGGAAATAACAAATGGAATGTAACGCTGCGGGCGAGTCGTCTACCACCAACGTGCGAATAGGGCCGTGCATAATCCCTCTGGAGCTGCACCGGTTCGGTTTTGTTTGTGTACCCATGCTACGCTCGCCTCGTGGACATACAATCGAGAAACCTACTAGGTTTCCGTCAGAAAATGCCGGAGTTCACCTGGAATCATTTCGCATAGTTAGGCGCTTACTGCGAGCGGTTCACTGGAGAACACATCCTTCGCCACCGGCAATGCAATACGAATGGCTGTCCCGCGGCTATCAGAATTGATCTCGAAACGCCCTCCCAACAGTCGAACTCGTTCCCGCATTCCTGCAATGCCGACGCCGGCGGTACCACGCTCGGTTCTGATCAATACGTCAGGCGGGATTCCCGTCCCCTGATCTCTGATTTCCAAGCGAACGTCGGCTGCCTCTCGGGAAAGGAGAATGCTAGCCGTTTGGCTGTGAGAGTGGCGATGAATATTGGTTAGACTCTCCTGCACAATACGAAAGATCCCAAGTTCTATATCGTTCCCCAAGCGCTGCAATTCCGGGTCGATCACCACCGCCACCCTGATGCCACTGCGGGCTGCAAATCCATCCACATAAGCACGCAAAGCTACCGGTAATCCAAGCTCATCAATTAATGGCGGGTGCAAAAGATGGGAGGTCGTCCGAAGCTCACGTATGGATTCTTGAATCAGCCGGACGGAATCGATCAATAGCTCTTGCTGCTGGTCGCCGGATGGATCTTCCCGTAAGCTCGCCACGTTCATAGCCAAGGCAATGAGGTTCTGAATAGCGCCATCATGCAATTCTCGCGCCAGCCGTCGACGCTCGTCGTCCTGGGAGCGAAACAGACGGCCAGTGAGTTCCTGCAAGGACACCTCTGCGCGTGCGTGGTCTGAGATTTCCTGTTGCAGCTTTGTGTTCGCTGCAGCCAATTCGGCGGTTCGCTCGTGGACACGTACCTCCAACTGACTGTGCGCCCGCGTTAGCTCTTCTTGTGCATCTGCGCGAGTTCTGACTTCCGTCTTCAGCTGCTCGTTAATCTCTCTAATGTATGCAGACTTTCGGCCAGCACTGATGCCAAGGTGAACAACCAAAGTTATCAGTAAGGTCAAAATGCTTCCTATGACCAGTGTCGCCTCTCCCAACCGGGACTTGATCCGATCCAGAACGCCTGAGTTCGGCCATACACGAATCTTCCAGGTGCCGCCTGGCACGGGTACTTCGGCTGCTGTTGCCCACTCTTGCTCATATTCTCGGCTGCTTCCCACCATCAAATAGTCGGGCTGATCCCCTTGCGACAGCTCCAATGAAAACCCCAGAGGTTTCACATCGTCGAGGATGTAACCCAAGGAGCGCTCAAAATCGAAAAAGGAGACCACAAAACCTCGAAGCTCCCCTCTCGCATATACCGGGTATGCTATGGCGTACTGTTTGCCTCCATCTGGCACCGGTACAGGGGCGCTGATCCTCGCCAGCTTTGAACCGGCAGCACCCTGGATCAACTTCCTTGGCACTCCGTCAAAAGCAAGGACTCCAACATTACTTTGGCGGCCCGTTACAACTACGCGCTTGGTTCCGTCCGGCGCAAGCCACTCGACTGCGACGCAGCCAGGCCGGTGCTGAATATAAAGGTCTGCGTTCTTTGTCCAGAGCGAGTGTGGCGTGTCGGCTGCTTCCCACAGCAGCGCCAATCGGTCGAGACCGAACATTTGCCATTCCATGTCGGTCGTGAGATCAATTCGTATGGCGTCCGCCGCCAGCCTTGTCGCCCAGCCGATCTGTACTCGCTCATGGCTCCGGAACACGTACCAAGTGCCCAATGTACCGGCCAAGCCTAGGACCAGCACTGCAAGCGCTATCCACGGCCTGCCCGATTTTACTGTTCGAATTTCCCCGGCCATCTTGCCTGCCTCCGGCGCGGCTAAGAATTCGACTGGTTGAACTCGCCCAAGGGAATCTCAGGGCTGTGGACTTATTATGTTGAATCCCGTGTCCTGGGTCTCAAGTGGGGGGAGACGGCGTTTGAGGGTCTCATGATAGCCATTCCCTGCAGCGTCGTCAGTGTTTTGGATCACAGCTCCATTGTGATGCTGTCAGCAGCACGCGAGCGGTGCCCGGCCAGAATCAACCCTAAACCCCGGTGCGAAGGTGTAGTCGAATTCTTCGCGGAAAGTACGCCCCCTTCATTACTTCAACCTTGACCGGAGCATTGGCATCGACTGAGAATCCGCTGTATGTGGCGATTGCTCCTGGCGAGCTGTCTCTCTTCGACACGCCTCTGCCTTCTTCATCCTTCTTCATCCTTCTTCATCGCCAGGTCATGGACTAACCCCCGAGGAGGGTTGGTTGGCCGAAGGAAATTGCTGCCGCACTCACTTGGGAATGATCTGCCGTCCTGAACCGACGATCAGGCTGGGCGGCTCTGCGGGCGGCTCCACTGAGTTCTGGTGTTGCCTGAGCAAACTGGCCAACTCCTGGTCGAGTTGGCTGATCTGCTGCTCGATCAGTTGCAACTACTCCAGGACATCTTACGCAACCGGCGGCAGATGGTTTGAGCTTTGCGCTGGCGCCGAGCGCATCCTACAACTGCGCATGCGAGGCACCCAACTGTTAAATTGGCACGGAACACCCATGCTGTCGTTTGCAAGCCGCGCTAAGCCGATCGGAATCTTCTAGGGCACGTCTGCCGACCTGTCAGTGATCTAAAGCACAAACTCCTGTGAGGCTGGACACATGACTTTCGGTTATAAGTGGCCTACGATTTGCAACCAAGCCTATGGGGAGGGGTGCTCCGTGGTTGGGCGGGCGCCTGATTCCGTTACGCTTATGCTATTGGATTACGCGCTGGGCCACTACCGCCTTGTGGAGAAGATTGGTGCGGGTGGGATGGGGGTAGTTTATCGCGCCCACGATGAACACCTCGACCGCGAGGTAGCCATTAAGGTTCTTCCACCGGGCACACTTACCGATGAGGATGCCCGCAAGCGCTTTCGCAAGGAGGCGCGTTCCCTTTCCAAGCTAAACCATCCGAACATTGCCACCGTCCATGATTTTGACAGTCAAGGCGACGTCGACTACCTCGTGATGGAGTATGTCCCCGGTGAGACGCTGAGGGGCAGAATCTCTGAGGGTCCGTTGCCAGAGACTGAGACCATTCGTCTCGCTATCGAGCTTGCCAAGGGGCTCACGGCAGCGCACGAGCGAGGACTCGTGCATCGCGATCTGAAGCCAGAGAACGTCCGCCTCACGCTGGACGGGCAGCCGAAAATCCTCGATTTCGGTGTAGCCAAATTGATCCGACCATTCGAGGACTGCACAACTGAAAGCAAAATCTCAGTAGTGGCAGGCACACTGCCGTACATGTCTCCGGAGCAGGTGCTGGGCGGCGTTGTGGACCAACGCGCTGACCTGTTCTCCTTCGGTGTAGTGCTATACGAGATGGCAACGGGACAACGGCCACTTGCTGAGGTGGAGCCCTCGAAATGGACTGCTGCCCTCCTGCACATGCCGCCCGTGCCGCCCACAACGCTGAATCTAGAAGTATCCGCGGAACTGGAGCGGATCATCCTCAAATGCCTGGAGAAGGACCCAGGAAAGCGCTATCAGTCGGCGAAAGACCTGGCAGCTGACCTGCATCGCGCGACGATCCCCGCTCACACAAACCGGAGATGGTTGGCTACACCACTTGGAAACCCTTGGGCAAAGAAGACTGTGGCGGTGGTTCTTGGTTTAGGAATGGTTCTGGTTATTGGCGGCCTGTTTTTCCGTACAGCGCGTGTACAGGCTTTAGCCCCGTCCGACACGATTGTCCTCGCGGAATTTGTAAACTCCACGCCTGATCCTGTTTTCAATGATGCATTGAATCAGGGACTGACGGTCGAGTTAGAGCAGTCACCGTTTCTCAAGATTCTTCCGCAGGCAAAGGTACAAGAAACGTTGCGTCTCATGGGTCGCCCGGACCAGTCGCTAACCTCCGAGATCGGCCGAGAGGTTTGTCAGCGCACGGCAGCCAAAGCTGTGTTATGGGGGTCCATTGCTCCCCTCGGTGCGGAGTATGTGATCGGACTCACGGCGGCTGAATGCAGCACCGGCAACCGCTTGGCAAGCGAGCAGATACAGTCAGCGAACAAAGAGGGCGTACTCAGAGCTCTGGGCAAAGCAGCATCCGGGCTGCGCATCAAGCTGGGGGAGTCCCTGAGTTCGGTGCAGGAATTCGATGCGCCACTCGAGCAGGCTACCACGCCATCGCTCGAAGCCCTGAAGGCCTACTCGTCAGGGAGGAGGGCTGAATATCAAAAAGGAAACTCAGCGGCTATTCCTTCTTACAAGCGCGCCATCGACCTCGATCCCAATTTCGCGGTCGCCTATGCTGCGCTGGGAATCTCCTATTCCAATCTCGGCGAACTCAGCTTGGCGAACGAGAACCTGCAGCGCGCGTATGAACTGCGCGAACGTGTAAGCGAGCGAGAAAAGCTCCGCATCTCTTCGTACTACTACAGCTACCTTGCAGGGGATTTGGTAAAAGGCAATGAGATTTACGAACTCTGGGCTCAGGCTTATCCCCGCGACGGAGTGCCTCTCGGTAATCTGGGCGGCAATTATTCCTACATGGGCCAATACGAGAAAGCAGTGTCACAAACGCTTGAGCACCTCCGCATTGACCCGGATGATGCGCTGGGTTACGGCAATCTCGTTGTGCAGTACGCTGCCCTGAATCGCTTCGACGAAGCAAAGGCCGTTTATCGGCATGCGATAGCACGCAAGCTCGAAGACTCTGGCCTCCACGCGAACCTGTACGGAATTGCCTTTCTCCAAGGGGATGCCGCGGAGATGAAAAGCCAAATTGCGTGGGCTGCCGGCCAACCGGGAGCGGAGGATATGCTTCTTTCGCTGGCCTCGGATACCGAAGCCTTCTACGGGCACCTCTCGAAGTCAAGGGCATTGTCGCTGCGCGCAATCGATTCTGCCCGGCGCAGCAACCAAAAAGAAACCGCTGCTGGATGGCAGATCAATGCGGCGCTGCGCGAAGCGGAATTCGGGAATGCCATCCAGGCTCGTAGAGCGACTTCATCGGCGCTAGCATTGGCTTCCACTCGGGACGTACAGATTCTCGCTGCGCTGGCCTTGGCAAGAATTGGAGAATTGGCCGAAGCGAAAAGAATGATCCAAGATTTGGGGAGCGCTTTCCTCGCGACACTCTGATCAACCGCTATTGGCTTCCTACCATCGATGCGGCCATCGAAATTAATCGCAGGCATCCTTCCAAAGCATTCGAGATTCTTCAGGTCACAGCTTCATACGAACTGGGCGAATCCTATCCCCAGTTCCAAGTTGGTGGATCCCTGTATCCCATCTATGTGCGCGCACAGGCATACCTGATTTTGCACCGGGGTGACGAGGCCGCCAAAGAATTCACAAAGATCCTCGATCACCGCGGCATCGTCATGAATTGCCCGCTCGGAGCACTTGCACGCCTCGGTCTCGCACGCACTTATGCCATGCAGGGGCAGACTGCCAAATCCCTTTCCGCGTACCGGGATTTCTTCAGTCTCTGGAAAGATGCCGACCCTGACATCCCCGTATTAACACAAGCTAAGGCGGAATACGCCAAACTGCAGTAGCTGGCAATAGCAGAAAGCCAAGCCACTTTGGATATAGATCCTATGGAGCAGTGTCCTCCAGAACTGCTTTATAAGGAATCTTACTTGGCGAGTCAGGGGCAACTCTGCAGTTATGGGCGAGGACGGGCCCCACGAGTCGGCATAGAAGTTCACTTCTGACAGGTGGCACGTTCCAATCGGTCGATCTTGGAGCGATGTTCACGAAGGATGCCATTTCTCTAATTGAAGTAGTCGGTTGCGTGACTTTTCCGCAAGAGCCTGTGCAATCTGATTCCACGAATAGAGCGTTTGCTGCAAAGAGAGGTGCGGTTCGATAGCTTGCTGGATCTGGTGAAGCGCGAAACTGAATTCACGCGACGGACTGCATGGTCCCGCGCGCCGAGAGTGGGTATCCCGAGGGGGAAATATCGCGCCCGATGCGAATCAATTTTTGCGCCAGGAGCGTGACAAGCAATTTCCCATAGAGCAAAGCGCGGGAACTGCGGTCGTCATGCTTGGGAACGTGCCCCAGTTGGGCAAGGCTCTTCAGTCGCTTAAACACCAACTCGATTTGCCAGCGCAAACGGTACGATTCCAGAACGTCCGCTTTCGAACCGCTGGAGCAGGTCGTGAACACGATCACGTATTTGGCAAATTCGAGAGTTTCCGGCCGGGTGATCATTTGCTTCTTACTCGCTTTGCGCTGCAAACGCCGAAGAGCCTGTTTAATCGCACGGTCGTTCTTTCGCAGGGCGCATAAGCGGCCCTCGAGCGAGGAGTCTTGGCTCCGCAGGACAACACTCCATTCGCCGACCTGACCGACTCTGGACAAAGTTCGTAGTCGCGCAAGGAGAGAGATACGCCTGCCGCATGCAGAATACGCCACGAAGCTCTGAGGGTTGACGCGAACTAACACATCAGCACCATGTTGCCAAACATACTCAATTCCAGCGATTGAGCAGTAGCCGGCATCCGCGAGAATAAGTTCGTGCGGACCCACGGGCAGGCGGTTCAACGACTCTCCGCTGCCTTCGCCCATCGTGGCCGTCACCTCGAAGAAATCACACACCAAACTCGGCAGTCTGATGCTGTAAAGAATCCTCCATTGGCTCCCGGTTTTACCTGGCTCCTTCACGATTGTGCCATCCACAATCCGGATCGTCCGACCGATAGGCTCTTCGAGCCGGTACGCGACCTTTTCGCGAAGCAATTCGATACACAAAAAGCGCAGCCACTCCTCACTGTTGCGCAGGCGTTTGAGCAAGGCGACGTCCGAAATGTCGGCCCATTTCGCCAGCTTAGCGCGTACAACCGTCTCCCGCAACGAGTAACCCCGCGCCACGTGCAGCATTAGCATACGCAATAGCACGTCAGGCGATGGGAACCCACGCAATCTCTTGACCGCACCTGACTGCTTTGCCATTTTCCGCCATCCTGCGGGAAACAATGCCGTGAGCACTTTCCAGTTTTCTTCGACAATACGCATTCAGCAAGCATAGGCCCGCGAAGTCTAGAACCTATTCCTTAAGTTAGCGCTTATGGGGGGATGCCCCATAAGCGCTAACTTAAGCGGTGTGGCTTGGAGTGGCCTCCCAACTTCCCAGAAGGGCGTTTCTTGACCGGTTTAGGGACTGTCAGTGTTTTCCTGCTGGTCGGCTGTTTGTCTTTTTCTTTCTCTTTTTGCAGAGGTCTTCCAGCACGTATTTAAGGACGCGCACTCCTGAATGACGTCTTCGAGTTTGGGGATCGTCGCCTTCAACTCATTTTCTTCAACCACGCCGTCCGCCAGAGTTTCCGCGACGCACTCCAGCGCCTCCCCGACCTCCTTGGATAAGGTGAGAAATCGCAACCCATTCCTTTTCCACCGTCACGTAGGGATCCGGCAACCTGAACGCCACACGCCCTGCCTCGCTCTCAAGAAAATCCGGCACTTCGCAATTGTCTAGAAGAACGCATATCCGAGGCAGCAGATATGCGGGCAGCGGGCGCTCAACGAGCAAAACTGCGAAGTGAGATCAATAATAACGTTGACTCACTCATGCAGGAAACGGCGATCTCTTCTCTGTCCGAAAAAGGCGACATCCAGCCATTATTAGAGCGCCAAACACTCGATGCGCACTCTACAGCCAACATCGCTGGTACTACTAATAAGCCTACGTTCAAGAAAGAACTGCAAGAACTGGCTAGGCGATATGAATCCTTGCGTGAAGACATGAAGGTCAGCCACGAACGTACGAAGGCAATGGAATCGATTGCTGCGGGCATGAGGGGATTGGCTCTCACGAGCTACGAGTGTGTCCTCAGTTCGCGGCCAGCCCGAGTCCTGGAGAGCGGCTGGTAGCTGTATCTTTTCTTGAGGTGAAGCCAGTTGTGGTCAAATTGACTCGCTAGCGAGTCGGTTCGCTGAAGATAAGCCGTTCATTCAGCACCACACAGCCGTCGCTCTACGCGAGGCTGCACGCAACCTACGTGACGTCTGCGGAAACTCAATTCGAACGTCGATCGAACGTGCGCTCCGATTCTTGTGAACGGGAAAGGAGGGAACAGATCGCTCCGGAATGTTGCAGCAGGCTTTGTCTGAACTGACGCCTCAACAGTGAATTGTGCGTACGCAGGTATTCATCTCCCCTGTGTTCCAAGCAGGAGAGTTCGATGCAACGCGCAACCAGCAACCGCCAAGCGCGCGAAAGGGAAGACCATCAGCCGCGGCGAGAAATAGGATTGCTATCGCACCGCGCACACGCTGGGCTAAGTTCAAAGCTGCGACAGAGAAGAACGCGGCCGCATATATCTACTAAGAGTCTCCAGCACGCCTAAAAGCAATAAAATTCATTTCCGTTTGGCATTCCTTAAAGCCTGTACGCGGAGTTCCCCAATTCTTGTGCGGAATCACACCGGCCTGTGATTGTTGTCACTGCCCCACTCCCTGCTGAAGCAGTAAATGTTCGGAACAGTTAAGTCTCACCTCCCCGAGAGCAGTTCCCACCGTTGGGGATGCAGCACCCTGTGAGGCGAGAGGTTCCCTGAAACGGATAGAAGTCTGCACCCCCTTGCTCGGGAATGAGGGGGGCCTGCAATGGAGGATGAGCCTATGACTACGATGACAAGACGACGCTTCGTACAATACGGCATTGGAGCCGGTGCTGCTTTGGCCCTGCCGTGGTCGGTACGGCCAGCCCTTGCGAGCGCTGGTCACAAGCTGAAGCCGTATCTCGAACCTCTACCGCTGCCCGGTTCTGGGATCGTGGTCGCGACGCCGACCGGCTCGAACCAGTATTCATTCATCCAGACACAGATTGAGCGGCAGTTACATCCTCAGCTGCCCTCAACCCCGCTTTGGGCTTACGACGACGGTTCCGGACTGACCGGTCAGGCGGGATCCTTCGGGATGGCGGTTGTGGCGCAGAGTGGAACGCCGCTCACGGTCAGCTTCACCCACAATTTGCCAAGCACATACCCAGAGTGGCTCCCCGTCGATACGCGAGAGACGCCGCTCGGCAATCAAGTGCGGCTGATGACCCATCTTCATGGCGGTTTTGTCGCCGGCGAGAGCGACGGCAACCCGGCGCTCACGCCCAATGGGTTCGGCCCCGGCGAGACGCAGACCGTGTACTACACCAACCAGCAGCCGCAGATGCCCGCGTCGCTCCTGTGGTTTCACGACCACGGTCTGGGCGCGACACGGCTGAATGTGGTCGCCGGCCTTGCCGCCGCCTACATCGTTCGCGATGAGTTTGACACCGGCGCTGAGCCGAACCCCTCCGGCATACCCGGTGGGCCTTACGAAATCCCGTTAGTCATCCAGGATCGGCAGTTCAATCGCGATGGTACGTTGCTTTATCCCACCAGCGACATCCCCGGCGCTGTCTGGATTGGCGAGTACTTCGGCGACGTGATGCTGGTCAATGGAAAGGTCTGGCCATTCCTGGAGGTCGAGCCGCGCTTGTACCGGTTCCGGGTTCTAAACGGGTGCAACGCGCGGATACTGAACCTCGATATTCCTGGCACAAGGATGTGGCAGATTGGCGCCGAGGGAGGAATGTGGGACAAACCTGTGCCGGTCACGCGGCTGGTGCTCGCCCCGGCCGAGCGAGCTGATGTGCTGGTCGACTTCAGCCGGCTCGCGGGCGCGGTACTGCCCATGAAAAACCTCCACCCACCAAAGCCGGTCGCATCGCCAGCGCCGCCGCTGACGAACGTTATGCAGATTCGCGTTGGAACGAGGATCAGTCAGCCCGGGCCCTCTACGATTCCGACGAGCCTGCCGGGACGCGCTGCCAACATCGCTGGACCGGTGGCGACGACACGCTACATCACTCTCAACGAAATCGGGGCCGAAACGGTCGACTGGTTCCTGAACCTCAATGGCATGGACTTCGAGAGAGCACCGACGGAGACGCCAAGTGTCGGAACCGTGGAGGACTGGGTCTACATCAACCTGACCGGCGACACGCACCCGATGCATACACATCTTGTCACGTTTCAGGTGGTCGGGCGGACGCCGTTCGATGTGGATGCCTACCAGTCGACCTATGGTGGCCCGAATGGTGCCCCTGGCGGGATCGATCCGACTCCGTTCGCGACCGGGCCGATGCTGCCGCCAGAGCCAACCGAGCGGGGGTTCAAAGATACGGTCAAGGTCAATCCTGGGTACTTTACGACCGTGCGTGCGAAATATGAGCTACCAAAGGGTGTGACTACGCCGCAGACGTACGTCTATCACTGCCACATCCTCGAGCATGAAGACAACGACATGATGCGGCCATTCATGGTCACGGCCTGACCACTATTCATTAGGAGAGCCTGAAAACCTGTAACGGCTACCGACTCCTGCGGGACCAGCGGAATTCCGCGAGTAAAGGTCTAAGACTGCAATCACGCCAACCTACCTCGACTTCCCCGACCTCGTGCAGGTCCGGTAAGGCAGGGATCATGTTAGAAGCTCTTCGTTCAAGGATTGTAGCCTTTCTACGCTTCTAGTCTAACTGCGCATGACGCGGCGCTCCCAAGAACCTTCTGTATTTTTCCCTCATTGCCCTTTATTCTTTATCGATGATTCTTACTTTCGAGCATGGAGCCGTCAGGGAACTGCGTTTAAATCGGCCACCAGTAAACGCATTGTCGCCTGAGTTGATCGCGGCACTTTTGCGTGCCGTGCAGCTGGCTCCGCAGGAAGGCAAGCGTGCGCTGGTGCTTTCAGGATCACCTGGTATGTTTTCGGCGGGGCTCGACGTTCCAGTTCTCCTCAAGCTCGATCGAGCGCAAATGAACGCCGTCTGGCGTGACTTTTACGCATTGATGAGGGCTCTCGCATCCTCTCCCATTCCGATTGCTGCCGCGATCACAGGGCACGCTCCAGCGGGTGGGACAGTGCTAGCGCTCTTCTGCGACTGCCGAGTCGCGGCGGAAGGGGATTGCAAGATCGGCCTGAGCGAGGTGCAGGTGGGATTGCCTTTACCGCCGGTAATTCTTTCAGCATTGCGCCGCGTAGTCGGTCCCCGTCAGGCGGAGAGGCTAGCCGTTACCGGGCTGCTGATATCTCCACGTGAAGCTGCGCTCTTGGGGCTAGTTGACGAGGTGGTTCCTGCAGAGCAGGTGGTGAGCCGGGCCATAAAGTGTTGCCAGGACCTGGTGGCGCTTCCTCAGGTCGCGACGGACCTGACTCGAAGACAGGCTCGGGCTGACTTAATCAGGGAATTCGCAGGAGACATTGACCAAGAG
>JBKOUZ010000019.1:0-51554 GCA_046723715.1 Acidobacteriota bacterium | reverse complement strand
GGTGATCCGCCGCATCTTGGGCGCGGCGATGCGCACACTCCCGCTGCTCGCGATCCTGTTCGTCCCGATCGTCATCGGGGTAGCACAGCATCGTGTCTACCCGTGGGCGATGCCGCTCGACTCCGTTCGGGATCCCTACATCAAAGAGCATCTCGAGAAGCATGGCTTCATCAAAGACGCTTACCTGAACTTCTCCGGCTTCCTGATTCGCGCCATTATTTACTTCGCAATCTGGAACGTTCTCTCGTTCCTGCTCTCGATGTGGTCGCGCCAGACCGATCGCCCCGGCGCTCCCGACAACACGCAGAAATTCAAAGCCGTCGCAGGACCCGGCCTGATTCTCTATGGCTTCACTATTTCATTCGCCGCCATCGATTGGGTTATGTCGCTCGATCCCAGCTGGATCTCGACGATTTTCGGCCTGATCATTCTTATCGGGGAAGTGCTCTCCGCCATGTGCTTCGCCGTCGTAGTCGAGCGCATTCTGTTCAACTACAAGCCGATGTCGGAAATGCTCAAACCTGAATTTGTCCACGACCATGGCAAGTGGATGCTTACTTTCATTATGGTCTGGGCCTATTTCAGCTTCTCGCAGTGGCTCATCATCTGGGCGGGCAATCTTCCCAATGAGATCACGTTCTATACAAAGCGTCTCAGCTTCGGATGGGGCAAGATTGGCCTCTTCCTTGCCCTCTTCCATTTCGCCGTTCCATTCGTGATTCTGCTCTCCCGGCCATTTAAGCGAAATATCCGCAAGCTGGTTTGGCTCGCGATTTGGCTCATCTTGATGCGTTGGCTCGATCTGTTCTGGATCATCGAACCGAACTTCTCTAAGGGACTTGCCGTCACCATAGCCGATCTCGTTGTCCCGATTGCTATCGGGGGCATCTGGCTCGCGTACTTCTTCCGCAACTTGAATGCGCTGCCGCTGCTGCCGGCTTACGACCCATCAGCGGGAGAAGTCTTAGAAGAGGATCCCAATCACCCGCGGGGAATTCCTGAGAACACATGAGCGATCAGACAAAATTTTCGCAGTCAAACGGACACGGCGACTACGAGCGCCGCGACATAGGAGTGGCCGGAGTGCTCTATTTTCTTCTTGCCCTCCTCGTGGCCGGCGGCATCGTCCACTTCATTGTGCAAGGCGTCTTCCACTATCTCGACAATCGTTATGAGACCAGCCAGCCGCCTGTCAGCCCGCTGCTGAAAAATGCTCCGTCGGACACGCGCCGCATTCCGCCGCAATACAACGGCGACTATCAAAAATATTTGCAGGATCAATTCCCCGCACCGCAGTTGGAAATCAACGAGCGCACCGAATTGAATGACATCCGTCTGCGCGAAGAAAATATCCTGAGCACGTACGGGTGGGCCGATCAGAACGCCGGCACAGTCCATATCCCAATTGACCGCGCCATGGACCTCCTGGCCCAGCGAGGCCTCCCAGTCCGCCAAGAAAAAGCCGAGGCGGCCTCCGGATCTCAGCCAAAGAACAAAAAAGGACCCACGCAGTGAAGCAGTCGCCCCAACATTCGAATTTGTCATCGTCCCACGCAGACGCAGCCGCTCTCGGCAATGCCCATGTTGGGACGGCCGAGGGAAGCTCAGCAGCCACCCGCTGCCCACGCTCTCTACGAACCCTGCGCCACCTCTGCCGTAAGAAGCTAGCCTTGGCAGCGCTTATACTCTTGGCCTCCAACGCGTTCGGCCAGGCAATGTCCAAAGGCATAATGTCCCCGCCGGCGAACGTCCGTCCGCCGTATCTCGAAAATGTAGGTATCGAGCAGCGCCTGGACGCCCAGGTTCCCCCCGACCTCGCGTTCACGGACGACGCTGGCAGGCCGGTAAAACTCGGCGACTACTTCGGCAAAAAGCCTCTGATCCTCAACCTCGTGTATTACAAATGCCCCATGCTCTGTGGTGAAGCTCTCGCGGGATTGAGCGGCGCCATGAAGATGATTAAGTTCGATGTTGGGAACGAATTCGATGTCGTCACCGTCAGCTTCAATCCTAAGGAGACGACCGCTGACGCTGACGCCAAGAAAGCGGAGTACGTTAGGCGCTACGGTCGTCCTGGCGCCGCTAAGGGATGGCACTTCTTAACCGGTTCCCCCGAATCGATCAACGCCCTCACCAAAGCGGTCGGCTTCCAGTATCAGTACGATGCCGCGCGCAACCAGTATGCGCACGCCACAGCGATCATGGTGCTGACACCCCAAGGTCATATCTCCCGCTACTTCTATGGTGTGGATTTCCCGCCGAAGGACCTTCGCATGGGCCTGGTGGAAGCCTCGCAGGAAAAAATCGGCAACGCCGTCGATCAGGTTCTCTTGTATTGCTATCACTACGATCCGGCGACGGGTAAATACGGCGCGGTCGTCAGCAACATGCTGAAACTCGGGGGCGGGCTCACCATCGTAATTGTCGGCGGGCTGCTTCTCGTTCTTTTCCGCCTGGAGCGCATCGCGCCGCGCAGAGCGTGCGACGACACGAAGTCAGGTCAATCAGGACTGAAACAAACCGGATATGTTCGATAATTTTCCATTGTGGCCCGCGCGGGCCTCCACTGCCGCGGGCAATGTCGATGCCCTCTACATCTTCCTGCTCATTGTGTCGGGAATGATGACGCTGCTCATTTTCGCCGCCCTGGTTATCTTTGCCGCGCGCTACCGCCATCGTAAGGGGGTACTCGCCGAGCAGATCGAGGGCTCTATTCCTCTGGAGATCACCTGGTCGATTATTCCGCTGGGTGTTTTTATGGTGATCTTTGCCTGGGGAGCGGTCGTCTACTTTAAGGAGCGCACGCCCCCCCGCGACGCCACCGAAGTTTACGTCGTAGCCAAGCAATGGATGTGGAAGCTGCAGCACGCCGAGGGCCAGCGCGAGATCAACTCTCTTCACATTCCCGTTGGCCGCGATGTCAAGCTCATTATGACCTCGCAGGATGTGATTCACAGCTTCTACGTTCCAGCTTTCCGCCAGAAGCAGGACGTACTGCCGGGCCGCTATACCATTACGTGGTTTCACCCGACCAAGGCTGGCACATACCACCTTTTCTGCGCTGAATACTGTGGCACCCAGCACTCCGGCATGATCGGGGATATCGTCGTGCTGGAACCTGCGCAATACGAAGCTTGGATGAACGGCGGCAACACCGGGCCGCTCTCTGCCACCGGCGAAAAGATTTTCGCGGAACTGGGCTGCGCCACCTGTCATCGAGCCGATACTCAGGGACGCGGACCGACCCTCCAAGGAATGTTTGGCAGGCCCGTGCAGCTTGAGGACGGGCGCACAGTGACCGCCGACGAGAACTACATTCGTGAATCCATCCTCGATCCCGGCTCCAAGGTCGTCAGCGGATTCAAGCCGGTCATGCCGACGTTCCAGGGCCTGGTTAGCGAGGAACAATTGAGCGCGCTAGTCGCGTACGTGAAATCAATGGGCGGCGGTCCGGCGATGAAAACCAATACCGCCTTGGCGCAGCCCACCGTGCCGACCAAAGGAAATCAGGTGCAATAGTATGGCTACCGCATTAGCTGCTCCCGTTGAGCGGGAAAATTATCTCAATAAAGAGTATGGCGTCGCTTCATGGCTTCTGACTACGGACCACAAGCGCATCGCCCTGCTCTATCTCATTTCGATCACATTTTTCTTCTTCATCGGCGGCTTCTTCGCGCTGCTCATTCGCCTCGAGTTGCTCACCCCCGCCGGAGACCTGGTTCAGGCCGATACCTATAACAAGCTCTTTACTATGCACGGCCAAGTCATGGTCTTCTTCTTCCTCATCCCGTCGATCCCGGCCGTTCTGGGCAACTTCCTGATACCCATCATGATCGGCGCGAAGGATCTCGCCTTCCCGCGTATCAACCTGCTCAGTTGGTATCTATACATCATCGCCGGCATTATGATGCTCCACTGCATGCTGACCGGCGGCGTCGATACTGGTTGGACCTTCTACACCCCCTTCAGCACCGCCTTCAGCAATACCAAGGTGATTGAGGCCGGCCTGGCGATCTTCGTTTCCGGATTCTCTTCCATCCTCACCGGATTGAACTTCGTCGTGACCGTTCATCGCATGCGCGCTCCCGGCATGACCTGGTCCCGCTTGCCCCTGTTCGTCTGGTCGCACTACGCCACCAGCATCATTCAGATCCTGGGAACCCCAGTGATCGCCATTACCCTGGTGCTGGTCGTCGCCGAACGCGCTCTGCACCTTGGCATCTTCGATCCCAAGCTTGGCGGCGACCCCCTTCTGTTCCAGCACCTGTTCTGGTTCTACTCGCATCCCGCCGTTTACATCATGATTCTGCCTTCCATGGGCGTTATCAGCGAAATCATTCCCTGCTTCTCGCGCAAACGCATTTTCGGATATCACTTCGTCGCGCTCTCGTCTCTTGCCATTGCAGTCTTTGGGTTCCTCGTCTGGGCGCACCACATGTTCGTCGCCGGCATCTCCGTCTACGCCGCGCTCATCTTCTCTCTGCTCAGTTACTCGGTTGCCGTACCCTCGGCGGTGAAGGTTTTCAACTGGACTGCCACCATGTACAAGGGATCCATTCACTACGACGCCCCCATGCTCTACGCCTACGGCTTCCTGGGCTTGTTCACCATGGGCGGTCTCACTGGTCTGTTCCTCGCGGCGCTGGGCATCGACGTTCACGTTACCGACACTTATTTCGTCATTGCTCACTTCCATTACATTATGGTCGGCGGAGCAGTGATGGGATATCTCGGGGGCCTGCATTTCTGGTGGCCGAAGATATCCGGCAAACTATATCCCGAAGGCTGGGCACGCTTGGCTGCCCTTATCGTCTTCATCGGATTCAACCTGACATTCTTTCCGCAGTTCATCCTCGGCTACCTCGGAATGCCACGTCGTTATTTCCAATACCCCGGCGAGTTCCAGGTCCTGAATGTGCTTTCGACTGCTGGCGCAACTGTGCTGGGCGTTGGCTACTTACTGCCCATGATCTATTTTCTATGGTCCATGCGATACGGCAAGCCCGCGCCGGATAATCCGTGGAAGGCTGCAGGCCTGGAATGGCAGACTCAGTCTCCGCCCACTACCTTTAATTTCGAGCAGGAGCCCGTTGTGACCTGGGAGGCCTATAACTACGACGAGATCGACGCCGGACACAAGCAGGAGGCCCACGTTGTCGGATAGCCCAGCAGTCGTACCGACCTCATCTCACGAGGACATCCACAGCCCCGCCCTGCTGCATCACTTCGCCACTGAAGAGCAGCAGCGCAATGCCTCCAGCTTCGGCATGTGGATCTTTCTCGCCACCGAAGTCATGTTCTTCGGAGGACTCTTCTGCTCATATCTGATTTATCGCCTCTGGTACTTCGGAGACTTCGGCGCCGCCAGCAAATCCATCGACGCTACTCTCGGCGCGACCAATACGGCTGTACTGATCTGCAGCAGCTTGACCGTCGTCCTCGCGATATGGGGAGCGCAGATCGCTAGCCGCAAGCTGATGATCGGCAGCCTCATCCTGACCATGCTCTTCGGCCTGGCCTTCCTCGGCATCAAAGGAAAGGAATACAAAGACAAGTTCGAAGAGCATCACGTCCCCGGAGCTTCGTTCAGCTTCGAAAAAGTACCCATCCCCGGACATCCGGATCAATACGCAAATCCTCGCCACGCGCAAATTTTCTTTGCGCTCTACTTCATCATGACCGGCTTGCATGCTCTCCACATGGTCGTGGGGCTCGGCATTTTCACATGGCTCCTAACCATGGCGTGGAAAGGACGATTTACCCCGGAATATCACACGCCTTTGGAAGTAGGGGGTCTGTACTGGCACTTCGTCGATATCGTCTGGATCTATCTATTCCCGTTGCTCTATTTGATCGACCGCCATCCGTGAGGCAAGTGACTTATGTCTGACCACGCAAAATCGCCCGTGAAAAGCTATTTCGCAGTCTGGGGTGCACTGCTGTTAGGCACTTACCTCACCTATAAAGCTGCCTTCATCGAACTCGGCGCCTTTAATTCCGCGGTAGCTCTGATCATCGCCACTACCAAAGCGCTGCTGGTGGCTCTCTTCTTCATGCACCTGAAAGGCGCCAGCGAAAAGCTATTGAAGCTGGTGGTGATCTCGACGATATTCTTCTTATTCATCCTGATCGCCCTTTCCATGGCCGACTACGCCACGCGCTGGTGGAGCTGAGTTATCTCACGATTCAAATGAGCTAACCGCAGCGTAGTCTGCATGTCTCCGTCGGTCGCGGTACTCTCCGGCCCCGGCTCTAGGTAGCCCTGCCGCCTGGCAATTCGAGTCCAAGCCCTACGTCCCACAGGTGCGTTATACTCGCGCGTCAGGCAGAAATTCTCGAACCGAGAGGGAATCTTATGGCATTCTGCAATTCCTGCGGCGCTCAACTCACGGAAGGAACCCGGTTCTGCAGCAAATGCGGAGCCCCGATAACGGGCACAACAGGAGCCACGTTATCCGTTGCAATGCCGTCCACACCTATAGCGACAAATGCTCCCAGCAGCGCCCTAAAAACCATTCTGATCATTGTCGGCGCAATCATCTTGATCGGCATCGTTGGAATTGCCTCCCTTACGTTCATTGGAGTGCGCCTGGCCCGGCATAGTCGCGTTACCCAGGAAGGCGAGCACGTCAAAGTTGAAACTCCCTTCGGCACAGCAGAAACCTCCAAGGACCCAGAAGACGCTGCCAAAGAGCTGGGCGTGGACGTTTACCCGGGAGCTGACCCCCAGAAAGAAGGGGCCTCGACCGCCACCTTCGGACGCGTTCGCACCGTCTCGGCTGCATTTCAGAGCGACGACTCGGTCGAGAAAGTTTGCGCCTTCTACCGCTCCAAATTCCCGAATGCGACCGTCAGTACCTCGGACCAGAATCGCTGCACCATCGTTTCCAACGATCCCCCCAATATGATCACGATCAACGTCGAGCCAAGCGGCGGTGGTTCGAAATTCCAGATCGCCAGTGTTTCCAGCAAAGCGAAGTAAGGGCCCCATGGCAGAGAACTTGGTAGATTCCATTGCGCCAGCAAAGACGTCCTCCACCGCTGCTGCCGCGCTCGCTGTAGCCCTGCGCGCGAAGCTGCGTGGAGAAGTCCGCTTCGATGACGGCAGCCGCGCTCTGTATGCCACGGACGGATCCAACTACCGCCAGGTACCGATCGGAGTGGTCCTCCCCTACGATGCGGATGACGTCCTCGCCACTATTGCCACCTGCCGCGAATTCGGTGCTCCCCTGCTCTGCCGCGGAGGAGGTACTTCCCTGGCAGGCCAATGTTGCAATGTCGCGGTAGTCCTCGATTTCACCCGGCACATGGGAAAGATTCTGGAAATCGATCCCGCGGGCCGCATCGCGCGAGTCCAGCCGGGAGTCGTTCTCGACCACCTGCGCAACGCAGCCGAAAAGCACCACCTGACTTTCGCTCCCGATCCCGCCAGCCACGACCGTTGCACGATAGGCGGCATGATCGGCAACAACTCCTGTGGCGTGCACTCCATCATGGGCGGCAAGACCGACGAGAACATAGAAGCCCTCGAAGTTGTGACTTACGATGGAACGCGGTTGAGTGTAGGGGCTGACGCCCTCGTCAGCCCCGCTCCCGTGAGCGAAGCGCGGGGGAGCGTGCCAGCCCGCAGTCCCGATCGCTCCAGTCAAATCCGAGCCACCCTGAAGCAAATCGCCAACCAGTACGGCGACCTGATACGCAAAAAATTCCCCAACATCCCCCGCCGGGTCTCCGGCTACAACCTGAACTACCTGCTCCCGGAAAACGGCTTCCACATAGCCCGCGCACTGGTAGGCTCAGAAGGAACCTGCGCCACCACGCTCGAAGCCACGTGCCTTCTCATCGAAAGCCCTCCGCAACGAGTTCTTCTCGTCATCGCCTATCCCGACATCTATCAGTGCGCCGATCACATCCCCGAAATTCTCGACTATAGGCCTATCGGCCTCGAAGGCTTCGACGACCTTCTCGTTTATTACGAGCGCACAAAAGGCATCAACCGCGACGGACTCGAGTTGCTCCCGGAAGGTAGCGGATGGCTGCTGGTAGAGTTCGGCGCCGAATCGCTGCCCGGAGCAGAACTCCAGGCGCAGCGCCTCATCGATGCGCTCCGCCGCAGTCCCAATCCACCGAACATGAAACTCTATTCGGGAGCACAAGCCAAGCGCGTCTGGGAAGTCCGAGAATCCAGCCTGGGCGCCACCTCGCACGTTCCCGGCGAACCGCTGAACTGGGAGGGATGGGAAGATGCCGCAGTCGCTCCCGAAAAATTAGGCGGATATCTCCGCGACCTCCGCAAGATGATGGCCGACTTCGGCTACAAGGGCTCGCTCTATGGCCACTTCGGACACGCCTGCGTGCACACGCGCTTAAATTTCGATCTGCGCTCCAAAGACGGCATCGCGAAATACCGCAAGTTCGTAGAAGACGCCGCAGACCTGGTAGTCAGTTACGGCGGTTCCCTCTCCGGCGAACATGGCGATGGACAATCCCGCGGCGAACTCCTCCCGAAAATGTTTGGCCCCGATCTGATGGAAGCGTTTCGCAAATTCAAGGCGGCTTGGGATCCCGACTGGAAAATGAATCCCGGCAAAGTGATTGAACCTAACAAGCTCGACGAGAATCTGCGCCTGGGCCCGGACTACGATCCTTGGGAACCGAAAACGCACTTCCAGTTTCCCGAAGATAATGGCAGCCTCTCCCACGCTGCGCTTCGTTGTGTAGGCGTAGGCAAATGCCGCCGCGAAGAAGGCGGCGTCATGTGCCCCAGTTGGCGGGCAACCCATGAAGAAGAGCACTCCACCCGCGGCCGCGCTCATCTTCTCTGGGAGATGACACAAGGCGAAGTCATTCGAGACAGGTGGCAAAGCAAAGACGTCAAGCACTCGCTAGATCTGTGCCTCGCGTGCAAAGGCTGCAAAAGCGACTGTCCCGTCACGGTGGACTTGGCCACATACAAAGCGGAATTCCTTTCCCACTACTACGAAGGCCGCCTCCGTCCCCTGAATGCCTACGCGTTCGGCAACATAGATCTTTGGGCGCGATTGGCATCGAATGCGCCCGGGCTGGTAAATCTAGGAACGCAACTTCCATTCCTGCGAGATATAGCCAAACTCCTGGCAGGAATACCGGCTCAACGAAAGATCCCCGCCTTCGCCCCGGAAACCTTCAAACAATGGTTCCAGCGCACCAGCACGTCCACGCGCGGACGCCCTCGTGTACCCCGCGAAGGCCTCTTTGCGCATGCCGCCACAGACCTCGACAGCATCGACACTCTGTGGCAGAGCGGCCCTCCCGGGCCGCGTCAGACCGGCGCAAATAACCGCGAGTCAGCCCCAGCGGTTCTTCTCTGGGCCGACACCTTCAACAACTACTTTCTCCCCTCCACCGCCAAAGCCGCCGTTGAGGTCCTCGAGACGGCCGGATACCGCGTCATGGTCCCGCGCGCTAACCTCTGCTGCGGACGCCCTTTGTACGACTTCGGCATGCTAGACCGTGCCGAGCGCCTGCTGCTTGAGGTCCTGGACCAGCTTGAACCGCAGATCGAAGATGGAATCCCAGTCGTAGGTCTCGAGCCCAGCTGCGTAGCCGTCTTCCGGGACGAACTCATCAACCTGTTCCCTCACGACAAGCGCGCCCAAGCCTTAAGCAAACAAACGTTTCTGCTGAGCGAGTTCCTGGAGCACGGGCTCAGCCACAGCGCCCAACTCCCGCAACTCTCTCGTCAAGCCCTGCTGCACGGGCACTGCCACCACAAATCCATCATGAAGATGACCGCGGAAGAGTCCCTTCTGCGCCGCCTGGGCGTCCAATTCCAGTCTCCCGCTCCGGGATGCTGCGGCATGGCCGGATCCTTTGGCTTCGAAGCGGACAAATACGAAGTTTCCGCTGCGATCGGCGAACTGGAGCTTCTCCCCGCGATCCGGCAAGCTCCCGGAGATTGGCTGATCATCGCCGACGGATTCAGCTGCCGTGAGCAGATCGCGCAAGGCACGGGCCGTCACGCTCTCCACTTAGCAGAGGTTCTCCAGATGGCACTGCAGCCATCCGCGTTGGATAAAGATGATCCTTATCCAGAATCCCGCCTGGTGCGTGAACGCCAATCCGATATACGAGCATCTATGAAACGCGCCGGAATCAGCCTGGGAGCTCTCGCTGCCGGCAGCGTGCTAGTCTGGGCAGCTTCCCGCCAGCGTTGATTGGCACAGGCGGGCGTCAATCTCCAGGCAGGCACGTTCCCAAAACCAACTCGCCATGTTCAAGTATTTCGTTTTCAGCTACTTAGATTCGTAGCCGGTCCTGCCCGGAACCTGAGACAATGGGTAAGGTAGGTTCTGCCCATCATTTCCGCGCTTTTCAGGCCGCGCCATCGCAAGGACTTCTTTTATGGACCGGGATGTTACAACCATGGTCAGCATCGACGTAGCTCGCGACATCTCCACCAAAGTGCAGGAGACCACGAAACCTGCACCCAAAACTCCGCAGCGGGGCGTGGTTCTGGTTTTAATCCAGTACGACGTCTGCGAAGAGATCCGTCTCGATGCTCTGCGCAGGATATTCCCCATGCGCAATGCCGAAGTCGCCCTCAAGAAAGCTCCGTCCTACGTTCGCTACCAGCGCGCCCCAGTAGAAGAGACTCTGGAGCCTCTAGTCCTGGACTCGGGCGAGCGGCTTGCGGGAGAGATCAAATACTACGATTATGGGGTTGTCAGCCTGGAATTCGAGCTGCCTTTCTCCGGCGACTGGGAGAACCTGGTGCAGCTTTCGTGCCGCTGGACCTCTGACACCAACTTCGAGAAGCTGGCCTCGCGTATCGTCCGCCAAAAGCTGGAGCGCGCCGCTCCCGCTCTGATCAAGCCTTACGGCGGCGAAGAATGGTTGCAGGAGGACTACTTCATCTTCCACGTGCGCGAGATCGAAGGCTCGCCGACCGCCGACGAGCTGCTCGCGACACAGCACAATCAGATTGCGCAGGTAGTCCGCGGAGAAACCGCCATGCTTTCCGAAGGCGAACGCGCCGAGATCCTTCAATCGCGCATGTCGTACTATCCCAGCGACCTCGCGGTCATCGGCTGGAATGCCGCCTTCATCTATGACACCCAGGCAGGCGCCGAAACCGCAATTCAGCTCCTGCAATACGCCAACTCGCAGCTGCTCGAATTCCGCCACTACGACGAATTGCTAACCAAAGAATTAGAAAATGTTTATGACTTCCTGGAAAAGGGCGCAACCGGATGGTGGTCGCGCTGGCGCACCGCGAAGGCCGCCTCCAAGCTTCACACGGTCCTGCTGGACGTCAACGAGCTCACCGAGCGCGCCGACAACGCTATAAAGTTCCTAAGCGACATGTTTTCTGCGCGCCTGTACAAATTATGCGCGCAGAAGGTCGGTGTGCCTGACTATAAAGATTTGGTCCAGGAAAAGCTGCACACCGCCGAAGACCTGTACCGGTTCATGGTCGAGCAATTCAACCAAAGCCGCGCCTTCGTGCTCGAACTGATGGTGGTGGTAATCCTCGTCATAGAACTGGTCTACTTCTTCAAGGGCAAAATGTAGGGGATTGGCTCATCCCTCCGTGAGAACCTGGCGCTAAAGTTTTTCCTTACGTTGCCGATGTGATCCCTCAGGAGATCACAAATGATCACACCGATCAGCAGCGTTCATCCGGCCGCGGTGCACCAGGTCCCGCATCCGCACCACCCAGAGCCGAAGCCTGAACCTCACGCCCAGACTCCTCCCGTGCAAAAAAGCGGGGCTGTCTCGCAGGACCAGGTCACCCTCAAAAGTGCCGGTCAGCCCGACCACGACGGCAGCCGCGAATAGAAGGCGTTGTCGGGTTGGCTCCTCTCGAGAAACAGGCCAGGCGCTTACACGCTCCCGGGCCCGTTTCGCGCCGTAGCTCTGCTGTGCCCGAGTAATGCTCGGCCCAGGGGTGCCTACGTGGATCGTTGCTATCCCTGCTTTTTTGTAATCAGGAGGCTTTCGCCTCGGCTGGTACAGACCGAATCACCTCGCGGGCGCGGTTCTGCTCGTGGCGGTGGTTTCCCTCCGCGTCTGAGATAATCCTTGCTTATCTTTTTCGATGCTGGAGGCTTCTTGAAGGCTTTATTGCTGGAGAACATTAGTGGGGTTGCCGTGGAAGGTCTTCGCGCGGCCGGATACGAGGTCGAGTCGCAGAAGGCAGCGCTGGAGGAGCGCGAACTGGTGGGGAAAGTGCAGGGTGTTTCCATCCTGGGGGTGCGCTCGAAGACGCGGGTCACGGCAGCGGTGCTGGAAGCTGCGCCGAAACTGATTGCGGTGGGAGCATTCTGCATTGGCGTGGACAAGATCGATTCCAAGGCAGCAGGCGACCGCGGCATTGCTGTCTTCAACGATCCGCACTCCAACTCGCGTTCGGTGGCGGAACTGGTCGTTGGAGAGATCATCATGCTGCTGCGGCGCACGTTTCAGGCGTCCTCCGAGATGCATCGCGGGGTGTGGAACAAGTCGGCCGCGGGTGCGCACGAGGTCCGCGGGCTCACGCTGGGTATCGTGGGCTACGGCAAAATCGGGTCGCAATTATCGGAACTGGCCGAGGCGATGGGCATGCGGGTTGTGTTCTACGATACGTCGCATGTGCTGGCCCGCGGAAATGCGCGGGGCGTCAGCTTCCGAGAATTGCTGGTGACCTCCGACGTGGTCACGCTGCACGTCGATGGCAAGAAGGAAAATCAAGACCTGTTTGGAGATCAGGAATTCCGGGCCATGAAAGAAGGCGCGTGCTTCCTCAATTTGAGCCGTGGATTTGTAGTGGATCATGAAGCGCTGGCAGCCAACTTGAAGGCTGAAAAGATTGCGGGCGCTGCCATTGATGTCTTTCCAAAAGAACCGGAGTCGGGCGCTGGGTTTGAGAGCGTGCTGCGCGGGCTCTCCAATGTAATCCTGACGCCGCATGTCGGGGGCAGCACTGAAGAAGCCCAGCAGAATATTGGATCGTTTGTGTCCGCGAAGCTCTTGGATTACGTAAATACCGGCGATTCCCTGCTCAGTGTGAACCTCCCGCAGGCACACCTGGAGTGGGAAGAAGGCTCATACCGGCTGATGCATATCCACCAGAACGTGCCCGGAATTCTACGGGCGATCAATGACATCCTGGCAGATCGCGACATCAACATCGAGCGGCAGGCGCTGAATACGCGCGGAACTCTAGGGTATGCCATCTATGACATCAATCGCCCGTGCGATCAGGATTTGATGGACCAGTTGCACGCCGTACCGCATACGATTCGGGTGCGTGCAAAGGGATGCTGATGTTTTACCATCCCCGCTGCCCTGGGACGGCGGACGACGCGTCCGCCGCTACACGAGCGGGAGAACATTCATGCGAGGCTTGAAAGGCAAACGCGTACTCATCACAGGCGGCGCCAGTGGGATTGGGGCGGCCACGGCGGCGCGTTTTCTCGAAGAGGGATCGCGCGTGTGTGTGCTCGATCGGGATGCGCCGGCTTGCGAGCACATCAAGCGCGAGCTGCGCCACTTGGGCGAGGCCGGCATTTCTGAGGCCATTATTGCGGATGTGACCGACCTGATGCAGGTTGAGGCGGCGTTCGCGGAAGCAATCCGCTTGATGGATGGCGTGGATGTGCTGGTGAATAACGCGGGGATCAGCATTCGGCATAAGTTTCTCGATATCACGCCAGAGGAATGGGAGCGCGTTATCGGGGTGAATCTGACCGGCGTGTTCTACGTGGCGCAGACTGCGGCGCGGCACATGTGGCAGCGCGGCAGTGGAGTGATTCTGCAGACCGCGTCCACCAATGGAGTAATGGGATATCCGTACTATGCGGACTACAACGCGACCAAGGCGGCAGTGATTGAGCTGACGCGCTCGATGGCGCTGGAATTGGCACCGCGTGTGCGCGTGTGTGCTGTCGCGCCGGGATACGTTTTGACTCCGATGCAACGCGCGGAATATTCCGACGCGATGCTGGCGGAAGTGAATGCCAAGATTCCACTGGGACGGCATGCTGCGCCCGAGGAGATTGCGGGCTTATTTGCGTATCTCGCGTCGGATGACGCGGCGTTCGCAACCGGGCACGTCTTCACTATGGATGGTGGAGAGACTGCGGGAGGACTGGCAAGCCGATAATCTGTCATTACGAGCGCTGTCGGTGGACCTTGCATCCGGACGAAAACGCAGGGTCCCTCGGTTCGCGTATAAGATGCGCTCACTCGGATGACACTCATATAAGTGGCATGACAGGGGTGGAAGAATGCGACTTAGGGATAGGGTGGCGTTAATCACTGGAGGGACTTCCGGAATAGGCGAGGCTACCGCGTTGCTGTTCGCGCGCGAGGGAGCACAGGTGGCGATTACGGGCCGTAACAAGCAGCGAGGTGCAGCGGTCCTGGCGCGCATGGAGAATGCCAACTACCAAGCTATTTTTGTGCAGGCAGACATGAGTGCGGCAGTGGATTGTCAGCGTGCTGTGGATGAAACGGTGCGCGCCTTTGGCCGCATTGACATTCTGTTCAACAATGCGGGGGTATTTTATCCGCAGACCGCATTGGAATGCTCCGAGCGAGCGTGGGATGAACAGATTGACGTGAATCTGAAGGGCACATTCCTGATGTCAAAGTATGCGCTGCCGGGAATGATTGCGCGCAAGAATGGAGTAATCATCAACAATGCTTCCGGTTGGGGAATTGTCGGCGGAGATCATGCCGTGGCGTATTGCGCATCGAAAGGCGGCGTGGTTCTCATGACCAAGGCAATGGCGATCGATCATGGGCTCCAGGGGATTCGGGTGAATTGCGTTTGCCCCGGCGATGTCGAGACTCCGATGCTTCCCGCCGATGCGAAGATGCGCGGGCTCAAGTGGGAGGACTACATTGCGGGGTGCGCGAATCGTCCGCTGGGCCGCGTGGGAACGGTGGAGGAGATTGCGAAGGCGGTTTTGTTTCTGGCTTCTGAGGATTCCTCGTTCATGACGGGCGCGGCATTGGTCGTCGATGGCGGTGGAACGGCGGATTAGCTCAGACGATCAGAGAATTGCATGCATTGATGGTCCAGAAGAGCGGCTTGAAGACAGCGACGGTTTTCCTCGGCGGCGGGCGGATTACCAGTGCGCTATGCGCCGGACTTCGGCTCGGCGGATACGAGAGTGACCTTGTTGTTTACGATCGCAATCTTTCGAAGCTGCGCGCGTTGCGCCGAGAGTCAGGCGTCGAGATTGCGCGCGATCTGAAATCGGCAATGGAGCGGGCGCATATGTTGATTCTGGCTGTGCGTCCGGCATCAGTTTTGCGACTGCTTGATGAGATCGCGAGCAGCGGAATTGCGCCGGCAATGTGCGTGAGTCTGGTGGCCGGGGTTCCCCTGAGCACTCTACGGCGGGGTGCGGAGGCGGTCCCGTGGGTGCGCGCTATGCCGAGTCCAGTCTGCCGAATCGGACGGGGGTTAACGGCGATCACTTTCGATCGCGCCGTGAGGATTCAAGGCAGGCAGGTGCGAGAGTTTTTTAGCATCGTCGGGCAGGTGATCGAGATTCCCGAGCGGCAATTCGATGCTTTTACGGCCACCTATTCCTCAAGCCATGGATATCATGCCTTGGCGACACTCGCATCGCAGGCACAACGCGCGGGACTCGATCGCAAGACTGCCCTGACCGCCGCAGCGCATGCGCTCGCAGATGGGATTGCCTACTGGCGCGAGAGCGGCCTGGGGCTGGAGGAACTCTTACGCGAGGCAGCGACGCCGGGCGGCATTGCCGCAGCCACCATGCAGGCGATGGATCGGACTGGTTACGCAATGGTGGTCGCGAAAGGAATTCAGGCGGGAATTCAGCAGGCGAAACGGAACGCGAAAGATTCTGCGCCGAGATCAACGTGCAAGCGAGTCCCCTGAAGCAAACCTTGCAACTCAGTCGCACACGCCCATGCTCATGCGTCGCGGAAGCAACTCTCGATCGTTTGTTTCCGAATTACTTTCGTCATCGGGCGATCTGAGCGGAATCTGCAAGAATATGTCAGGTGCAGTGCTTCGCACACTGCGCCGGTATTCCCATGGAAATCCTCACGGCAAGGACAGCCCGACGCAGTACTCGACTGCGAGTGGAGATTCCGGTCAGCGTAATCAGCCTTGATCGGCAGAGGCCATTCGGAGATCGCTGCCTGTTGCTGGTGGTCAGTGCACAGGGATGTGGTTTTCGCAGTTCCGAGGAATTGCAGCCCGGAACGCCCATCATGATCAGCAATTTACCAGGTGGCGGGAGTGTGACCGCGCATGTGGCGAACTGTGTGCCCATGGGTAGCGACGGAAAATACTTCCTGGTGGGCGCGTCACTGTACACCCACGGAAATGTGTGGGGGATCGCGAACCCGCCCGAAGATTGGACACTGGCAGCCAAGAACGATCCTTTAGCTCAACCGGGTGCCCCCGCGCCCGCAACTCTGGGAAAGGCGAATGCCGCAGCCGCGAGTGCGCCCGCACAAAAGAAAGTCTGGCCCTATAATCTTTTTTCTTCCGGCACCGAGGCTCCGCTCGGTCGTAAATAAACTCCGCCTTATCGAAATCCAAGAACCATCAGCCTTTGTTGTTCTTTCGTAACTTCTGCTGCCGCAGATGGCCTGCGATACTGGGCTCGCATATGTCCGAGCAGCTAGAACCACAGGTTTGCGCTGGACCGACGCAGGAAGGCAGCATCGTGCAACGTCCGTTTCGCGTGAAGCTGCGTGGATCCGTGCTCGTACTGCTGCGGCTTCCCAACAAGCGATGCGTGCGCGGGGCATTTCATCAGCTGTCCACCACGGGCGGCGTCATTCATCTGGAAAAGCCGTTAGACGAAAAGCTGGAAGTGGAATTGATCTTCCACCTCCGTGAGAAGACCATTCGCAGCAAAGCACAACTGCTTTTTCCAATGTGGGCCACGCAAGGGTGGCTGCAACCATTCCGGTTTGTGGATCTTCCGGACGCTAGCCGCGAGTTGCTCGATGTAACGTTGAAATCCTTTGTGCAGGAAGCCAAAGCCGCCGCGGGCGGCGTTTGAGTTGCTGTCTTTCCCCAGCTTTCGAAATAAAAGAACATTCGTTCAGGGCGGAATCCTGGCTGCTCAGAAGAGCCATCTCTGCTAGTTACTCCGGTTACGTTGGTTACTGGGATAAATCGGCCTATGATCCGCAAATAAGGAATTCTCATGAAACGTCTCACTTTTGTGGTTTCGCTGACTAACAATGACAACGATTATCAGCAGGAACAGGCGGCAGCGGCGGAGAAAGCTGCGCGGCGGCTGGGCGTAGACGTAAAGGTCATTCACGCGGACAACGATGCGCTGGCGCAAAGCCAGCAGTTGCTGCACTTCGTGCAGGATTCGTCGGTGGTGCGACCGGATGCAATCATGTTCGAACCTGCCGGAGGTACAGCCTTCCCCCAGGTGGCACGCGCGGCAGCCGCGGCGGGAATCGGCTGGGTCGTGCTCAATCACGATGTTGACTACGTTCATGAGCTGCGACGTACGTACAAGGTGCCCGTTTTTGCCATAAGCTCGGATCATCAGGAAATCGGGAAGATTCAGGGACAGCAATTTGCGGCGATGCTGCCCAATGGGGGTACCGTGCTGTATATCGAGGGCCCCGCGAACAGTTCGGCAGCAAAGGAACGCACGGCAGGCATGATGAAAGTGAAACCCGCGAACATCCAAATCAAGTCGATGCGCGCGAGTTGGACCGAAGTGAGCGCATATCGAACCGTCAGTTCATGGCTGAGGTTGCGGACCTCCCTCGAAAGTCGCATTGATTTAGTCGGAGCTCAGGACGACAGCATGGCAATCGGTGCGCGCAAGGCTTTCAACGAGCTTGGCGAAGGCGATCGCGCAAAGTGGATGCGGATTCCAATTACCGGGTGCGACGGCATGCCGAAGACGGGTCAGGCCTGGGTCAAGAATGGAATGCTGGCGGCAACCATCTTTATTCGACCGAACACCGATCTGGCAATGGAAATGTTGGTGGAGTCATTCAAGAATGGAGGAGCGCTGCCGGAGAACAAAATAACCGTATCTGAATCCGTGCCCCCACTGCCGGAGTTAGCCGCCGCCGGAAGAAAATTGGCCAGTGCAGCCAAGGCGTAAGGATCGACCTTCTCCTGTTTTGACTAGCCGTTACCGTTCGCAGGCGCAAAACGGCCGCAACAGCCACGATGACTTGCTGGTCGTGACTTCCGTTACCCACCGTAACCTATGTCCATCTACGCGAATCACCTGACGCCGGAATATATTTGCCACAGCATCTATTTCTTCCGGTGGCAAGGTCCGATTGGGGGCATCGAGCCTAGCAACTTCTTGCCAGTTGCGGGTTTTTATAGGTACTGGCGTGCTCGGGCGCGTACGCTGCGTCCAGAAAGGTTCAAGGTCATGAGTAAGAACATGGCGGCGAGGTTGTCATCTTGGAATCACATGGTCCGTGCTTTTGCAGCAATTTGTGCCGTGCTCATGTTAGCAGCCGTTGTACCCGATGTGGCAGCAGCGCAGGACGACGACGATCCTCCCGGACGAGTGGCGCGCATGGGCTACATGGAAGGCTCAGTATCCTTCCAACCGGCAGGAGAAAACGAGTGGGTCCAGGCGGTTCCAAACCGCCCGATGACCACCGGCGACAAACTGTGGGCAGACCGCGATTCTCGTGCAGAAATTCAATTGGGATCGGCGACCATAAATCTCGCTTCGAATACCGGCATATCTTTTCTGAATCTCGACGATCGCACCATTCAGATCCAACTTAGTTCGGGCAGCCTGAATGTGCGCGTGTGGGACCTTGATCGCGACAACGTCTTTGAAATTGACACGGCGAATCAGGCGTTCAGTGTGGCACGTCCCGGACGATATCGCGTCGACGCTTCGGAAGATGGAAACTACACGGTAGTGACCGTTCGTGAAGGCGAAGGAGAATCCACGGGAAACGGTCAGAGTTACACCATGCACGCGGGGCAGCGTTTCACCTTCAGCGGAACGAACGCGCTGAATGCAGAAGTTGACGAACTCGGTCGTCCCGACGATTTTGATGAATGGGCCGATCGCCGCGAGCGGCGCTATCAGGACTCACCCTCGTCGCGTTACTGCGACCGCCGTGTCGTGGGATACCAGGATCTCGATGAATATGGCGATTGGCGCCCCACACCCGATTATGGCTACGCTTGGTTCCCGCGCGTAGAGTCTGGCTGGGCGCCATATCACACAGGGCACTGGGCTTGGATTGATCCCTGGGGCTGGACGTGGGTGGATGACAATCCGTGGGGATACGCTCCCTTTCACTACGGGCGTTGGGCCTATGTGACGGGAAGGTGGGGTTGGATTCCCGGGCCGCGGGAAGTACGTCCGGTGTATGCACCCGCTCTCGTCGTGTTTGTTGGAGGCGGCATGGCTGCGGGGGGTACGGTTGGGTGGTTCCCGCTCGGTCCGCGCGAGGTATACGTTCCTGCCTACCGCGTGAGTCCCGCATACGTAAATCGAGTCAACGTCACGAATACTACGGTCAATCAGACGACAATCACGAACGTTTACAACACGACCATTGTCAACAACAACACGAACATCAACAATGTCAGATACGTGAACCGAAATGTGAGTGGCGCGGTAACGGCAGTGCCGCAGCGGTCATTCGCCAGCGCGCAACCCGTTGCGCGAAGTGCGGTCCGGGTCAACGAGCAGCAACTAAGAGCCATGCCCGTAACTGCAAGAGCTGCTGTACCTCCCGCACAGGCTTCGGTTTTAGGCGCACGTGCGAACACAGCAGGGCGCGTTGCGACCCCTCCACAGGCAGTGGCCAGCCGTGGAGTGATTGCCAAGAACGCGCCTCCACCGCCTCCGCCGTCATTTGCGGCGCGGCAGCAGGTTCTGGCGCAACACCCCGGAGTACCGGTTCCGAGACGGGAACTGGCGAAGATGCGTCCCTCGGGAGCTCCTCAGCAGCAAGTGAGGATGGCTCCGCCAGCTAAACCTGCGCAGCCCACGCCGGCAGCGAATCGGGGCGGGCAGCCCGGAAATACGGGTGGAAACGCGCGTCCTGGAGGCAATCCGTCGCAGCCCAATCCGGCAAATCAGCCGGGGGCAAATAACAATCGTCCGGGCACACAACCAAATCAGCCGCCGGCCAGAAACGAACGCCCGGGATTCAATCCTCCGAATACTCGGCCCCAACCAAACCAGCCGGCACCCAACAACCGACCGGAGCCGAACGCTCCTCCAGCGCGCAATGACCGGCCCCCGTCAGCACAACCGAATCGGCCGCAGCCGAATCAACCAGCACCGAATGACCGTGCGGAACCCAACCGACCGGAGCCGAACACTCCGCCGGCACGCAATGACCGGCCGCCATCCGCGCAGCCGAACCGGCCTCAGCCAAATCAGCCGTCGCCGAATAATCGTGCGGAACCCAACAATCGGCCGGAGCCGAACACTCCGCCCTCCCGGAACGACCGGCCGCCTTCGGCACAACCAAATCGTCCCGAACCGTCGGCCCCGAACAACCGTCCGGAGTCTGCGCGGCCCAGTCCTCCAGCGGAACGCAATGATCGCCCGCCTTCGGCGCAACCGGCGAACCGGCCCGATCCAAATCAACCGCGAGCGAACGAACCAATGCCCGCGCAGGGACGAACGGATGTCGGACGTCCAGACGTAAGTCCACCGCAACCAAATCGGCCTGGACCGCCAGCGCGCAACGAACGTCCTTCGGAGCAACCTAGGACCGAGCCGGCGCCTCGTTCGGCTCCTCCGGCAATGGATCGCCCACCGTCGCGTCAGCCGGAACCCAGACCGGCGCCGCAGGAGCGGCCGCAAGCGCGTCAACCCGAGGCGAGGCCTGCTCCACAGGAACGGCCTCAGCAGCAACCGCGACAAGATGCACGCTCGCGGCAGGATCAGAGGAATCAAGACGGCAAACCGCGTTAAGATCAGTTGAGCAACGAGGAGGCACTCACGTGAGTGGGTGCCCTTTTTTATTGCCCGTACTCGAATCGTCATTTTCGTGGGAGGCTGATTCCGGAGAATTTCTCGCAAGCGTCCAGAAGCTTGTCTTGACACCTCTCGTCGCGCGTGGCGGGATGCGGTTTGCGTGGCCGCGTGTGGTAGAAATATTCTCCCGTGACTGTGGCAGCCGCGTCATCGCTAGTGGCCAGCCATGTTTGCGTGCGGTAGCCTTGCTCCAGATCATCGGGAGCTCCCGGGCCGCCCATCTTTGTGGCCACCCACCCCGGCTCGAGGGCGTTGGAGAGCACGTTCGTCCACAGCCTGGCGACGGCGAAAGCAAGAATCACATCGTGCAGCTTGGTGTCGGAGTAAGCCTGCTGTCCGCGCCAGGGCCGTTCTTTCCACGCGAGATCGTTCAGACTGGCATCGCCACTCTGGTGTAGGCCGGAGCTCATGTACACAAGACGCTTCGGGCGTTGGATGAGAGCAGTCAAGATGTAGGGGGCGAGCGTGTTCACCGCAAAAACGTGGGGAAGACCGTCTTCGGTTTCGATGCGTCTCGGCTCTTGGTAGCCGACGCCGGCGTTGTGGATCACCGCATCGAATGAGCCCTGGGAATTGACTTCATCCGCAACCCGGCTTGTCTGCGCAATGCTGGAAAGATCGCCAACCACAACGTGTTCTGCGCGCGGTACAGCTCCCTTCGCCTCCTGCGCACGCTTTTCACTCCTCGCGTGCAACACGACTCTATGTCCTGCTTTGATTAGAAACTGTGCGGCCATCTTTCCAAGGCCGTCCGAAGACCCGGTGATGAATACTCGTGCCATGATTGCCTCTTTCTCCCACTAAGGATGCCATTGGGCCTGCAGCGGATTCCGCGATTCCCAGCAACGCTTCGCGGTTAAACTTTGGTTGTTCGGCGTAAGACATGTAAGATGTCACGCTGTTTTCCTGCGGAGGTCTCAACCATGGTGATGCGAAGGCTCACGCTGTTCGCGGTACTGACTTGTATGGTCGGCAGTGTGGTTCTTGCGTGTGGACAATCCGATTCAGGCGAAGAAAGTACCTTTCGATTTCGGTTTGTCGGCCCGAAGATAGGAAATCGCGTAGCGGCCGTAGCCGGAGTGCCGGGAGATCCAAGTACCTATTACGCAGGAGCGGCCTCCGGAGGCGTGTGGAAATCCACTGACGGCGGCAATCGCTGGACGCCAATCTTTGACAGGCAGCCCGCCGCAGCCATCGGCTCTCTCGCCGCAGCGCCGTCTGATCCGAGCACCGTTTGGGCTGGAACCGGCGAGGCTTGGGTCATTCGCGACAGCGACGTAATGGGCAACGGGATCTACAAGTCCACCGATGCAGGCAAGACGTGGACGAACATGGGATTGCCGGAGAGCGGCCGCATTGGGCGCATCGTCATTGATCCATCGAACGCCAATATTGTGTTTGCGTGCGTTCTGGGCAGAACCACTGGTCCACAACAGGACAAGGGCGTGTATCGCACCATGGATGGCGGACAGCATTGGGATCGCGTGCTCTTTGCCGGGGACAATGTCGGCTGCTCCGGACTGGCAATGGATCCGCGGAATCCGCACACTTTATTCGCCGGCATGTGGCAAGTGGAGATGCATACCTGGGGTGAATTCAGCGGCGGACCCGGAAGCGGAATCTATGTCTCCCATGATGGTGGGACCAAGTGGACTCGCATTGAAGAGCATGGACTGCCGCATGCGCCCTTGGGAAAGATAGACATTGCGGTTGCTCCCACCAATTCCAACCGGGTTTTCGCACTGATTCAGACCAAGGATCAGGGTTCCCTCTGGCGTTCCGACGACGGCGGCGAGCATTGGAAGGCGGTCAATTACCAGAGAGCCTTGATCGGACGTGCGGGGTACTACATTCGCCTGGCGGTTTCACCGTCGAGTGATAATGAGGTGCTGGTCGCGAACAGTTCGTTTCACCAATCGCTGGACGGCGGTGAGAACTTCAAAGACGTTCCCTGGGGCGGCGACACGCACGACATCTGGATCGATCCTCAGAACGCGGATCGCTTCGTGATTACCGATGATGGGGGCATGAACATCACGACGGTGCACGGGCGCGGGTTTCACCGGGTGACTCTGCCGATCGGGCAGATGTATCACGTGGATGTGGACAATCAAATTCCCTACTACTTCTACAGCAATATGCAGGACGATGGAAACATGCGCGGACCAAGCGTTCCCATCGACTCGCGCGAAACCGGGTGGGATCACGGGATGGGCGGTTGCGAATCGGGTTTCACCATTCCCGACCTGACGGATCCCAACGTGGTGTGGGCCACGTGTTACGGAAATAAGGTTACCCGATGGGACGCGCGACACAAGCATGCACGTTCGGTGAGTCCGTGGATGCACACTCTTGATTCACCGCCCAGTGAGATCAAATATCGCTGCCACTGGACCGCGCCGTTGGCCATCGATCCTTTTGATCACAACACGATCTATTACGGTTGCCAGGTGATCTTCAAGACCACCAACGGCGGGCAGTCATGGTCGGTGATCAGTCCCGATCTCTCAACTCAAGATCCCGCGCACATCGTCCCTTCGGGGGGCATCGTTGGCGACAACCTAGGCCAGTTCTACGGAGAAGTTGTCTTCGCAATCGCTCCTTCAAAAATTCAGAAAGGACTCATCTGGGCCGGCACCAACGACGGGCAAGTCTGGCACACGGAAGACGGCGAGCACTGGAGCAACGTGACCAAGAATATTCCCCGGCTCCCGCCGCTGGGCACCATCACCAGCATTGCGCCTTCGACCTTCGACGCCCGTTCCGCGTACATCAGCGTTGATTTTCACCTAGCCGATAATCGCGATCCCTTCATCTACAAAACCTCGGACCTGGGCAAAAGCTGGAAGCTGATCAGCGGCAACTTGCCCAAACATCCGCTGTCGTATGTACGCACCGTTGCCGAGGATCCCAACTGCGCTGGCCTGTTGTTTGCAGGGACCGGAAATGGTTTGTACTACTCGCTGGACGACGGCGGCCACTGGACCGCTCTCGATTCAGGCTTACCCCACGCACCTGTGACCTGGGCGGTGGTGCAGAAAGACTTTCACGATCTCGTGGTGTCGACGTACGGACGAGGCCTCTACATTCTCGACGACATCAGCCCGCTGGAGCAGATGGCGAAGAATCATTCCGACGCGGCAGTGACTTTGTTCGAACCACGCCAGAATTACCGGTTCACTCGCGGCGGGCAAGCCATGCTTACTTTCGACGTAAAGACCGCGCCCAAAGACCCAGCGCAACTTGAGATTCTCGACGCAGAGGGAAAGGTGATCCGAAAACTGGAAACTAAGGCCCGCGCCGGTATGAATCGAACAACTTGGGATCTGCGTTACGAATCTCCGAGAGTGATCGCTCTACGAACCGTTGCGCCGGAGAATTCGCACATCTGGGACGAACCGCGGTTCCGCGATTCCGATTCGCGCCCGATTACGCACTGGGGATCCAAGCCGGCTGAGGTGGGCCCGATTGTCGCGCCCGGCAAGTACACGGTGCGGCTTAAAATCGGGGATAACGCGTATACGCAGCCGCTCAGCATCCTGCGCGATCCGCGCGGCCCCGCCTCCGAAGCGGACATTGCTGAGAGTGTGAAGACGCTGCTGCGCATCCGGGGGGACATCGAACATGTATCCGACCAAGTGAACCAGATGGAATGGATGCGCAAGCAACTCGAAATCATCAAGGCGATGCTGGCTCCTGCGAAGAAGAAAGAAGAGGAAAAGCCTGACGCTGACGATGATGACGATTACGAAGGGCCTGCACCCGCGCCTGCGTTATCTCAACCTGCAAGCGAAGCGGAACTAAAACGAAAGGCCGACCTGTTGAAGACCGCGGAAGAGTTCGACGAGAAACTGCTCGGCGTTGAAAACCGGCTGGTTTCTTCGGCGCTTCTGAACAGCGACGATAAGTACTTCGTCGAGCCCTATAAGGTCTACCTGAACCTGATGTGGCTGAATGCGGAGGTGGGCACGGGAGGCGGGGATGTCGCCGGGGGCGCGGATTTCGCTCCCACCGATACACAACTGGATTTGCTGCAGGGCTTCGAAAAAGAAATGGCGGGAGTGGACGCGGATTACGCGAAGCTGCTGAACGATGGTCTGCCCGCCCTGAATCACTCGCTCGAGCAGAGCAGTGTATTTCCAGTGACCGTCTCGTCGAATGCCAATTTGCCCGGGGTCAATGATTGAAGTTATCAATCATTGACCATCCGTCAGGCGCAGATTGTATCCCGGTCGACAACGGTCAGCTTAAATGTTTATTGATGGCCTTGGTCATCTGGAACATGTCCAGCTTCTTACCGCCAAATACGGGCTGCAACTTGTCGTCAGCGATAATTTCGCGCTTATTTTCGGGGTTTTGCAGCTTGTTTTTCTTGATATGCGCCCAGACTTTTTTCGTGACCTCGCTTCGGGGAAGCGGCTCTGAACCGACCACCTTGGCGAGTTCGGCTGAGGGCTGCATGGGTTTCATGAATGCGCTATTCGTCTTTGCTTTTCCTGCTGCGGCTTTAGGCATAGAGTCTCCTTCTTAATCGGATGACTTCCGGGCCGCGCAGGTTGGAAAGCGTATTTTCCACTTCCGATCGTCGGTCGGATGGCTGCGGCCGGTGGTTCTGGAAATCCGGGCGAAATTGACCCGCACGCGCAGGCATATCCTGCCGACCGTGCCTTTCGCCCTCCAGGACTCTACACCCGGCGATATGATGTAGCGAGTTTACCCGTGCTCAAGCAGCGGGGAATGCCCGGCAGGCGGTAACTGCTGCGAGCCCTGTCATTTGTTTTCTGGCGGCGAGATTCCCAAGTGCTGCTGGTACCAGAGTTCCAAAAACGCGCGGATTGGGATTCAGAACGGCGGTCGATCTGGGGAGATGAACTCCCTCACTCCGGTATGAAATAATCCGCTGTCACCGGGTTTTCGAAGAGCGAATAATCTCGCGTCACAATCGTAATCCCGCTTTCGGTAACGAAATAGCGCTGGCGATCCGCCTCGGCATCGAAGCCGATGGTGGTGCCTTCCGGGATATGCACGTCGCGATCGAGAATGGCTCGACGGACGTGACAATGGCGGCCCACGCTCACGTGCGAAAACAGGATACTGTCTTCTACTTCCGAGTAGGAGTTGACGCGCACATCAGGAGAAAGCACGGACTGCTTCACCAGGCCGCCGGAGACTATGCACCCCGCGGAGACGATTGAGTCGAGCGCAGTGCCGGTGCGTCCTGATTCCGCAAAAACAAACTTTGCCGGCGGATACTGCCGCTGGTGCGTGCGAATCGGCCAGTGCTCATCGTACAAATTGAAGATGGGCGAGACCGAAACCACATCCATATTGGCTTCATAGTAGGCTTCGAGCGTTCCCACGTCACGCCAGTAGAGCGCCTCTTTCTTATTCTCGTCGACGAAGTCGTAGGCGTAGACGCGATAGTCGTCGACCAGCTTGGGCAGAATGTCTTTGCCAAAATCGTGGCTGGACTGCGGGTCTTCAGCATCTTTTAGCAGGACTGGAATCAGGACATCAGCATTGAAAATGTACACCCCCATCGAGGCGGCGACCTTATCAGGGTTTAGAGGAGAGCGCAGTTTTGTGACACGTGGCTTTTCCTCGAATCCGTTAATCCTCCCATCCTTATCTACATCGACGATACCAAAGTGATATGTCTCTTTAGGATCGACCTGGATGGTGGCCAGCGTGATGTCGGCGCCCGCGTCCTGGTGCTGGTGCATCATCTTTCCGTAATCCATCTTGTAGATGTGATCTCCGGAAAGAATCATTACGTGCTTCGGTTGCTCCGAACCGATAGAGTAGATGTTCTGATAAACGGCGTCGGCGGTGCCCTGATACCACTGGTCGCTGACCCGCTTCATGGGCGGGAGGACTTCAACGAACTCCCCGACCTCGCGCCCGAGTATGTTCCAGCCCTCCCGGATATGGCGGTTGAGCGAGAGCGCCTTGTATTGAGTGAGGATGTAGACGCGCCGGAGATCGGAGTTGAGGCAGTTGGAAAGAGTGATATCGATGATCCGATATATGCCCCCGAAGGTCACTGCGGGCTTGGCGCGATCCCGAGTGAGGGGATAAAGTCGCTCGCCGGCACCTCCTGCTAACAAAACTCCAAGAGTGTCTTTCATACTGACGCTCAGATGCCGTTCTTTTCCCCCTGCCATCCGTGGGTAGTGGAAAAGAAAACAGTAGATGTTAGCACAGCGGCTGAAGGTTGCTCTTCACGCCGGTAGCGCGGCTATAATGCCGCGCGTATCTTCTTCTCTGATGGGAGTCGGTTTGAAAAACAAATGTGGGCGTTTGATCCATAATCAGAATTCGACCTCCGACTGCGCACTCAATCTCGACCGCGAGATCACTCGCAGGGACTTTCTAAACTCCACGTTGCTGGCCTCTGGAGGATTGTTGCTGAGCGCGGCCTCCCCTGCGCAGTTGCTCGCCCAGCAGAGTGGGAATCAATCAACCGATGATTGGAGTGGCTATGGAGGCGTCGGCGACTACGCGAAGTCCAACGGGAACACGATGGCGGTTCTTGAGGCGGGACATCGGATTCGCAACCAGGAGTTCGAAAGTCTTCCAGCCGACATTGTGGACACTGGTGAGATTTACGATTGTGTTGTCGTGGGTGGCGGAATCAGCGGACTGGCGGCGGCCCTCATCTTTCAGCAGTTGGCCGGTAAAGAAAAACAATGTCTGGTCATCGACAATCATCCCATCTTCGGCGGCGAAGCGAAACGGAATGAATTCATGGTCGATGGTCACCGGTTGATTGCGCATCAGGGGTCCGCTTTCTTTCCCGTGCCTTATCCCTACAGTTTCATTCGACGGTTCTACGATTCCATCGGTCTGAAAACGCCGAGACTCGACTATCAAAGATGGGGCGGCCCTGATCCCGAGATGAAGTTGAGTACGACGCCGTACCTGGGATCCGCGCCAAACGGAACTTATTTCGGCACAAAATTCGGCAAAGCCCAAGGCACTTGGGTCTTCGGCCAAAAAGTATGGGAGCAAGCGCCGATTTCGGCGAAGGCTCGCGAGGAACTTACGAAATATGACGCCTCTGGCGATTCGGATCGACCGGTACCGCGCTATCCCGGGGATGCCATCTCGCGCCGGCTCGACTCAATCACCCTCGAGGACTACATGATGGAGCGCGGCGGCATCAGCCGGGAGACGATTCGCGAATTTTTGTGTCCGGGTGAGGGCGGTGGGTATGGCCTTGGTCCCGATGCGCTTTCCGGGTATACGGCTTATGCTGCCGATATGCTGCACCCTCTCGACATCAGCGATGAAACCGGGCAGCAGATGTTTCCCGGTGGCAATGGTGGAAGCGCACGGCTAATCGCCAAGACTCTGATTCCGGAAGCGATTGCAGGGGATCACTCGCTGGAGGATGTGTGCCGAAAACCGGTGAACTTTGCCGCTCTCGACCCGGCCGGTGCGCCCGCGCGCATTCGCCTGGATTCGACGGCAGTGTGGGTGAAGCATGAAGGCGATCCGGTCAAGTCAGATTTGGTCGCGATTGCCTATACGCGCGGCGGAAAAACCTATCGCCTGAGAGCTCGGTCCGTTGTCATGGCGGGAGGGAGCTGGACCACGAAGCACATTGTGCGTGACCTTCCCTCCGATTTGGTGGGAGCCTACGCACAGTTTTACCGCGCTCCTTGTTTGATGGCTAACGTTGCCGTACGCAACTGGCGCTTTCTTTACAAGATGGGCATTTCAGGATGTCGCTGGTATGGCGGCTTGGGCGAGTACACGCAAGTGCGCAAGCTGGCATTGTGCGGCCCAGACTCGCCGACCATAGGCCCAGACTCGCCTGTCGTGCTGACAATCAAAATCTTATTTGCTTATCCCGGCAAACCCACGGAGCAGCAGGGTCACATGGGACGCGCGCAGTTATTGTCTGTTCCATTCCGCGACTACGAGCGCCAGATTCGGCAGCAGTTCACGGAGATGTTTTCGCGCTCCGGATTCGATGCCAGGAAGGACATCGCTGGCATCATTTTGAACCGCTGGGGACACGCGTATCTGACCCCGCCTCCGGGATTCTTCTTCGGGACGGACGCCAAGCCGGCGCCCGGCGATGTGGTGCGCGCGGCGCCGTTTGGCCGAATTGCATTCGCCAATACAGATTTGTCGGGAGTGGCCGATCATCGTTCTTCGATCATCGAAGCCAATCGTGCGGTAGGGCAACTGCTCGATCAGGTTCTGAGCTGAGCCTGACAGCTACTTGTCTTTGTCGTGCTTGTCTTCTTCAATCTTGATGCGCAGCGACTTCAAAAACTTCATGTCCTGATCATTCATCTTGAATTCAGGATTCGTCGACATGGTGGAGACCAGTGAAGTCTTGTCTTGCGACTTCTCCCCTTGCTTGCTCACCCCGATGGTCGCTTCCAGCACGAGGAAAATATCGTACCCTCCCTCTTTTATGCGGGACACGACTTCAGAAATCTGCTCAGAGTCGGATAAAGATTCGTTGATTGCGTCGCCAAGCTCCTTCATCAGTTGCTTGAGTTGTGGATCCACTGAGTCCCCCTACAAAGCCAAATTACCACGTTCGCGTGCTAGGCGCGAATCGCGCGCACCTCAAGGTATTCGCCGCGAACTTCCGTTCCGCCGTTCGGGGAAAGATTATGTTCGTGGTAAAGGGCTTCGAGTTGCGCGGCTAAAGCGGCCTGTCCGGCTTGATCGAGCCGGGAAAAGGCCATCTGTGTCGGTCCAAAATATTGCCGGAAAAATGCGACTACGTCTTTTGGCGGAAATGGGTACGAAAAGATCGCATGCTGCCTTACACAGCTGATCTGCTTAGTACCCGGTCCTAGCCGTTGACGCACAACCGTTTCATCTCCCCAAAGGATCGGCGGCGGGATGGGAGGAGGCGGCACCATCCTGGCCATCACCGCAAAGTTTTTTCCGACGAAGCCCTCCGGCGTCCAGTTCGCCATGGCGATGACTCCTCCCGGCCGGCAGACCCGAATCAGTTCCGCCGCCACCATCTCCGGGCGGGGAGCGAACATCGCGCCATACATTGTCAGCACCACATCGAAGGCTTGATCCGGAAAAGGAAGATGTTCCGCATCACCTTCCTCGAACCGAACTCTCAGGTTCTCGGCGGCTGCACGCTTGCTTGCCGCTTGAAGAAGGTTGGTAGCGATGTCGACTCCTGTTACTTCCGCGCCGCTTCGCGCCGCGGGAAGTGCCTTTCTCCTGATTAGATGCCCCACGCGGCACAACGGTTTGGTACAACGACAATCGCCTTCGCTCGACGTCCGCGTGTTTGAATTCCCCCGGCCGGACGGAGCCCGGGTCGTGCAAAGTGTCGCCCATTGTAGCTCTGCACACTGTTAAAATCGAGTTCGTGAGCAAAATCTCAACCTGGCGCAAAGTCGGCATCGTGGCCAGAGTAGCCGGACAGCAGGTCGGGCGCAGTCGCACGTTCACTGCGGCGAAGGGAGCTGCCCGTGCCACAGCAAGGTCCTTCGGCAACGTGCTGCACCAGTTATGGTTGGAGCTGACCGGAGTCATTTTCCTCATGATGGCGCTTAGCTTCACCGGCGCCAGTTTCAGGGAGTACGGCAAATATCATGCCGGTCAGGTGGGAGTTGGGAGCGTCGCCGTTACGGTCTGTTGTGCCGTGACCTTTGCCTGGTTCGGAGTAAGCTCGTTCTGGAGAGTACGAAAAAAGCGCTTCCGATCCTGAGACAGTCATTGCGTTTTGCTCACGAATAGGCGATTTCCGCCCGGTGAACCCATGAGTCAAGAAGTGAAGGCCCCTCCCGCACCTCACAGGGAGATCGAGACTTCCTCGCACATTCCGGTAAAGGCCCTCTACACGCCGGCCGACCTCAAAGGCTCCGACTACGAAACCGAAGTTGGCTACCCGGGGGAGTATCCTTTCACTCGCGGTGTGCAGCCCACAATGTACCGCGGACGCTTGTGGACGATGCGTCAGTATGCAGGCATGGGCGATGCGGAAGAATCCAACAAGCGATATCGATATCTGCTCGCTAACGGGACTACGGGGCTTTCGGTCGCGTTCGACCTGCCCACGCAAATCGGGCTCGATTCCGATCATCCCCTGGCAGATGGCGAAGTCGGCAAGGTCGGTGTAGCCATCGATTCCATCGAAGATATGGAGCGCCTCTTCGATGGTATCGATCTGACCAGGATTTCGACTTCCATGACAATCAACGCGACTGCCTCAATCCTGCTGGCGTTGTACGTGGCCGTGGCGAGACGTCGAGGTGCGGACATTCACAAATTGTCTGGCACAGTCCAGAATGATGTGCTCAAGGAATACATCGCTCGCGGAACCTACATTTATCCTCCGCAGCAGGCCATGCGCGTCATCACCGACATGTTCGCCTGGGCGAACCAGAATGTTCCCGACTGGAACACGATTTCGATTTCCGGTTACCACATGCGCGAGGCTGGATCGACCGCGGTGCAGGAAGTCGCGTTCACCCTCGGGAATGGGATGGCTTATGTTGAGGCCGCAATCAAAGCTGGCCTCGACGTGGACAAGTTCGCTCCGCGAGTTTCGTTCTTCTTCAATGCGCATAGTAATTTTCTGGAAGAAGTCGCAAAGTTCCGCGCGGCGCGCCGCATGTGGGCGCGCATCATGCGCGAACATTTTAAAGCGAAGAATCCCCGGTCGTGGATGTTGCGTTTTCACGCGCAGACCGCCGGATCGACTCTGACCGCCCAGCAACCGGAGAACAACATCGTGCGCACCGCGATCCAGGCCATGGCCGCAGTTCTCGGCGGAACTCAGTCGCTGCACACTAATTCGTTTGATGAAGCTCTGGCCTTGCCTACCGAGCAGGCGGCGCGAATTGCCCTGCGTACACAACAGGTCATCGCCTATGAGTCTGGTGTACCGCAGACCATCGACCCCCTCGCTGGCTCGTACTACGTCGAAACTCTAACCAACGAAATCGAAAAGCGCGCAGCCGAATACCTGGGCAAAATCGAGGTGCTGGGAGGAATGCTGAAGGCCATCGAGCGCGGATACGTGCAGCAGGAAATCCAAAACGCCGCCTATGAATACCAGCAGCAGGTGGATAACCACGAGGCGATTGTTGTAGGCATGAACAGGTTTGAAGTCGAAGAAGAAAAACCCATCCCGATTCAGCGCATCGATGCAGCCTTGGAAGCCAGACAGGTCGAACGAGTCCGCGCTGTGAGGTCAAGGAGAGACCCGGGGGCGTGGCAAACCGCGCTGGAGGGGGTGGAAGAAGCCGCGCGATCCGGCGCAAATCTAATGCCCCGAATCGTTGCTGCTGTCGAAGCCTATGCCACCGTGGGCGAGATTTCTGACGCTATGCGGCGACTCTTTGGGGAGTACAAAGAAGCGGTTGTAATCTGATAGTCGGTACAGATCTCAGTGTGAGCACTTGAGCGCGGAACGTGCGGAAATCACGGCTATGGCCTATGCCGGTTGAGCTTCCATCTCTTTTACGGCGGCGTCCAGATGGGCAAGTGTTTCCTCCACCGTGAGCGTGTACATCTCCCGCCCGAGGCCTTCGCCTGATTCCAACGCCGTCTTCAGGTAATGCCCTGCGATCTCCACGGCCAACGAATCGGTAATCGTCTTGCCCGTTCGGTTCTTGTATTCCGTCCAGGCAACACGGGGCAGAACCACCCAAACCCTATGCCCCCCCACCAAAAATTTATAGTCGATGGCATCGGCGTGCCGCGTAGAAATCGCTATGATCTGGGCCTGATAAGTGCAGTGCACCTGTTTCTTCGTCCGGCGATCGGTGGCGGTGAAGTTTTCGAACATTATGAAAATATAGCGGACCCTTGTTCCCGGAGCAAACCTTTCGGCTGCATGTTGTCTTTCCTTGACCCGTTCCGCCGGGCACTGCTATATATCTGCGTCCGCGAGGACTCATGGAAATGAAATTATTCGCTACCGTCACCCTGATCCTTGCGTTGGTGGCTCCCGTCTCGGCCGCAGAAAAGAAAACCACGAAGCCGGTGGGACAACGATTTGACATCTCATTCCCAAAAGAAGTCTCCGCCTCTTCACTCGACGGCCACATCTTGCTGCTCATTTCTGACAATAATGACAAAGAGCCGCGTTTTCAGGTGAACTTCATCGTGCAGCACTCGCAGCAGGTCTTTGGTACTGATGTCGACGCACTCGCACCGGCGACACCGGCGGTGATAGACGGCTCCACGCTGGGTTATCCGGCAGAGAGCCTCAATGACGTGCCCGCGGGTGACTACTGGGTACAGGCAGTCCTCAACATCTACGAAACTTTTCATCTCGGAAATGGCCACACGGTGAAGCTGCCTCCGGACAAGGGCGAAGGCCAGCACTGGCCGGTCAAGCCAGGCAATCTTTACAGCAAACCTGTGAAGATGCATCTGGACCCGAAAACCCCACAGACGGTCCGCATTTCGCTGACGGAAAAAATTCCCCCTATCGATGATGAAGCTAAAGTAGTTGACTCAATCCTGGGGTGGGACTCGTCGAATGATCAGCACGAAATCGTGGATAACAAATGGGTGAAGCACATTCGCATACAAAGCGATCTGCTGACCAAATTCTGGGGAAGGCCAACCTACATCGGCGCGGTGATATTGGTGCCTGACGGATGGGAAGAGCACTCCGATGCACACTATCCCGTTATCGTACTGCAAGATCATTTCCATCGCGGGCTGCCGGGAATACTTTCGTTTCGCACCGAGCCGCCGAAGAATGCGAAGGATGAAGCGGGCCAGATGGCCTATAAGCTGTATCAAGACTGGACCGCCGGACGCCTGCCGCGAGTCATAGTGATTACGATTCAGCACGCGACCCCCTACTTTGATGACTCGTATGCGGTCAATTCCGCCAATATGGGTCCCTATGGCGATGCCATTACGCAAGAATTAATCCGATACATTGAGCGCAAGTATCGGGGCATAGGCAAAGGCTGGGCACGCGCGGTTTACGGCGGCTCGACAGGAGGATGGGAGAGCTTGGCTTCACAGGTGTTCTATCCCGATTTCTACAACGGTGCGTGGGTGTTCTGTCCGGATCCGATCGATTTCCGTGCTTATATGACCATGAACCTCTACAACGACAAGAACGCCTATTGGCTGGAAAGTCCCTACTCTCGCGTTCCCCGGTCTTCCGTGCGCCAGCCGGACGGCACCGTGCTTTCCACCATGGAGCAGATGAATCGCTATGAGTTTGTGCAGGGCACGCACAGCCGCTCCGGCGAACAACTCGACGCTTGGCAGGCAGTCTTCAGTTCAGTCGGCGAAGACGGGTATCCCAAGCCTGTCTTCGACAAACGCACCGGCGACATCGATCATGAGGTCGCAAAGTATTGGAAGGAACATTACGATCTCAGCTTCATTATGCAGCGTGATTGGAATACTCTCGGGCCGAAGCTGGCGGGCAAACTGCACTTCTACGTAGGAGAAGCCGACACGTTTTATCTCGATCGCGCCGTACATCTGGTCAAGGATTTTATGGATAAGACCACGCAGCCCTACTATCGAGGCACTTTCGAATTCGGCATGCGCAAGCCACACTGCTACGCAGGAGAAGTCGATTCTGCCGCGGGAATTAACCAGCATTACTGGCCTGAGCTGGTGAAGCACATGGAAGATTCCGCTCCGGAGGGGGCCGATCTGAAGAGCTGGAAGTACTAATCGTACTAGCTCAGAAAACTCCGCGTGCGTTCAGGTATGCGCTGTAGAGTTGATCGGTGTTGACCATGTGTTCTTCCAGCCATTTTTCCATGTAAAGCATGACCCAAACCGGCACACAAGGCTTACCCGCGCCGTGCGCTCCACCGGTGCTGCTCGTCGACAATGGAAATGTGGACGCTGTAGACTTCCGACCAACGGAACGTCTGGGAGCCGCGGTTGCATGTGCTTTCCCACCGAGCATATTCCGTTCTGCGCGCTCGCTAGATCACGTAGGTATACGGTTATCCTTTATGATGGATGTGTGCCGACCCGGGCTCCCGAAAGAACCAAACTCACCATCCTGCGCGGGCGTCAGTTGGTGCAGCATCCCTGGCTAGTGCACGGATTCTCGACGCGTGTGGGCGGTTTCTCCAGCGCTTACCGCAAAGGCGACCTCAATCTTGGATTCACGAAGGACGATTCCCGTGTCGCGGTCGAGCGAAACCGTGCTGCTTTCCTGCGCCAACTAGGAGCCGTCTCTCTGCGAAACTCTCGCGCCAGGAATCAGCCATTCTGGCCCGTGGTTACGCTGCGGCAGATTCATTCCGACATAATCCATTGCATCGAATCGGTTCCCAGAGAACCCCTTACAGGAGACGGTTGCATCACTCGCGCGCCCGGCTTGCTGATCGCCATCCAGACTGCCGATTGCTTGCCTGTGATTCTGGTCGATGTGAGACAGCGCGCGATCGGCCTTTTTCATGCTGGCTGGCGCGGCACTGTAAAACGCATTGCGGAAAAGGGCGCAGGGGAGATGTTCCGCTGCTTCGGAACCCGGCCGCGCGACCTCAAGGCAGCAATCGGTCCCGGCATTCAAGGGTGCTGTTACCAGGTCGGGGAAGAAGTCCGCATGAAATTCTACTCGCAGTTCGCGTATGCCGAGAAATTGTTCCGCGAGGTGAAAGAGTCCGATCCCGTGCGCGAGAAGTATCCGTTACTCTTTCTGACCGCCCGTGCTCCCGGCCATAGCGAACTGCCGAAGAAGATCTTCCTGGACCTTGTGGAAGCTAATCGTCAACAGTTGCTGGCTGTGGGAGTCCCCAGAAAGAACATCGACACTTCCCCGCTGTGTACCAACTGTCATCCAGAACTGCTTTTTTCATACCGTGCAGAAGGCGGCAAGACCGGGCGCCTGATAGGCGTGGCAGGAGTCCGCGGTTAAGAGCGGCACGAGGCTTGTTCGATTCTTCATGCCGTGGCATGTCTGACTCCGAGGGAGGATCGGTTGTGATACTATCCCCCGGTTCGAAGCCTGACCGCCGGAGCGATTTCCATGTTCCCCTCCGAATGCGCACCCAGTCGGCGTTCATTTCTGACCACGGCAGCCGTCACCACCGTAGTTGCCGGCGCAAGCTTCATGCCGGAATTGGCTTTCTCGACCGAATCTGAACTCTCCGATGTCAACGTGGTCGGGCCCAAGAAGGGCTACTCACCACAAATCGGTACCCTGGTGTCAATGATGACGTGGATGCGGAGCGTCATCCTCATGCCGGTGAAGGGCATGACCCAGAAGGACCTCGACTTCCTGCTTGATGAAAAGGCGAACAGCATTGGTGCCTTGCTCCTGCATCTGGCGGCGACCGACCGCCTGTACCATGTGCACACGTTCCAGAACGTAGCGTTGAAAGACCTGCCGGAGTCATTCAAAGAAAAGTGGGGAATGCCCATGGAACTCGGTGAGCCAGCTCGCAAAGGCATCAAAGGACACGATCTCGATTACTATCTCAACATTCTCGGTGAGACGCGCGAAGAAACGCTCGCCGAATTCCGCAAGCGCGACGACAGCTGGCTGATGACCATCGACAAGAACTGGGGTTGGGGTCCGACCAACAATTACTGCAAGTGGTTCCACGTATGCGAGCATGAATCCAATCACAATGGGCAAATTAAGCTTTTGAAGAGCCGACTGCCCGGAGCGAAGCCGGCCAGCGAGTAATGTTACACAGGAGCCTGGCAGTCGCACTCGCAGCCGCGTTCAGCTTCTCCGCACAATGTTGTTGGGCTCAGGTTTCGTCCGCCCAGATCGATGCTGTTTTTAGTCCGCTTAAATCCAGCAATGCTCCCGGAGCGGCAGTGCTCGTGGTACACAATGGAAGGCCCGTGTTTCGTCGCGGGTATGGCGTCACCGATTTGCGCACGCTGGATCCGATTGGCCCCAGCACGAACTTTCGCCTCGCTTCCTTCACCAAGCAGTTCACCGCCACCTGCATCATGTTGCTTGTCCGGGACGGGAAACTGCGCTACGACGACCACCTGACCGACATCTTTCCCCAATTCCCGCCCTACGGTAAAGACATCACCATTCGCAACCTGCTGAACCATACTTCCGGGTTGCCGGATTATGAAGACCTCTTAATGGCCCAGTATCCGCGCACGCCGCCGGACAAGATTCCACAGATTCTCGACGTGGGAGTTCTGAAGCTGCTTGAACAGCAGACCGCCGGCAAATTCCAGGCCGGCTCCAAGTGGGAGTACAGCAACTCGGGTTATGCCGTACTCGCGATGATTGTGGAGAGAGTCTCGGGAAAGCCCTTTGGACAATTTCTTCAGGAGCGAATCTTCACCCCACTGAAGATGAACAATACCCTGGCGTATGAAAAGGGCAAGAACGAAGTCCCCCACCGCGCGTTCGGTCACACCAAGGAAAAAGACGGCTGGCACGAGACCGATCAGAGCCCCACGTCAGCAGTTTTGGGCGATGGCGGGATTTACTCCTCGATCGACGACTTAGCTAAGTGGGATCGCGCCATTCGTGAGCACCGCCTTCTCAACCAGTCTGAAATGCTGCCGGCGTTGACTCCGGCGCATACCTCAAATGGTCCGGCAAAGTTTCCGAGTGGCAAAGAGGTCAAATATGGGTTTGGCTGGTTTGTTGATCCCTACAAGGGCCACAACCGGATGGCGCATGACGGAGAGACGATTGGATTCCTCACCACGATTCAGCGCTTCCCTCAGGATGGTTTAACCATCGTCGTCTTAGCCAATCGAAGCGACGTGAATCCCGAGGATCTTGCGCTTAAGGTTGCGGATCTTCTTCTTAAGTAGCAACACGCTTGCTTGCTTAACAAGGCTGTTCGCCTTACAAAAAAGAGACGTTGCAAGCAACGTCTCTACGCGAGATCCTACGCGGTCGGAGGTGTTGAGGTTGCCGGGGGAGCCGAAGCCGCCGGCGTAGCGCTCGCGGTACTGTCATTCACAAGGTCTTTCAACTCTTTGCTGGGCTTGAAGAAAGGAATTTTCTTTGCCGGTACTTCGACGCGCTCCCCGGTTTTCGGATTCCGGCCTACACGAGGCCGGCGCTGCCGCGTGCGGAAGCTGCCAAAGCCGCGGATCTCGATCTTGTCGCCGGCGCGCAGCGAGCGCACCACGCTGTCAAAAATGGTTTCCACGATCACTTCGCTGTCTTTGCGCGTAAGTTCCGCCAAACGCGAGACTTCGTCGATCAGATCGGCTTTGGTCATAACGCCCCTCTCTACCCAGCTTCTGTTTTGATTTAAAATACGATCCGGTCAGTTCCGTGGTTCAGGCTCGGCTTTCGCCGCCGTCAACACCCATAACTCTCTCAAATTTCAAGCTTTGGATGCAAGTTGCGTTTTTGAGAACCCGTTCGGCCCGCTTCCATCTGCCAGACTGGCCCTTTTCCGGTCCAAGCCATAGGCAATCGCCGCAAAAACCACAGGAACAACGATCCAGGAAATGCTCAGCTGCCGGGGCGCGGGCGCCGTGGTAATCCCCAGTTGAGTCCACGTCATGGCGACTGCGACGCAAAGAAAGATTGCCATGCCGTAACGAGCCAGGGCGGCTCCTTTCGATCCCCGGAGCTTCCAGTAAAGCGCAATTCCAGCCGCAGCCATCAGAGTTTCGAGAGAAAGCTCCACAGGCATATCGCTCCAGAGTCCAAGACCAAACTTGGGAGAATCTTGCCCCAACAACGGTAATCCTGCTACGTGAACCAAGCCGTCTAGGAGGTAATGCGACAGCACGACCAGAGCCACTGCGATCCAGATCCGGCGTGCGTCGACAGCATAACCGCGAGAGATTAGAAATCCAAAAATTGCCGCCCATACGAGCAGCGCCGCTAGTCCATGCGAGTACGGAAATGTAAACAGCAGGTAATGTTTCGTGGCGTAGCTGTCCGGAACGGACGCGTGTTCCAATCCGAGGACGGCGAAAATACCCAGCAAAAAATCAGATAAGAAAGCCGCAAAGATCAGCCAGCCGACATTCACGCGAGGTATTGCCCTGGATGCGCCCAGCGCAACGGCAACGTGTCCGACGCCCATGGAACTCTTAACTATTTCCAGAGATAGTAGAAGCCGACGTGCTGTTCCAGCATTTTCTCTGTGCTGGGCAGGTATTGGGAAACGTCCCCCAACAGCAGATCCATCAAAGTACGGCGATCTTTCTCCGGTCGAACCAGCGTCGGTTCCCCATGAATGCCAACCGACTTTGCGGTTTCTGCCACGGCCGTCTCAAAGTCGCCCACATTGTCGATAAGCTTCATCCCCAGCGCCTGTTCCCCGGTCCAGACTTTCCCGTTGGCAATCGACTTCACGTCGTCATACTTCAACCCGCGCCCATCGGCGACCGCCTTGATGAATTGCCCGAACATGTTATCGATCAGTCCCTGCATGTAGGCCTGCTCCGCGGGAGTCAGGTCGCGGGTTGGATTTCCCGTGTCTTTGAATTCGCCTGTCTTGATGACGACATCCTTGAGCTTGGCCCATTTGAGCAGATCGCCGTAATTCACCCACTGCGCAATGACGCCGATCGATCCCACAATGCTACCCTGGTCCGCGTAAACCTTGTCACATGCCGACGCGACGTAGAACGCCCCGCTGGCACCCACTGTTTCAATGGAAACAACGACTTTTTTCTTCTTTTCGCTGCGCACGCGCTTGACTTCACGATAAATCTCTTCGGAAGCTGCGACGCCACCGCCCGGAGAATTCACGTGCAAAATGATCGCCTTGATAGACGAGTCGTCCCCGAATTTCTTGAGTTGTCCTACGACGGGCTGCGGCGAAAGAATTACGCCCTCAAGATCCACAACCCCGATGCGATCGCCAAAGCCGCCAATCCCGGCCTCGCCAGTACCTGCATGAATCGTGAGATATACAAGCGTGAAGACGGCGAGCACGAAGAGAAAAAACGCTCCACCGCCGATCAGAATCCAAAGCAGGGTGCGGGAACGTCCGTCAGACATGTAGGAAAGTGTAGCACCTGGGCTTCTATGTTGGGACCTCCGGCCGCCCTGGGCCGCTCAATCAAGCAGAACATCGAGAGTACAGTTAACGAAACGTTACAACCTTCAAAGCAGTTGGTTCAATGGATACCTCGATAGGCGTCTTGCACACATACTCTCCGTCGGCATAAACATCCAGCGCTTCCTCCGTTTCAACCCGCACGCGTGCAGCTTGAAAATACTCCACCTCACGGATTCCCAGATGTCGTCCGGCATAAACAGTAGGAAACACGCTGAACAATTTCAGAGGACTGACGGCTCCGACAACGCAGATGTCGAGCAGACCGTCGTCCAGTTTCGCGTGCGGGGCGACTCTCATCCCGCCGCCATATAGAGGGGTATTGGCAAATGCAGCAATGAGGGTTGGCTGATGGCTACGAACTTTCCACCCCGCATCGCCGGTGGTTGCAGTCTCCAGGGGCAGAAGGATCTTCATAACCTGGGGTACGAAAGAGAAGATTGACGGAATTATGCCAAGCAGGTACCCGCCATGTCCTCGCAGCCACCGCGGCATTTGATTTGCGCGCCGCGCCACTTCCCCGTCCAGACCGACTCCCGCAACACACGAGAAGTAAGTGTATGTAGCCCTGCCTTGGGCCGGAGTTGAAGAGTTCTCCGTGGCCCTCACGATTGGAGTGATTACGCCAAGGTCGATTGCCCCTACGTTCTGCGACCCACTGGAGAATTGGTGCCATGCCGACAACGAGTCGCGCACGCGTTGCAGTCCCAGGGAATGGGCGAAATCGTTTCCGCTCCCCGCAGGAACGACCAAGACAGGCAATCCCAGTTTGACGAGTTGCCCCAGATGGCGGTGGATTGTCCCATCCCCACCAAACAGCAGAACAATATCGACCTCAGTCCTGTCCGCGGGCATGCCCATGCGCCACTCGATCGATTTGTTAGCCTGAAAAGGAGCAAGATGTTTAGGAGAGCATCCCAGCCCGAAAATGGCGGCAGCCCGCATGTGCCGATGAGAGTAGCAGAATCGGATGGCCGGACGGCAACACTCACGCGCAATCTTCCCACTAAGAGATACCGTCAATTGCGGTGTTAATACAGGTTTTCATCCTATGATTTCGCAATTCAACACCCACTACCTGTCCTCGGCACGAATAGTTGCGGTACTGCTTGTGATGCTGGCCGGGAGTTTCATTGCGGGATGTGGTGGAGGCACCTCCAACTCCGGAGCAACTGATCCCAATCCGAACCCGACACCCACTCCAGCGCCGAGTTCCTCGGGAATAAACGTCCTTACCTATCACAACGATAATGCAAGAACGGCCCAGAATCTAAGCGAGACCGCGTTAACGCCCACCAATGTGGCTTCGTCGACGTTCGGCAAAATTGGATTCTATGCTCTGGACGGAAAAGTTGACGCGGAACCGCTCTATGTATCGGGCATGTCTCTGCCCGGCAAAGGCGCCCACAATCTCCTGATCGCGGCCTCCGAGCACGACACTGTCTACGCCTTTGATGCCGACACCGGGTCGACGCTATGGAGCACAACGTTGCTGAAAAGCGGAGAAACGACTTCGGACGCTCGAGGCTGCGACCAGGTGGAGCCCGAGATCGGGGTCACCTCAACTCCCGTCATCGATCCTAAAGCCGGGCCGAACGGTGTAATTTATGTCGTCGCGATGTCGAAGAACGGCGGCACTTACCACCAGCGGCTTCATGCCCTCGATCTCGCAAGCGGCGCCGAGCTTTTCACCGGTCCCATAGAAATCCAGGCAAAATATCCCGGCACAGGCGAGAACTCAGATGGCACAAATGTGATCTTCGACCCGGCGCAGTATAAGGAGCGAGTTGCGCTGCTTCTGCTGAATGGAATCATTTACACCAGCTGGGCTTCTCACTGTGACATTCAGCCTTACACCGGTTGGATCATCGCTTACGACGGATCCACACTTGCCCAGACAAGCGTGCTCAATATCACACCCAACGGCAATGAGGGCGCGATCTGGATGTCAGGCGGTGCGCTCGCCGCGGATGACTCGGGAAATATCTATCTTCTCGACGGCAATGGCACGTTTGACACAACACTGGATGCTAATGGATTTCCTTCGAAGGGAAATTTTGGGAATGCGTTCCTGAAACTGTCCACCACCGGCAATCAACTCGCCGTCGCCGATTACTTTGAAATGTACAACCAGGCGGCCGAAAACAGCTCGGATGGCGATCTCGGTTCAGGCAGCCCCATGCTGATTCCAGATCTCGAGGATGATTCGGGAAACACCAGGCACCTCGCGGTGGGAGCGGGTAAAGACGCGAATCTGTATGTCGTGGACCGGGATTCTATGGGCAAGTTCGATCCCAGTCGCAACAACATTTATCAGGAGATTCCCGGAGCCTTCTCCAACGCAGTGTTTTCCGCCCCTGCTTTCTTTAACGGCACCGTGTACATGGGCTCAGTTGGAGGGCCGCTGCAAGCATTCACAACCGGAGGTGCGCACCTCACTCCCGCAGCAAAAACAGCGAACTCCTTCGCGTATCCTGGACCTAATCCCAGCATCTCTGCGAATGGGACCAGCAACGCGATTGTGTGGGCGGTCGAGAACACCAAGCCCGCGATTCTGCACGCCTACGATCCTGTCACCTTGAAGGAACTGTACAACAGTAATCAGGCGAGTGGCGGTCGCGACCAGTTCGGAGATGGCAACAAATTCATCACCCCCATGATCGCCAATGGCAAAGTCTTCGTGGGCACAACGAACGGTGTCGCCGTGTTTGGGCTGCTTCATTAAAGAGGAAGCGCTTGCAGCAACCGCGCCCCGGCCCTCGTTACATCAACTAAGAACTGCAATCTTTAAATGCTTGCCCACTCGCAACGTGACCCGCGCGGGAAGCGAGCCGTTCAGAGCAATTCGCGGTTCTTTCTGTATGACATTATCCACTCGCACCGAGCCCTGCTTTATCTTTCTCGCTGCATCGGTCATCGATTCAGCCAGAGTGCACTTTAATAGGAGGCGATCCAGCCTCACCCCTAATTTTCCTTGCTCATCCTTCGAGCCGCCGACCTCAGCGACCGCGACCGGCACCTCCTCGACATTCTCAGGCACTTCATCTTTCTGAAACTGCTTCGCCCAATCCTCGCCCGCTTTCGTGGCAGCTTCTGGTGAATGGAAGTCGGCAACAATTCTGCGGGCAAGATCTTTTTTGGCCTGCATGGGATGAGCTTCGCGTTTCATATCTTCGATATCCGCGACCTGCACATCGGTTAGCAGTTCGTAGTAGCGCCACATCATCTCGTCCGAAAGGCTCATGATTTTCCCGTACATCTCCGGGGGAGACTCATGGATCCCAATAGCATTGCCCAGCGACTTCGACATCTTTTGCACGCCGTCGAGTCCCTCCAGAATCGGAGTGGTCAGCACGACCTGCGATTCCTGCCCATAAGCACGCTGCAGCTCGCGCCCTACCAGTAAATTGAATTTCTGGTCGGTGCCTCCCAGTTCCACATCCGCCTCGAGGGCGACCGAGTCATAACCTTGCACCAGCGGATAAAGCAGTTCGTGCACAGAAATCGGTTTCTCTTCTTGAAATCGCTTGTGAAAGTCCTCGCGTTCCAACAACTGCGAGACAGTGTACTTCGCCATAAGACGTACGAATTCATCCGGACTCATCGCGCCCATCCAGCGGCGGTTGAAATCGATCACCGTCTTCTGGGGATCGAGAATCTTAAACACCTGCTCCTTGTATGTCTCCGCATTCTGCTCAATTTGCTCGCGGCTCAGCGGGGGCCGCGTTACCGAGCGTCCCGTGGGATCACCAATCATCCCCGTGAAATCGCCAATCAGAAAGATTGCCGTGTGCCCCAAATCCTGAAAATGCTTGAGCTTGCGCAGCACTACCGTGTGCCCGAGGTGCAGATCAGGGGCGGTGGGATCCATCCCCAACTTCACGCGCAGCGGTTTGCCCGTCGCCCGGGACCGCTCCAGCTTCGCACGCAAATCGGTTTCGCGAATAATCTCCGCGGCACCCTTCTTCAGATAAGAGAGTTGATCCTCAGCAGGAGCAAAGTTGGACATGCTTTCCGATTATAACGAGGACTTGCGGACCAACCGTCGGCCTTTGATCTCGAAGTTGCGGGCCAGCACGATGTTGATGGCCTCTGTGTAGGCGATATGTTCCTGCTCCAAAATACGTGCGCTTAGAGAATGTTCGCTATCGTCATCCGAAACCTGCACTGCCCGCTGCACCACGATCGCTCCATGATCCAACTCTTCGTCGACGAAATGCACAGTGCATCCCGAGACCTTTACGCCGTATGCGAAGGCCTGCTCCTGTGCTTCGAGTCCAGGGAATGCTGGCAATAGCGAGGGGTGAATGTTCAGGATGCGTTGCGGAAATTGTTGCACGAACCACGGAGAAAGCAGGCGCATGTATCCCGCAAGACAGAGCAAATGCACCTGGCGATCTTTTAGGGTTTGAACGACTTCGCGGTCGTGATCTTCCCGGGCTCTTCCCTTCGATGGAATGACCAGGGCTTCCAGGCCGCGCTGGCGCGCGATCGCGATGCCTGGAGCGTCTGCCCTACTCGAGATTACAACCGCGATGCGGGCATCGGGAATCCGTCCCGCGTCAATACTATCGGCGATGGCAACGAAATTTGATCCGCGCCCGGAGAGAAGAATCCCTAAGGAATGCATTCTTTATGGTTTCGATTGTTGATGAAGTTTCGAAATCAGCGACAATCATCAAAACTCAATTGTCTAGCTGTATGAAATTTTGCGCTCGCCCTTCACGATGCGCCCGATGGTGTAGGATTTTTCGCCTGCACGCTCCAGCACCGACTGAGCTTTCTTGAATTTCGCGGAAGGCACCACCAGCAACATGCCAAGGCCCATGTTGAAGGTGCGCAACATCTCTTCCTGGGGCACATTGCCGAGCTGCTGCAGGTGTTCGAAGATCGGCAATACGGGCCAGGATCCCAGCTCGATGACGGCTGCCGTTCCGCGGGGAAGAACCCGGGGCAGGTTCTCTGTAATTCCGCCTCCCGTGATATGCGACAGCGCGGCCACGCACTGGGCGTCGATCAACTTCCTCAGTACCGGCCAGTAACTCTTGTGGGTGCGCATCAACTCGTTTCCAACCTTGTTCTTGATCTCGTTGACGTAAGTTTCGGGTGAGTAATGAGCCACTTCGAACAGGAGCTTTCGCGCGAGGGAGTATCCGTTGGTGTGCAGCCCATTGGAAGGTAGTCCAAGGATGATGTCACCGATCTGAACATCCTTTCCGGTGACGACCTTGTCGCGATCGACTACACCCACAATGAAACCCGCGAGATCATATTCGCCGTCCGGATAAAATCCCGGCATCTCGGCCGTCTCTCCACCGATCAGCGCGCATCCATTGTGCTTGCAGGCATCCGCGATCCCCTCGACGACCTTTTCCGCTATCGTCGGTTCCAGTTTGCCCGTGGCAAGGTAATCCATGAAGAACATGGGAGCCGCACCTTGGACCGCTATATCGTTGACACAGTGATTCACAAGGTCCGCACCCACCGTCGAATGCAGGTCCATCTCAAACGCGACCTTCAGTTTCGTGCCTACACCGTCGACGCTCGACACCAGCACGGGATCTAAGTACTTCGTTTTATCGACCGCAAAGAGCCCGCCAAAGCCACCAATCTCGCTTAGAACACCTTTGGTAAAGGTCTTATGCGCGAGATACTTGATCCGCTGTTTTGTGCGGTTCGCACGGTTGATGTCCACGCCCGCATCGGCATAGGTAATTGGGGTCGCACTGGGCGTAGGAGTCTTCGGCACAGATTTATTCCGTGTACTACGTTTCCTTGCGTGGGGTTCGGTGCTGAGTGCTGAAGCGAGCACCTGAGGCCGCCAATTGTAGCACGTCTACGTCCTGGCAAATCTCCGACCTATTCGGGCAGGCAGGACACACGAACGGTTCATCCGCGGACGCGCACGCCCGTTCGCCACCGCAGCCCGAGACTAATGCGAGATGAAGTCCGAGAAGAAGTAGGCTAAGACTCCAAACAGCGCGAGAGCGGAAACGCTGTAGGCGGTCAGCACCCAGGCGCCACGGCCTTCATGCTGATGCTTGCTGATCGTGGTCGACGACTGCTCAGCGGAAGAGACAACAGGGGCCCGATCTTCCATGCAAACCTCCGGAGGAAAGATCGTGGCGCAGTTACGCTATGCGTCACGCCTGCCCGGCAACTTGGCCTGACAGGACCATCTGGCGCATTTTACCCCCGGTTTTCAGGCGTGAACAGAAAAATGTGATTCTAATCACAGTGAACGACATGCAAATAGTTTTGACTTACAGGAATATCGACAGCACGGGTAGTCACTCCGGATGCCCTTCGCCGACCCGCTCCAGCATGGGATAATACAAATCAAGAGTTCCCCCTTCTAACTAACTATGCGCCATAGCTTTGTTACCCTCATCGTCTTTTGCGGGCTGGCGGTCGCCAGCAGCGCTCAGCAGTCCGGAACTGCAACTCCTGAACAAGCTCAAACGCAGCAGCCAAATGCGGAAAAACACGCCGCGGGACCGGAGGCTCCCAAACCGGAGAATAACGGCCACGACTACTCCCGCGAATCTTTTGTGATTGAGAAGATGCACTCCACGTACCGCTTCGACGCGGACGGGACTGGGCGCAAGGAAACTGTCGCCCGCATCCGCGTGCAAAGCGAAGCCGGCGTCCAGCAATGGGGACAGTTGCAGGAGGGATACAACTCCGCCAGCGAGCGCGTCGAGATTCCTTACGTTCGCGTTCTGAAGCAGGACGGCGCCGTGGTGAAGGCTGGCGAGGATGCGGTCCAGGATCTCAGCGCTCCCATTGAAAGAGAAGCGCCGGTTTACACCGACTACCGGCAGAAGCACATCACGGTGCCCGGACTGCGTCCGGGAGAGGTCCTGGAATATGACATGGTCACGGTGATCCACACGCCACTGGCTGCTGGACAATTCTGGGCCGACTACGAATTCGACAAAAACAATATCGACTTAGATGAATCGCTAGATGTCGATGTGCCGGCCGGACGCCCACTAAAGCTGAAGTGCAAGCCGGGCATGGATCCCAAGATCACCGAAGCCAACGGCCGCCGCATCTATCACTGGGAAAGTAAACATCTGGAGCGGGAGGACGATGACAAGCCCAAAGACAGGAAAAAGAAAAAGCGTCATCCTCAGGACGAGCGTCCGGATATTCAACTGACGACCTTTGAAAGCTGGGAACAGCTCGGCCGCTGGTATGCCAACCTGGAAAAAGATCGCCGCATGCCAACTCCAGAAGTCCGCACCAAGGCTGAGGAACTGACCAAGGGGCTCAGCAACGATCTCGACAAGACCGAAGCGCTTTACGATTACGTTGCCAAAAACTTCCGCTATGTGAGCCTTTCCCTTGGCTTGGGACGTTACCAGCCGCACTCCGCCGCAGACGTTCTCAAAGATCAGTATGGGGACTGCAAGGACAAGCACACGCTGTTGGCGTCGCTTCTCCAAGCCGAAGGTCTGCATGCCAACTCCGTGCTCATCAATTCCTCGCGTAAGCTGGATCCGGACGTGCCTTCGCCCTCACAGTTCGATCACGTGATTACGATGTTGCCCCTCGGCGGCCAGGAAGTCTGGATGGACACCACAGCCGAAGTGGCTCCCTTCCGCCTCCTGGCTTACACACTGCGCAAGAAACAGGCCCTGGTGATTCCCCCGGCGAACTCCGGCACTGCGCCGCATCTGCAGGACACCCCTTCAGACACTCCCATGCCAGATAGCGAGCGCTCCCAAATCACGGGCAAAGTTAACGACATTGGCAAGCTTGAGGCGCACGTGCAGTACGAATTTCGCGGCGATGAAGAACTGCTGCTGCGATCGATCTTCCGCCGGGTGCCGCAGTCAAACTGGCAGCGCGTAGCCGAAAACATCAACGCGGGATTGGGCGGCGACATTACTCATCTCATCGTTAGCGATCCTGCCGCGACCAAAGAGCCATTCCGGCTCTCGTACGATGTAGCCAAGCCAAACTTCCTGGACTGGTCGAAAAAGAAAACCCAGATCATGTTACCGCTGGTGCAGTTCAGCCTGCCTGATGTCAGTGATGATGACAGCGACCCCGACCCGGAGCCTCTGAAACTGGGACCAAAAGGCGAGTACTCCTATCGCCTTAAGCTTGAGCTTCCGCAGAAATACAGCGCGCGCGTGCCGCTGGCTTTCTCTCTGAAGCGCGACTACGCCGAGTATGAGGCCAGCTATGCCGTGGAAAACGATACCTTTACTGCGGGCCGCAAGCTTACATTGCGGCAGGATGACTTACCGGTCGCGCGCGCGGGCGATTACCAGTCCTTCCGCCGCGCCGTGGGCAGCGATCTCGCGCAGCAGCTTTCTGTGGAAAACGCCAGCGCCGGCGGAATGGTTCCGCCTGCCGACATGAAGGCCGATGATCTCATCGAGAGTGCGCGCGCAGCAGCCGATAGCGGCAATGTTTCGCTCGCGGAAGTGCTGCTGAAGCGTGCGACCGAGGTAGAACCGAAGAATAAGTACGCCTGGAACAATCTGGGCCTCATCTATCTTCAGACGCGGCAAAATGAGCTGGCCGTCGCCGCTTTCCAGAAGCAGATTGAAGTCAATCCCTACGACGAGTTCGCGTACAACAATCTCGGGCGCGTGTATTGGCAGGAACGCAAGTACGATGATGCAGTAAAGGCATTTAACAAACAGCTTGAGAATAATCCGCTGGACAAGTTCGCCCACGCGAATCTCGGGGCGATGTACGCCGAATGGCACAAATACGATTTGGCCGTCCCTGAACTGGAAAAAGCCTCCTCTCTAAGCCCCGAAAGCGCCGAGTTGCAGGTGACACTGGGGGACGCCTACCTGAATCTGGGGCAGGATGAAAAAGCGCTTGCGGCTTTCGACCACGCGGTGGAAATGAATGCGACACCGCTCGTCTGGAACAATATCGCCTACCAGCTTTCGTTGCGAAAGACGCATCTGGATCGCGCCCAGCAGTATGCCGAATCTGCAGTTTCAGCAACCGCCGCCGCCTTGCGCAACCTCTCGCTGGACCGGCTCACGCAAAAAGACTTGCCGCTGGTGTCCTCCCTTGTCGCCTATTGGGACACTTTGGGTTGGGTCCAATTTGGTGAAGGCAATTTCGACAAGGCTGAAAAGTACGTGGCGGCCGCATGGGAACTCGGACATCATGGCGAGGTCGGCGACCACCTGGGCCAGATTTATGAAAAGCGCGGGGACAAAGATCGCGCTATGCGCACCTACGCACTGTCCATGAACGGCTTGCGTCCGATTCCGGAGACTCGCGAGCGCCTCGCCAACTTGATGGGCGATAATAATAAAGCAGATGCCGCGATTGCCCGCAGCAAAGACGAGCTACAGCGGCTCAGCACCGTCGACCTGGGGAAAGCAACGCAAACCGGCAATGCGGATTTTTTCGTGCTGCTGAGCGGCGGTGCAGGAGCCGTAGCCAAGGTCGACGCAGTGAAGTTTGTCAGCGGAGACGAGAAGCTTAAGTCTTACACTGACGCACTGCGCACCGCGAATTTTCACCTGTCCTTTCCCGATGACACTCCGGTAAAAATCCTCCGCCGGGGAACGCTTTCCTGCTCACAGGCGACTGACAACTGCAGATTTACGATGACCTTGCCCGACGACGTGCGAACCGTTGATTAGAGGAGACATGAACCGCGCGCATAGGCTCAAGTCGGCTGCTCGCCTTCACTGCTCTTTGGGTGGTACGTACTCCTTAGGCTTGGCCGACCCCTCGCCGAAGAAGAACATCTCCAATTGCTTGACGATGACTTCCTGATCCTCGCGCCGCGCCGGGTTGAGCCGGTACTCGTTGAGCAGCATCTTGCAATGCTCCGTCCACATTCGCCAGGCTTCCTGCGATACATTGTCGTAAATCTTTTGCCCCAGTTCGTTATCGAACGGCGGTTCGTCCAACCCAGGCATCTCTCGTTTGAACTTCACGCAAAAAACGTTATGCGCCATAATTCCCTCAAATTCGATATCAAGATTATCTTACAGGACCATCGCGCGACGCGGAGAGAGACGGCGCTCTTGACTCTCCAGCGGAAGTGGAACAACGCTGTTTCAAAACCTCCGCCGCGGGAACGGACTCGGCCCCGCTTTGCTTCGGTCCGACGGCCCAAGGGGCTGTCTCTACGCTGGCGGTTGCCGGTCACGAATCCGCGACCAAACAACTCCTGCGATTCCCCAAATCGCCAGCAAGGGAAGCAAACTCGCCAATCCGTGCAGTCCCATCAGTTGACCGACATTGAACGCTCCGCACCCGGGCCCGGCCTCGGTTGCCGTAAGCATCGACTCCCGATTGAGCGCCATCTGGCCCGACCAAAATGCTGGCCATGACGAATGCACAATCGGACAGCTATCCTGCATGGCTAATTGCGAAGTCGTCGAGACGACCATCAGCGCCACGAATACGCTCACGACCGCCAAACCCAGCAGAACGCGGCGCCAGTGCGCCGATGCATTCTGGTAGCAAACCGCCACACCCAACGATGCGATTGGAATTGCCGCTCCTGCGTATCTCGGACCAAATGTCAACCCCGCTTTCCACCAGTAAAACGAGGCGTTAAACAAGAAGTAGTAGAGCGCAATTCCCGCGGCCACCAGCGCGGCTGCTAAGCGCTCCGTCTTCCACAGCCACCACAGTCCAATGGGCGCCGCCAACATCACCGGCGAAGCCAGGAGCAACCCGCGCGAACATCCGAACAGCAGTTTGAGCAGCCGATCAGGATGCGGATATGTCAGGCCCAGGTATCCTTGCCCCTGCATGAAAGAAAACGAATTCGGATCGTAATAGGAATAGCTTGGACGAAACGAACCAAACGCCGCGTGCAGGTAACTGAACAATACGAGCGCGCATCCACCGGCTCCGATCGCAATCCCCGCCACAACGCGCCAGCGGACAGCTGTGCCCCGACGCCATACCTGGGCCAAAGCAAACCATGCCATTAGAGCCGACGCCGGCACGGCGGGGTATTCCGTTACCGTGGCCCATCCCGCAGCCAAGCCTACTGCAAGCGCCCAAAGAAACTCTCCCCTGGCGCTGGCACTGTTTTTCAATTTCAAGGCCGATCCGAATGCAAACAGGAAGCAAGCGCCCACCAGCGCATGCGCCCAAAAGAGGCTGGCGTATGCCCAAATGGGAGAGCCCAAGGTCATCGCCAGTCCTGCAAATCCAGCGGCGTTCGGATCGCACCCGAACCCCAGTGCCACAAAAAAGAGGCACATCGCGGCGAGTGCTGTGGGCAACCCCACGGCCGCAGCAGTTATGACGTACGAGAGCACATATTCGCCTCGAGCGGAGTTCACATCGACTCCCGCAATCCCCATCACGGAGCGAATTGCCAAAGCCAACGGCACCGCGGCGAATACGAGTCCGGGAGCCTTATCGGAGTAATAGTGGCCCCGAAAATGAGCTTTGTCCTGGGTGTTTTCGTGATAGGCGTCGATGGTCAGCGTTTGCCGCTCGACAATGGCGCGGAGCAGGTCGAAGCGCGAGTTCTGGTTCCAGCCGCCGCCCTCATAAAAATAAATAAAAGAAAGAAAACTGACGGCTGCCAGCAGAAAGGCGCGTTTCCAGTGGGCACAAGGAAGTGTCGTCGTCATTCTCAGGGAAGCCCTTCTGG
>JBKOUZ010000150.1:0-3000 GCA_046723715.1 Acidobacteriota bacterium | reverse complement strand
CTTTCCGGATGCTTCCCGCAACGTGCGGAACAGGGCGTTAGCGCCCTCGGCCTGGATCACGGAAAGTTTGGGAATCCGCGGAATCAAACCGAGGTCATGTATCTCGACCAGCGCCTTGCCGATAGCAGAACTGTTGCCGAGATTCCCGCCGGGGACGATGATGTGATCCGGTGGTTCCCAGTCGAGTTGTTCCAGCAGTTCAAGGGCGAGAGTCTTCTGACCTTCCAGGCGAAAAGGATTGATGGAATTGAGTTGATAAACGGGAGCCTGTAGTACGAGTTGCTGCAGAAGCCGCAGGCAGCCGTCAAAATCCGTCTTCAACTGGCAAGTCACCGCGCCATAATCCAGCGCTTGAGAAAGTTTGCTCCAGGAAATCTTTCCCTCGGGAACCAGGACGAGGCTGCGCATACCTCCGCGCGCAGCATAGGCCGCCATAGATGCGGAGGTGTTGCCGGTAGAGGCGCAAGCAACCCAGCGGAATCCAGCCAGGCGAGCAAAGCTGGCCGCTACTGTCATGCCCGTATCTTTGAAGGAGCCGGTGGGATTTAATCCCTGATGCTTAGCGAAGAGGCGCGGGACCCCGGTGATGGGTGAGCATAGAGGCAACTCGTACAGAGGGGTGTTCCCTTCCCGCAGCGTGATCGCATCTTCCGGGGTTTTGATTGCGGGCAGCAGGTCCCGAAAACGCCATACTCCGCTCTGATCTGTGGCTTTTGCCGAGAGCTTGCGCTCGCGCCAGGCGGATTTCAATTTCGCCGCATCTGGCCTCGCCTCTTTCCACTGCGGATAGGTGATCTCCAGCAGGTCTCCACACTGTGAGCAACGGAAATCCTGGCTGGCGTGGTCTCCCAGTTCGCCGCACGCAATACAGTGAAACCGGAAGTCCGAAACACCGACATCCCCGGTAGTGGAAATTGAGGACATGGCCCGGTTTACTTATCTTTCCTCAGATATTGATCGGTCTTGTTGATCCAGTCGGCGCGAGGAGGACTGAAGATATCGAGATCCACGGTATCTTCCATCGCCTCAGCTTTGTGCGGCATATTCGACGGGATGCAGAGGACTTCGCCCGCGTGCACAACAATTTCCTGCCCGTCGATCCAGAATTTCAGCGCGCCTTCGACGATGTATGTCAGTTGCTCGTTGTGATGAGAGTGCTGCGGAACAATGCATCCTTTCTTCAGTAAAACGCGGGCCAGCATGATTTCCTGGCCGACTACGAACTGGCGCTGCAGGAGGGGATTCAGGTCCTCCAGAGGGATCGTGTGCCAGGGAATGAATTGTAGCTTCGCTGCTGGAGCAGCGTGCTTGCTGACAGCACGTTTGGCACGAGTGTGCGACTGAGCGTTGGAACGTGGAGTAGGCTTCGATATCGCGGATTTAGTTTTCTTCTTCGATTTCGGCATGGGACTCGTAACCTTGATGTGTACTGATTGTGAATCAGTCCGATTGTGCTTACTCTAATGGGCATGGTTTCAGCCATGCCGCCCACTTGTACTAAAGAACGAGGGCTTTCGCCTCTGAGGCTCGCTTCATGTTCTCAAAGATCTCTTTGCCCACTTAACTTTCGCCTTCTACCGCGTATTCTTATTTTGTGCCATTCACGCCTCAGTGGCTGCTTCCGATCGACTGGGTACATCAGCTGGAACAAACTGGCTAGTGCACCCGCCCGCCGTATAACTTGACCGCCGTATCGTGCAAATATGCGTGAGCTAGTTCCAAGGCGCGGGACTCCGTGATTTCTCCTTCAGAAATCATTTCGGCCAGCGCTGCTGCCAAGGCCGTGCGGGACGACTGTGCCCCGAGCCAGTAGCTCTCTTCTGCCCCCAGCACCTGATTGTACGGGAAACAATCTGTGCCGAAGGTGATCTTGTCGGGAAAAGTTTCCAGAAACATCTTTAGCGTGTTTTTAAACGCCGACGGATATTGGGCCAACTCGCCGAACGAGGTGTCAAGGTAAACATTCTTCATGGCAGCCAGCCAGATCGCTTCTCGTTCCAGCGGGTAGCCGCCGTGAATCATGACGAACGTAGTGGATGCGTAACGCGGATCGCGCAGCACGCTTTCCAGATTCATGATGTTGCTTTGCGACAGGTTGAAATAGTCGCCGATTCCAACCGCGGTGTGAATGTGAATGGGCAGATGCAACCTGCCGCCTTCCTGCACGAGATACCGAAAGATGAAATCCTGGAACGTACGGTATTCCTTCTCGGTGGGAATACCCTCGGCAATATAACGCCGATAGATGTTTTCAGCCTCGGCGCGGGTGGGATCTGAAAACGTGGTCGGCCGAAAGTATGCGACTTCGAACTTGATGGCGATGCCGCCGCGCTTGGAATTATCCTCGAGCGTCTGGGTAATGAACTTCAGGTAATCGGAGAAGATCGCTGGGAGTTTGCCGACGTTTTCCTGTTGCATCCAGCGATGAAGCATTTTTTCCTGCAAAGGGATATATACGCCCTCGTCAGGGTTGCGCGCCGTCTCGCGCTCATTATTGAAGGGCCACATGAAAGCGTCTCCAAAGAAGACCCAGGGGAATCGCTGGGGGTCAAGATAATCGGGCATCATAGCCCGGTTGGCGACGGAGCTCTCGATGTTGATCTGGTCGAGAATCGAATTGAAATAGGCTGGACCTGCGAGTTGCTTCTTCAATTCGGTCTTCTTGTCCAGCAGCCACTTGGCATGTTCGGGAGACAGGTCGTTATAGGGATAACCAAAAAGCGCTTTCGCGGCGGCAGCGAGCTCCGGGTTGTCGCTACGCGTGCGAAGCGCCTCGCTGGCATTCGGAGGAGCCGCCATCGCGTCCACATCGGGATCGTCTGCGTATCCAGGGTGGGCATGATGATCGAACGCCGGAATCTTCTCAATCTGCGGCAACAATCGTTGATAGATTTGTTGAACGTCGGGCCCGGGGAACGGACGGGCCTGAGCAAGGCTCAAGGCTGACAGCGTCAAGACAAGGCACACCAGCAACAGACGTTGTGGAACTGTCACGTTCTC
>JBKOUZ010000078.1:0-11039 GCA_046723715.1 Acidobacteriota bacterium | reverse complement strand
CCCTTCCACCGAGTGAACCAGGACACCGGTAAGGTTGTGGATGATCTGATTGGGAATGCCCCCGACGGCGCCCGCGATGGTGGGTTTGCCCTTCCAAAGCGCCTCTGTGACGGTAAGTCCGAAACCTTCCTTCAATGATTTCTGAACCATAATAGTGGATGCACGCTGGATGGCATTGATCTGTAGAGCGCACCACGGAGGCAGGTCAAGGATGATGACGTCGGGGTCGTCGCCGGCAGCGTCTCGGGTTTCCTGGAGGACCGCCGCACCTTCGGGGTCGTCGTTAGCACCACCTCCGGCCAGGACTAACTGGCAATCCACATACTTTTTGGCAAGCTTATAGGCCTGCACAACGCCCACAGGATCTTTCAACCGATCGAAACGTGAAACTTGGGTGACGATCGGACGAGAGCGGTCGATGCCGAACTCATTACAGACCTGCTGGATCTCCGCGTCGGAGAGTTCCCTGTTCTTCTCCGAAAGGGGATCGATGCAGGGATAAAAAAGATACTGCGGGATCGACAACTGGCGAGCAAAGGACTGCGAGGAAAAGATGGCAGCGTCGTAATGTTCAACGAAAGGCCTCAGAAATTCCCAAACCCTGCGGTCAGGATTCGAGAGATCAATATGGCAGCGCCAAACCCAACTGGCTGGCGTTTTGTGGCGCGAGAGAACCAAGCCAACGGGCTGCGGGTCGTGGATGACGATCATTTCCTCTTCGAACTGCATACGTTGGCGGTTCTGTTCGGTGTACATCCAGAAGATGTGCTTCGCGGCCTGCGTGAGTTCATAGGGGCTGCCGTGCAGCGCATTGTGGAATGCTTTGGTTACTTCGAAGAAATCGTTGCCGCCTGTGATGACATCCCAGTGTGTACGCACTTGTAACTCGGAAAGGAGAGGAACAAGGCGGTTCAGCATCTCCGCAACTCCGCCGCCAAGGGCAGTGGAGTTGACCATCTTGATGGATTTTCCCTTCAGTTGATCGGCGAGGAAACGCAGAGATTCGACCTGAGCTCGGCCAATGATGCTTGCGTAATCATCCAGGTGCGGAGGAGGAGGGGGAGTGGGAGGGGTGAGGAGGCTCGCGGGAACGCCCCTTCCACTTCGCCGGTCGGCGAGACGGCGTTCGGGAAAACGCACGTCAGGGTTCGGGCCGCGTTCCTTGGTTCCAGCTGAGGGCTGCGAGAGCGGACTTGTGCTGCCAGATGAGGTGTTTTGATTTTCTGAGTCCATGCTGTTCCCTAATTGATGGATTGCGCGACAATGCGTGCGATCTGCAGCCGGACTCCTTCCATGGTGTTCGTATAAATATCGATTTGTTCAATTGCCTCGGCGGCCTCAGCAAGGCCGACATCTTCTTCCAGCCAGGTGGAAAAATCATTGGACATGCGCTTCAGCCTTAGGCGTGCTTCGATGAAGTGATGGTGAATCGAATGGACGCTGACCTGATTCACGCCGTCGAGAAAGCCCCTGAGAGTCTCGGGGGAATAGGGAGTGGGGAAGACTACGATATCGGAGGCACAGAAGTAGAAGGGTTCGTGCGCCGGCCGCGGACCGGCATCGGGGTGCGCATGCAGAAAGTGGTCGACGATCTCAATCATCCTGCGGCGGATGCCCTCGATGGAAGTGAATTCACGAATGTCCACGCTGGCCAACTGTTCCGCCAATATAGGTTCGTTGCAGGCGAAAAGGCTCCAGTGAGCAAAATCGTTGGAGAATCCCTGTCGGATAAAGTGATGCTCCTGGAGCGTACGAAAGGTGTGCTGAAAGATGGAATCCTCAGGACAGCTTTGGATGGCGTTCAGCAGCTGAACGAGGTTAGTTGCCTTGTACCTGCCGATGCGCAGCAGATGCTCCGAGGTTTTGAAATAAAACGGGGCATCCGGTTTGCGCACCGGAGCTTGTATAGCAGAAACCATGACCGCTTAATAGGTAGCACTCCGGGTAAGTTGGGTTGTCTCGGTGGCGACGAGCCAGCGAGATAAGAAATCGGCAAGTTCCTCGGGAGGTTTGAGCCAAGCTTGCGCTGAAGTCTTGCGGAAGGCAGGCCGGACGAGAATGCCAAGACCTCGGGAGCCAAGTGCACGAAATGCGCGCTCGTCCGTGATGTCATCGCCTAAATATGCAATGGGGCAGTTCGGACCGGTTTCCTCAAGCACCGTGCGAACGGCGTCGCCTTTGTCGAGGTCGGGAATGCGCATCTCAACGCCGCCGTCGAATTCCAACAGCTTGAGGTTGGCGCGGTCGGCGATGGGAAACCAACCCACGATGATTCTGCCGCGCAGCTCTTTGGCTGCGGTTTGCTCCAAGGCACGCCAATGGACAGCGATGCTGCCCGGTTTTCTTTCGGCGAGATCATGGAGTCCCTGGTATTCCAGCCAGCGTTTGGCATCGTCCAGCACCTGGGAAACTGCGTCAGGAATTTCCGGCATGTCGCAAGTTCCGTCAGGAAGAAGGCGTTGCAAACCATGGGAGCCCCAGATTTCCGGAGCCGGGCGCAGCCGCAGAAAGGGGTCGATCTCATGGGCATCTCTTCCGGTGATGATCACGAGTCGCGTACGTCCTACTTCGATGATCTGTTGTAACAGGTCCCTTAAACCAGGGTACGGAACAGCGCGTTGCCGATCCACTGAAAAAGGCGCCAGCGTCCCGTCATAGTCGAGCAACAAGACGGAGCGCTGGGCCCGGGCCACGGATTCAAGAAATTCCTCAATATTCTGTTGACGTAACATCCCTCACTCCACTCTCTGACAGCAACGCCCGTCCGACACCGGAACCTGAAAAGGTGGGCTGGTCCAGGCGCACTTCACAAAGTTCTCCGATCAGATTTCCGGCCCAGCGGAACACGTTGTGTTCGCGAACCGTTTTACGCATGCGGTGCATGCGCGCTTGCTTTTCGTCCGACGACATCTCCAGGGCGGCGCGAACGGCGTCGGCTGTCTGGTCAATGTCGTACGGATTTACCTGGAGGGCATCGCGTAATTCCCGAGCCGCCCCGGTAAAACAACTCAAAATCAAGACGCCGCGCTCATCGTTGCGGGTTGCCACAAATTCCTTTGCCACCAGATTCATTCCGTCATGCAGTGACGTGACCAGACAGAGATCGGCGGCACGATAATACGCAGCGACTTCGTCATGGCTATGCTGCCGATTGAGCAAGATGATGGGCTTCCATTGATCGGCCTGAAAACGCCAGTTGATTCGGTCGGCTTCGGCTTCCACCTCGGCCTGAAGGTCGTGATATCGCTTGATATGAGTGCGGCTGGGAGCGCCAATCTGCACGAAGCTAAAGACTCCCTGGTAGCGCGGAAATTTTTCCAGGAAGCGCTCGATCGCGAGAAATCTTTCGAGAATGCCCTTGGTGTAGTCGAGCCGGTCAACGCCCACGCCCATAAGCGCGGCCTCCACACCCAGACTTTTTAGTAATGCGGCACGTTCTTCGTAGGCGGACTCCCGTCGATTGTCGACGGGTAAATCGGTGCACTCCACGCTGATGGGGAACGGGCGCACGGCAGTGCGATGATCGAGGCGCTGCACGGTGGAGTGATCCCAGTCGATACGGGACTCCACAATGCGGTCGACAGTTTGCAGAAAATTTGTGCAATGCGCCTGGATATGGAAGCCGACAAGATCAGCGCCCAGCAAGCCGTCCACGAGTTCGCGTTGCCAGGGACAGATGCCGAAGGCTTCGGGATTGGGCCATGGGATATGCCAGAAGATCGCGACGCGAGCCTCGGGACGATGCTCCTTGATCATTCTGGGCAGCAAGGCGAAGTGGTAGTCCTGAAGCAAAACCACAGGACGCTTAGTGTCCGCCATTTCTTCGAGCAAGGCGTCGGCAAATTTCCGGTTCACTTCCTGGTAGTGCTTCCAATCATCGGCACGAAAGAGAGGACGCGTGTGGGCGATATGGCAGAGCGGCCAAAGGCCCTCATTGGCGAAGCCATAGTAGTAGCCCTGCTCTTCCTCTTTGGAGAGCCACACCCGGCGAAGGGTGTAATGAGGATCGTCGGGAGGAACCGGCAGGCGGTCGTGAACATCCACAGCATCGACGTCGGCGTCGCCGGAGCCGTGGGCAACCCATGTTCCGCCGCAGGCCCGGAGCACGGGTTCAAGAGCAGTGACCAGACCGCTGGCAGGCTGCTTGACCTCGACAGATTTTCCTTTGCGAAGGTGAATGTAGGGCTCGCGATTCGACACCACGAACAACTGACTGCCCTCGAGACGCGCACGGATGTGAACGGCCAAGCGGTCCGCTGTCCAAATGGATTCTCCGGATTCGCGCAGGCGAGCTTCGAGTTCGGCGGCGGAGCGCGCGGTGTTCAGGCTTTCGGCGAAGGTTGCTACCTCGCGAGCCAGAGGACGGAACAGGTCCAGGTCAGGCACTCGGATACGGGCCATGGACCGTCCGGTGCGGAGAGCTTTCATCCAGTAGGCCGTACGGGCAATGGGTCCGGCAATGCTCCAGCGCACGATCAGGAGCGTGATCAGCACAATGATCACGACGTGCGCCAGCGCGCTCAAAAATGTCTCCCGCCAGATTCTCAGGCTCTCGCCTTTGATGTATCCGGAGTCATGCACGATAGCGAGACTGCCGACAAGGTTCTCGCCTTTGTGCAGAGGAAGTGCATAGATGTGGATGGAAGCGATGCCCATGCGGACGAACGCGCTGGTATCGTGCTCTTCCTTCAGGCACTGAAGGACGATTGGGGGCGCGCTCTCCATCAGGGGCTGCAGATTGGTGGTTACCGCGACCGGCTTTCCCTGGGGATCGTAGACAGCCAATCCGGCCAAGTGCTCGCGATTGGCGAATTGCTGCACAGTGCGCTGCAGGATGGCGGGATTACTGCGCTCCAGATCGCGTTCGACATTTCTACCCAGACTCTCACCGAGCAACTCAGCGCGATGTTCCAGGTCGTGGCGCATGCCACGGGCCAAAACGTAGGACTGGTAGTAGGAGGAGCAGAGTGAGACCAGGGTTACGCCGACAACTAGCGAGATGATCAGTCGAGCGCTTAGCAATCGCATCTACACATCCTCGAAACCCGAGACGTTCGCAACAACCACTTTCAGGGCAGGAATTCGCGGTACGGCAGTGCGATCCAATCCGTAGTTCTGTTCCGACAGTTGCAGCACGGCAGCGTGACCTCGAGCATCGAGCACGCAAACAAAGCATCCCCGCCGCGGCAACTCGACAGGACACAAACCTCCACCGGAGTCGGCGCCAGCCAATTCTGAGTACGGGGACGGGGAAAAGGTTGCACAACTGATGCCAAACGGCAAAGTCTTTGCGGTAGTGATGCTTGGCAAGAAATTCACCGGCACCCCACAATGTAATTCTTGCTGTTAAGTGGCGCTTCCGAACACGGCGCCGGATGAGAGCACGATCAGTACCAAATCAATGTGAGCATAGAAGAGGGCGGTAAGGCAACGTTTATCATTTTATCCGCAAGTTTCAGAGTGACGTTCCTGGCGTCCTTTGAATTGGTGAGAACAACGGTTTTCTGGCCATTCGGATTCTCAAATGCTACGTGCTCCACTCCGGCTACGTTGCCCGTCGATTCAATACGTCGCGCGCCGCGACGGATGTTGCGGCAGAAATGCGCGCAAGCCCAGTACTGACCACTGCGCGTAATCTCTTTTGTATGAGAATCGATAGTGACAAGGCCTCCGCACGGAAACGGGCCTATGTTGGGGCGGCCCTTCTCGTCCAAAGCAAGATTCCAGCCGGTGATCGCGCGACACCAATTCCGGAGAGCTTGCGTGAAGGTGCGTCCCCAGTTGGCCCAGTCGGTGGCGTAGTCGGGAGCCGTGTAGTCTGGACCGCCCTCAGTCCAGTAAAGCTGCGCGTCCGGAAATGCATCGTGAACCCTGGTCATCATGTCCGGTGTGCCGACATATCCGTGGAACGCAACCGAATTGCAGAATTTGCGGAGATCGGGGTCTTCGAGTTCATCGACGGCGCGTCCCCAGAGGTTGTAATTGTGATCGAGAATCCAGATGCTGGTCGAAAGATTACTCTTCTGAAGCAGGGGACCGAGATGGTTCTTCACGAATCCAATTTCGTATTCCTGCGGCCACAAGCAGGCGGGCATCCGGCCGTCCTGGTCTGTGTCAACCTCGTTCTGAACACTGACCGCCTGGACCGGGACGCCCTCGGCGGCATAGCCCTGCAGGAACTTCAGGAAATACTGAGCGTAGGGAGCGAAATATTGCTGGCGCATGGAACCACCCAGCATGGATCCTCCAGCTTTCATCCATCCGGGAGGGCTCCAGGGCGAGGAGAAAAGGAAAAGATCGGAATTCACTTTTCTGGCTTCGCGGAGCATGGGAAGGACATAAGCTTGATCGTGCGCGATAGAAAAACGCTTCATCTCGGGATCGGGTTCGCCTTCGTCGTAGCTGAACATCTCCGTCGAATAATCACTTGAGCCGATGCAGGTGCGGCAGACGTTGAGTCCCATTTCAGCGGGATGGAAAAGTTCGTGAAAGAGATTGGCACGCGCAGGTGCATCCAGACGGTTGAACGTGTAGCAGGCGGCGTCTGTAAAAGCCGCGCCGAAGCCGAGGATATCCTGAAATTTTTTCGAGGGATCCAATGTGAAAACGTTTTCTCCGGCGCTTTCACCCGGTTGCCACGATAATGCCGGCGCTGCGGCGTAGCGAAGGTTTCCCGATGTGACGCGAACCGCAATTTCCCCATCCTGTGGTGCTGGAGTTGCGGCAGAGAATCGCGATGACGTACTGGCAGCTAATCCCAAAGCAGAAAGTTTCAGGAAGGTTCGCCTCGTCTGTTCACTGGACACGCAGTTCTCCTGGCGGGAATTTAACCTTGTGAGTATAGTTCGGATGATTCTCAAAAACCTGGGAGCGGGAATGATCGCGAAGACGATTTGTCCAAAATGGTACGCAGCCATATTTGTGATCTCGATTTGCGCGGCGGCGCAAAGCAGGCCGCAAGTTGCGCGTCCGGGCTGGAAGCTTGTGTGGAGCGACGAGTTCGACAGTGCTAATGGTTCGTCGATCGATTCCGCGAAGTGGGTAGCAGAATCGGGTGGAAACGGATGGGGAAATCAGGAACTGGAGTATTACACCAGCCGCGCGGAGAACGTAGTGCAACAGGATGGGAATCTGATCATTGAGGCTCGGGAGGAGAAATATAGCGGGGCTGACGGAGTGACTCGTAAGTACACGTCCGGCCGGCTGAAGACGCAAGGCAAGTTCTCGCAGAAGTATGGACGATTCGAGGCGCGTGTGAAGATTCCATATGGACAGGGAATCTGGCCGGCGTTCTGGATGCTGGGCGACGACATCGAGAAGAAGGGCTGGCCGAAATGCGGAGAGATCGACATCATGGAAAATATTGGGAAGGAGCCTGGGATGGTGCATGGAACGATTCACGGGCCGGGGTATAGCGGAGCGCAGGGGATTGGAGCGCCATTCGAGTTACCTGCGGTCCTGCGTTTTGCGGATGACTTTCATGTTTTCGCTGTGGAGTGGGAGCCGAAGGCGATTCGGTTCTATGTGGATGATCATCTGTACCAGACTAGAACTCCTGCGGACCTGCCGAAGGGCGCGAAGTGGATATACAAACATCCTTTCTTTGTTCTGTTGAACGTTGCGGTCGGCGGCGAGTGGCCGGGAAACCCGGACGCATCCTCGACCTTTCCACAAATGATGCTGGTAGATTTCGTGCGGGTTTTTCAGCGCGACAAATCAATCCAATAATTCACAAATATCTTCACCACAGGAACATGTACACAGGGTCAACTTGACCGATTCCTTGTCCGCTCCGATAAAATCGTTTTCTATTTTGGGGAGAACTACACATACATTCTGTGAAGGAGTCAGTGCATGAATAAGGTTCGAGTTCTGGTGGGTACGCGCAAGGGCGCATTCATTCTTAGTTCAGATGGTAAGCGGGACAAGTGGGAGGTGAACGGACCGCTGTTTGCGGGCTGGGAACTCTATCACTTGAAAGGATCGCCTGTTGATCCAAATCGCATTTACGCATCACAGACCAGCGGTTGGTTCGGGCAGGTGATTCAGCGCTCGGATGATGGCGGTAAGACATGGCATCAGCCCGGGACGCCTGCGGGAGAAACGGCGGGCCCCGGTGGCATGCCTAAAGGCGAAAGCAACAAATTTGTTTACGACGCGGCGGGCGCTCCCTTGACTACACACCAGTGGTATGACGGGACGCAGCATCCGTGGGAGTTCAAGCGCGTCTGGCACCTGGAGCCATCGTTGACGGAGCCGGATACGGTTTACGCAGGAGTGGAAGACGCTGCCATCTTCAAATCGACGGATGGGGGAAAGAATTGGAAAGAACTTCCCGGCCTGCGCGGGCATGGGACGGGGCCGAAATGGCAGCCGGGCGCGGGAGGAATGTGCCTGCATTCCATCATTCTCGATCCCAGCGATCCGCAACGAATTTATATCGCAATCTCGGCTGCGGGGGCCTTCCGCACTGACGACGGCGGAAAGAGCTGGAAACCGATTAACAAGGGACTCTACTCGAAATACATTCCGAATCCAACGGCAGAAATCGGGCATTGCGTGCATCACATCGCCATGAATCCAAAGCGGCCGGGTGTGCTGTTCATGCAGAAGCATTGGGACGTGATGCGCTCGGATGATGCAGGCGATAATTGGAGAGAAGTGAGCGGAAACCTGCCGACAGATTTCGGATTCGTCATCGATGTCCACGCGCACGAACCCGAGACGATCTATGTGGTCCCGATTAAGAGTGACGGCGAGCATTACGTGCACGAAGGCAAGCTGCGGGTTTACCGCAGCCGCTCCGGCGGGAACGAATGGGAGCCGCTCACCAAAGGATTACCTCAGAAGGATTGTTACGTGGACGTATTGCGTGATGCCATGGCGGTCGACACGCTGGATGACTGCGGCATTTATTTCGGGACCACCGGTGGGCAAGTGTATGTGTCGCCGAATGGCGGGGACTCGTGGCAGCCAATCGTGCACGATCTGCCGGCGGTGTTGTCAGTCGAGGTGCAGACGCTGAAGTAGAAGGGAACAACGGGAGAGGACATGAGAAAGCCGCTAATTGCGGTTGCAGTGTTGTTGGCATTTGCCAGTGCGGCAACGGCTCAGGAAAAGCATCAGGCAATCAAGTCGAGATCGGGTGCCCCTCCGCTGGAAGCCAAGGTGCGAAAGCTCTGGGAGGATTTCAAGAATAAAGACAAAGCCACACTGGCTGCGGCACTGGACGACGGCTTCCGTCAATTTGAGGAGGGCCTCAGCGCGTTCGGGGACAAGAAGACCGAGGTCAACGCGGTGGATGAGTTCGAACTCGTCAGCTATACCCTGAGTGACTTCACCATAAAATCGCTTGGTCCGAATTCCGCGCTGGTTACCTACAACGCGGTACGAAGGCAAGGCTGATGGAGAAGCCACCCAGGGGAACAGCGTCTTTGGAGAAGTCTGGACTCGCACCGGCAATGAATGGAAAGCTCTCTACATGCAGGAAACCTATATAAAGTGAAGGTGCTGTTGAAATGGCTGTGATGATTCGAGTCGAGTTGCCACAACATCTGCGGACGCTGGCCCACGTTGGGCACGAAGTGCCGATCGAGGTTGAAGGTCCGGTCACACAAAGATCGGTCCTCGATGCGATTGAGGATCGCTATCCCATGCTGAAGGGAGCGATCCGCGATCACGGGACCAAGCAGCGGCGCGCATTCTTACGGTTTTTTGCCTGCCAGGAGGACTTAACCCACGAGCCGCCGGATGCGCCGCTCCCGGAAGCCGTAGTGTCAGGGAAGGAACCGTTTCTGATTATTGGGGCGATTGCCGGCGGGTAGGGCAGAAAAGCAGCTCGAAATCTGCATCACCGCACGCGGGTAGCATTCGTTTTGTCGCGCAGTCCTGCTGCCAGTTGCACTGGTCGGTGTCAAAAGCCAACGCTCACGTCCCTCCGACTTAATGTGAGCGCTCCACACTGCTAGAATTTGCAGCATGAAAGCGCTAGTTCTCTCCAGCCTCTCCGGAATTCAGGCACTATCCATCAAAGAATCACCTGATCCGGTTGCCAAAACTGGACAAACGCTCGTGCGCGTCTCGGCAGGAGGTCTCAACTTCGCCGACATCATGACAACCAAGGGAGGATATCCGGGAATGCCGGCGCCGCCCGTTATAGTCGGTCGCGAATTTTCCGGAGCGGAGGAAAGCACGGGGCGCCGCGTCATGGGCTACGCGCAATGGGGCGCCTTCGCGGAAAGAACCTGCGCCTATTCCAATATGCTGTGGCCGGTCCCCGATGGGTGGAGCAATGAACAGGCTGCGGCGTTCTCGGTAAACTATTTCACCGCATATCTCGGATACTGGCAGGCGGGCATGACCAGCGCTGCACCGGCGGGCCGCACGCACCGCGTCCTCATTCATGCCGTCGCCGGCGGAGTGGGCACTGCCGCTGTTCAGATTGGACGCCTACTCGGGGTCCACATGTACGGAACGTCATCTTCCGACGAGAAATTGGCCCGCGTCAAGGAGCTCGGCCTGCAGCACGGAATCAACTACAAGCGGCATGACTACGAAGAAAGTGTGAAGAACCTTACTCGCGGGGAAGGCGTCGATGCGGTCTTCGAAATGTTGGGCGGCGAGCACACGGCGAAGAGTCTTCGCTGCCTCCGAGACTTCGGCAAGGTAATTCAATACGGAACCGCAACTGGCACGCAGCCAAAACTGGATGTGCGGGCTCTGTATGCAAAATCCGCCAGCGTACAGGGACTGTGGCTGACGTATCTCTCGCAAAAATCTGAAATAATCGGCCCCGCATGGGAGCAACTATCGAAGTGGATCAAAGACGGCAAACTGACGCCCCAGATCGGCCAGGTCTTTGACTTCAAGCAGGCCATAGAAGCATACAAGCTCATGGAAGAGGGAAAGAATTACGGCAAGTTAATCCTGAAACTCGCCTAAATAGAATAGGCGAAAGGATGGGCATTTTTACTTGAAGATTTTGGCCTGAGAATTCTGACTCGCCTTAACAGTGCGTCCCAGGTTCCAAGAACTAAGAC
>JBKOUZ010000056.1:0-13966 GCA_046723715.1 Acidobacteriota bacterium | reverse complement strand
GTGGAGTACTGGTTGATGTGCGTAATGGCTTCATCAACATCGGCAACAACTGCGATCGCGATGCAGAGGCGCAGATACTCTTCATACCATTCCCGCTCACTTGCGACCGACATCGAGGGATCAGTAACGAGAGCGCGTGCTCTCTCGTCCCCGCGTAGTTCGACGCCCGCATCCACCAGTTTGCGCGCGATGCGAGGAATGTATTCCGCGGCGATTTGCTGGTGTACCAGCAACTTTTCGGCGGCATTGCAGACGGAAGGCCGCTGCGTTTTGGCATTGAGCACTATGCGATCGGCCATTTCGAAATCCGCAGACGAGTCTACGAAAACGTGGCAGTTGCCGGCGCCCGTCTCAATAACCGGGACCGCCGAGTTTTCAGTTACATAGCTGATCAGGCCTGCACCGCCACGAGGAATGATGACGTCCACCAGGCCGCGCGCCTTGATGAGTTCCTCGACCGATTGACGTGTGCTTGAATCGAGCAACTCGATCGCTCCCAGGGGAACGCCAGGGACGGCCGTCAACACATCAACCAGAACCTGATTGCTGCGCGCAGCTTCTCTTCCGCCACGAAGAACGATGGCATTCCCCGTTTTAAGCGAGAGGACGGCTGTATCCACTGTCACGTTTGGACGAGATTCGTAAATGATTCCGATGACTCCAAGCGGCACTCGGACTTTGCGGATGTGAAGGCCATTCGATTTCGTCCATTCGGCGATGGTCTCGCCAATGGGGTCGGGCAGGGCTGCGACCTCACGCACGCCTTGCGCCATGTCGCGGATGCGCGAAGGTGTCAGCAACAAGCGCTCGCGCATCGCGCCCTCCAGACCGGAGTTCTCGATGTCTTTGTGATTCGCCTCGAGAATGCTCTGCTCGTGTGCCTCGATCGCGTCGGCAGACGCCTGCAGGATGCCATTCTTCTCGGCGCTTGAGAGCAGGGCAAGCCTCGCCGATGCCGCACGGGCGCGCAGTAGCTTTTCCTGCGTGGATGCGGAAATGCAGGTACTGGCCATCAACGGACCCTCTGGGCTGGGAAATAAGTTCCAATCTTTGCGGCCGCGCCTGAGGTAATCGCCTGGGGATGACGGCCATTCACGATGGCTACGTGAACTCCAGCCTCGCTGGCGAGTTTTGCGGCACGGAGCTTGGACAGCATGCCCCCTCGCCCGAGAGAACTCTTGCCGTTACATTGCGCCTCCAGTGCAGGCGTCAACTTTCGAATGACTCGCTGCAATCGAGGCTTTTTGCGGCCGTCGGGAACCAGCAGTCCGTCCACATTGGTAAGCAGCAGCAGCCAATCCGCCTTCACAGCTGTCGCAAGAAGTGCACTCAGCTCGTCGTTGTCGCCAAACGCACCCTCTAGTTCGCGAACGGACACGCTGTCATTTTCATTGACGATGGGCACTACTCCGAGCGCCAGCAGTTCTCCCAGCGTGTTCTGCAGGTTGCGATAGCGGACAGGCGAGGTAAAGTCGTCACTGGAGAGCAGCAGTTGCGCGACGATCTTTTTGCCAAAGAACAGACGCTCGTAGGTGTGCATCAGCTTGCTCTGGCCTACCGCGGCGCAAGCTTGCATGCGCGGCACGTCGGTGGGGCGTTTCTGAAGACTCAGCCCCGACATTCCGGCTGCAATCGCACCGGATGTCACGATGAGATATTCATTTCTCGAAAGGTCAAACTGATCGACAACGCCGCGCAGCAGATTGATATCGATCTGTCCTCCGGGGGCGATAAGGCTCGTGCCGACTTTGATGACTACACGCATACTCTTCGAGATGTACCGATTTCACTTTCGTGCTACTCGCGTCTCCAGCATGCAGACCGCGAAGGGAAACCAAGACGTCCGACATCGCACGAGGGACAATGGTTCTATCCTGCCGTTAGAATGGGCTTTCTGGCAAGTTGAAATTGAACGCCCTATGCCTGCTTCCAACGCTACCAGCAGATTTTCCGATCGAGTCGAGAACTACGTGCGCTATCGACCCGGCTATCCGTCCGAAGCCGTGCGCGTCTTGCAAACGGAATGTGGGCTCACACCCAACAATGTGATCGCCGACGTTGCTTCCGGTACGGGAATTTGGACCCGCCTGCTGCTGGAAAATGGCAATCCCGTCTTTGCAGTAGAGCCGAATCCAGAAATGCGTCAGGCGGGAGAACGACTGCTCGCCCAATTTCCGAATTTCGTCAGCGTGTCCGGGAAGGCCGAGGAGACAACACTGGACGATGCAAGCGTGGATTTCGTCACATCCGCCCAGGCGGCGCACTGGTTTGATCGGCCCGCCGCAAGGAAAGAGTTCATCAGAATCCTGCGGCCCGCGGGATGGCTGGCATTGATGTGGAACGAGCGTTTGATTGATACAACACCGTTTCTGCGCTCGTACGAGGAACTGCTCCTGAGGTTCGGAACCGACTACGAACAGGTTCGCCACGAGCGCACAAGGGATGCAGTGAATGAATTCTTTGATCCGGCGCCATACCAACAGCAAACCTTTTCGGTCTTTCAGGAGTTCGACTATCAAGGCCTTAAGGGACGATTGTTGTCATCTTCATACGCGCCGGGGCCGGGCCACCCGAAGCATGATCCAATGCTGCGGGGATTGCGCAGGCTTTTCGAGGAGAACGCAACCGACGGACGGATCGTCTTTGAATACAACACGCGCATTTATTTTGGACAATTGCGTTAACGCTCGCGGGCGAACAACGTTACCAGGGGAAACTCTCAGCCGAGGTTCACGTGTCCCAGGAAAAATCCTTTCACATGACGCCTGACGAATTCCGTCGCTACGGACATGCCGTGGTGGACTGGATCGCCAATTACCAATCACGAGTTGAATCATTGCCTGTCCTGTCGGCGCTTAAGCCGGGAGAGATTCGGGCCATGCTACCGCAGAACCCTCCAGCACAGGGTGAGCCATTCGAGGCGTTGCTGCAGGACATGGATCGGGTGATTCTGCCGGGTGTGACGCACTGGCAATCACCGAATTGGTTTGCTTACTTTCCTTGCAATGCTTCGGGTCCGGGCATTCTCGGAGATCTGCTGTCCTCGGGCCTGGGCATCCAGGGCATGTTGTGGTCAACCAGTCCGGCATGCACGGAGTTGGAAACGCATGTCATGGACTGGTTGGTGCCGATGCTCGGGCTGCCAGAAAAGTTCCTATCATCCAGCAGTGGCGGGGGAGTCATTCAGGATACGGCTTCCAGTGCCGCACTTTGCGCCATGCTGGCAGGGCGGGAGCGCGCTACTCATTTCAACAGCAACAAGAAGGGATGCGACGGACGATTGATCGCCTACGTCTCGACCCAAACCCATTCATCTCTGCAGAAAGCGGCCATGATTGCAGGAATCGGAGTAGACAACCTGCGGGCCATTGATGTGGATGAGAACTTCGCCCTGAAGCCGGGCGAACTCGCAAAGCAAATCGAAGCGGACCGTCAGGCCGGACTCACTCCATTTTTTGTCTGCGCGACCATCGGAACAACTTCGTCGAACGCGATGGATCCTTTGCTACCGATCGGCGAGGTCTGCAGGAACAACAATCTGTGGCTGCATGTTGATGCTGCGATGGCCGGAACGGCGATGTTGTGCCCGGAATTTCGTGAGTTGCAGAACGGTCTCGAGGCTGCGGATAGCTACAACTTCAACCCACATAAGTGGATGTTTACCAACTTTGATTGCAGTTGCTTCTGGGTGGCGGACCGGAAGGCGCTGATAGAGACACTCAGTATTCATCCAGAGTATTTGCGAAATCAGGCGACCGAATCGGGAGCCGTGATCGACTACCGTGACTGGCACATCCAGCTTGGCCGGCGCTTTCGCTCGCTCAAGCTGTGGTTTGTCATCCGGCATTACGGAATCGAAGGATTGCAGCATCATGTTCGACAGCACATACGACTGGCGCAGCAGTTCGCGGATTGGGTGCGCAAGGATAGCCGGTTTGAACTGGCTGCGCCTGCACCCTTGAATCTCGTTTGCTTCCGGCATAGGGCGGGTGACGCGGCCACCCATGCGATCATGGACGGTCTGAATCAAAGCGGAGAACTGTTTCTGACGCACACGAAGCTCAACGGCAAACTCACGTTGCGCATGAGTATCGGGCAGACAAATACTGAGGAGCGGCACGTCCGCCGAGCCTGGGAGAGAATTCGTCAGATGGCGGATAAGTTCGTTACCGAGCGCTAGTGCCCGGACTCAGTCAGCGGGCATTGGTGCGGGGCGCACGGAGGCATGCGCTGGATTGCTGAGCTCGACCTGCCGCGGCGACTCCAACCACTTCCGCACTTCGGGCATAGCCGCGCGCATTGCCGCCTCACCCACGCGGATCAGGTCATCGGCTCGCTTGAAGTCGTCATATGCGTACCCCGCGACGTCGGGCTCGATTACCACGTCTGCACCCCCGCGCCAGAGCATCGACATGGCATCCTGCGCGATGGCAAAAGATTGGCCAATGACATCGAACAGATGCCGCGGCGCGCGTCCCTGGGCCCACGTACCCCTCAGGTGCACGGCGATGACGCGATCTGCGCCCATTTCTCGTACTGGGTGCGCTGGCACCGGATGCGACAACATGCCATCCACAAAATATCGTCCCCGGATCTGCACCGGCAAGAACATTCCTGGATAGGCACAACTGGCACGCACCGGATCGATTACTGAACCGGAGTGGAACACCACACCTTGCCCGGAATTGAAGTCTGTAGCGGTGACACCCAGTGGGATGCGCAATTCCTCAAACGTCTTGCATTTCAGTGTGCGCGTCAAGAACGCGATCATGCGGTCGTTGGAGGCGAATCCGCAACGCGAAAGCGTCCAGCGGGCAAATGAAGTAAAGCGCGTGTTGTGCGCTACCTCTTGCATCTCATCGAGCGTGAGCCCGCTGCAGTAGCACGCACCGATTAAAGCGCCAACACTGGTGCCGGCAATGACACGAATGGGAACGCCCTCTTCCTCGAGAACTTTTAGAACCCCGATGTGAGCGATGCCGCGAGCAAATCCCCCGCCTAGGGCGACGCCGATGGAAGGAACGCGAGCGATATCCGAGGTATGAGGCTTACGGGAGAATTCTCGCCCGAAAGCTTGCACGGACCGAATAATTTTCCCCAATCCGCTCACTGCCAACCCCACAGGTCCAGTTCCTTAGCTTAGGAGCCTGAACTGTTACTTGAAATATAAGATGCCACATTTCGTAAGTAGGCTGTAGAGCACCAATGGGCCAGTTGCAAAAGCCGCGAACTTCGGTAACCCAATTACCGCTGGCTACTGAGAGAGATGACGAAAGTCCTGTAGTCCTGCTAACTTGCAACGGTATGGTGAGGGAGATTTCTGCAGGGGGCGTAGTAGTCCGCAAGGAGGGCGCGAGTTGGTTGATGGCTGTGATCGAATTGCCGGTCGGTCCTTCTTCCACCCGCGGCTCAACGTCACGAAACTCACGGCTGAAAACCAAGCCGGTAATTTGCCTGCCCAAGGGACTCGTAGACCCCGGAGAAAAGGCGCTGGACGCTGCCCTGCGGGAAGTACGCGAGGAGACGGGAATTACTGCGGAAGCGATCACCAAGCTTGCTGACATCAAGTACGTTTACGTGCGCTCTTGGGGAGACAAGGAGCGCGTGTTCAAAATCGTGAGCTTTTACCTGCTGCGCTATACGGCGGGAACGATCGACGATATTTCTAATGAAATGCGAGTCGAGGTCGGACGCGCCAAGTGGATCCCACTCGAAGACGGTCCTAAGGCCCTACAGTACACTGGGGAGAAGCAGATGGCTCGCAAAGCGCTGGAATTCTTGCAAGCGAATCCTTGGACGTGAGGGAGTGCAGGCGCGAATTTCCAGCGGCAGGATAATTGAAATCGAATCACGGTGCGCGCAATCACACGAGAAAAACAATCCTTACAATGCATCCCGGTTGTGTGATTCCAGCCCTAGATAAATTTCGCAAGAAACGATTACCATGGCGGGTTCACAAAAACCCTGGTCGGGAATCATCCCGATCCTCCTTCAGCATTGATGTCCACCACTTCATTCTGTAGCTCAGTGGTTTGAAGCGATCCGCCGAGAGGGCCTGATTATGAAGCGCATCAATAAAGTCGCTATCCTGGGCGCCGGTACTATGGGCGCGCGCATCGCCGCTCATTTCGCCAATGCCGGCGTCCCCAGTTACTTGTTCGACATTGTCCCCCCCGACGCAGATGGACCAGCGCGAAACAAAATCGCCACAGCGGGCCTCGAAGCAGCGAAGAAAGCCAAGCCTGCGGCATTCATGGACGCGTCGTTGGCTCGACTGGTCAGCGTTGGCAATTTTGAAGACGACATCAAAAAGCTTGCCGAGGTCGATTGGATCATCGAGGCGGTAGTCGAGAATCTCGAAATCAAACGTGCCCTGCTCAAGAAAGTAGAAGCCGTCCGCAAGCCCGGTACCATTGTCACCACCAACACAAGTGGACTGCCGGTGCACAAGATCTGCGAAGGCTTTTCAGACGAATTCCGCTGGGCCTGGTTTGGCACGCATTTCTTCAACCCTCCACGCTACATGCGTCTGCTGGAAATTATTCCCACACCTGAGTCTGACAAAGCTGCTATCGATGCCATCGCCCACTTTTGCGATGTCCGGCTAGGCAAAGGCGTGGTAGTCGCCAGGGACACTCCAAACTTCATTGGTAACCGCATCGGCACGTTCTCGGTGTTGAACGTAATGCGACTGATGCAGGAAATGGGATTGACCATCGAAGAGGTGGACGCGCTCACCGGACAGGCGGTGGGATGGCCTAAGTCGGCCACGTTCCGCACCATTGACCTGGTCGGCCTCGACATACTCGGACACGTTGTTGGCAACATGACTAAGAACGTCCATGACGAGCGCAGCGACCTCAGGCTACCGGATTTCTTCAACAAGATGCTCGAGCAAAAGTGGCTTGGCGACAAGACCAAAGGCGGCTTTTACAGAAAATCCAGAACAGACGGCAAAGAAGAGGAGCGTTTGGCACTCGATTGGAAGACGCTCCAGTATCATCCACGCCAGAAAGCCAAATTCGCGGCGCTCGACATGGCGAAAAACATTGAGGACACGGGTACGCGAATACGCTCTTTGCTTGGACTAAACGGAAGCGGGCCGCAGAAGGGCGATAAAGCGGCAGCGTTCCTGTGGGCAGCGCTCAGCGAGTTGTGGACGTACTCGGCTAATCGCGTGCCGGAGATTTGCGATTCCGTCGTCGACATCGATCGCGCTATGAGAATGGGCTTCAACTGGGAACTCGGCCCCTTCGAATTGTGGGACGCCGCCGGAGTGGAGGCCACTGTCGCCCAGTTAAAGAAAGAAGGCAAGCCGGTCCCGGCAAATGCGGAACGATTGCTCGCTTCCGGACAGAAGTCCTGGTACATCGATGAGCCAAAATCGGCGACAGGAAAAAAGTATTGGGAGATCGGAACCGAGAGTTGGGAGCCAGTGCAGGCGCCCCCCGGAGTGTGGTCCGTCACTGTCGCCAAAAAATCCAACGGCGTGGTGAAAAAGAATTCTGGGGCATCGCTGGTAGATTTGGGTGATGGCGTGGCTTGCATCGAATTCCACAGCAAGATGAACGCGCTCGGAGCGGACATCATCAGCTTGATCACTCAATCGCTCAAACCCGGTGGTCCCGGCGATGGCTTCGACGCATTCGTCATTACCAACGATGCGACGAATTTTTCGGTGGGCGCGAATCTCATGCTGTTGTTGATGAGCGTTCAAGAGGAAGAGTGGGATGAAGTTGATCTGGTAATCCGGCAGTTCCAGGGAATGACGCAGGCGATTAAGTTCTCGCCCAAGCCGGTCGTATCGGCCCCGTTCGGACTGTGCCTGGGCGGAGGGACGGAAATTTCATTGCACGCAGCGGCGCGTCAACCGCATGCAGAACTCTATACCGGACTGGTCGAGATCGGGGTGGGACTGCTGCCTGGTGGCGGAGGCTGCAAAGAGATGCTGTTGCGCGCTGTAGATGCGGCGGCAGAGTCTCGAGTTAAAGCTTCCCCGGAAGCGCTTGCCGGATCGGTGGAGATGATGGAGGCAATGAAGAGAGCATTCGAGACGATCGCGACGGCAAAGGTGGCGACTTCAGCCCATGAGGCGCGCGCGCTTGGATTCCTGAATGACTCCGACCGCATCACGATGAACCGCGAGCGCGTGCTTACGGATGCGAAGGACCGGGCGTTGGAGCTCGTGCGTGCCGGATATGAACCTCCAGTACGGCGCAGCGACATTCCTGCTCCGGGCGAAAGTCTCCTCGCTGCGCTAAAAATGGGCGTTCATCTCATGCGACAAGGCGAGTACATCACCGACTATGAAGTAAAACTGGGTGGGAAGATCGCCGAAGTGCTGTGCGGGGGGCACGTAACGCCGGGCACCCCTGTCAGCGAGCAATATATTCTCGATCTGGAGCGAGAGGGCTTCAAATCGCTTTGCGGCGAGAAGAAGACGCAGGAAAGAATTCAGTACACGCTGAAGACAGGGAAAACGCTGCGCAACTAGCTACGCCCGCAGCTTCACCCGGATTCCGCGCAACACTTCCGGAGGATTCTGCATGGGAGAAGTCGCCACCGATAAGTTTCCGGTGACCCGGCATTCGGGCAGAGACCGGGCCGCGAAGTCGAGAGCGCTCGAAACCATCACCGCGGCTTACTGGAAGCCCATCTACAAGCATCTCCGGCTTCGCTGGGAACTCAATTCAGTGGACGCGCAGGATTTGACGCAGGAGTTTTTTGCGCGGCTGATCGAGCGTGAGTTCCTGGCCAGCTACGACGCCAACAAGGGACGGCTGCGCACCTTTCTACGCACCTGCGCGGACCGATTGTTTTTAAAGCAGTCGCGCGATGCCCATCGCCAGAAGCGAGGCGGGGACACGCTGTACTTCGAACTCGACTTCGAAGCCGCCGAACAGGAACTGGCGCACGCCGCGCTTTCGAGCGCAGACAGTATGGAGCAGCAGTTCGAGCGCGAATGGCTGAGAAGCCTGTTTGTTTTGGCACTCGAGCGCTTGCGCCGCAAATATACGCTCGCGGATAAGACCGTTTACCTCGAGCTATTCGAGGCTTACGATCTGGCTGAAAACGAGGATCGGAAGCAGACCTATGCAGAGTTAGCAGAAACCTTTCGTGTATCGCCTACTGATGTGACTAACTATCTGGCCGCTTCGCGGCGGGACTTCCGGCAATGCGTCCTCGATCAACTTCGCGACATGACGGCAAGCGAAAAGGAATTTCAAGCAGAGGCTCGCGAGTTGCTGGGTGTGACGATACCAGTACAACCATAAATGACCTGGATCCCCGATTCCGTCGTCGACCGACTGCGTGCCAGCCTCGTGCTGCCGAACCTGAGCGGAACGCGTTACCGCGCCGTGCGTTTGCTGGCTCAAGGCGGCATGGCCGCGGTGTGGCTCGCTGAAGACACCGTTCTCCGGCGCCGGGTGGCGCTGAAAATTTTGGATCTGGTGGATCAAGAACAGGACCTCGCCGCGAGATTGCTGCAGGAGGCCGAGATACTAGCAAGCCTGGAGCATCCGGGCATTGTCCCAGTGCACGATGCCGGAACGCTCGCGGACGGCCGCGTGTTCTGCTGCATGAAATATGTGCAAGGGGAGACACTGGAGCAGCATGTGCGAAGTCTGTCTTCGCTTTCCGAGGGACTTCGTTTGATTTTGCGGATCGCCGAACCCTTGGCCTTCGCACACTCCAAAGGAGTGCTGCACCGCGATCTGAAACCCGCAAATATCATGATCGGGCCGTTCGGCGAGGTTCTAGTGATGGATTGGGGATTGGCCAAACGCATGAATACATCCAGCGTGACGCCAGATGGAGTGAGCGAGGCCCACTCTCGCGATGGTAGCGTCGCCACTGGAGTTGTCGGAACACCCGGATTCATGTCTCCTGAACAGGCGCGCGGAGAAGTCGCAAGTCCACGATCTGACATTTTTTCTCTTGGGGCCGTGATGGCATTCACGCTGACGAACAGCGCGCCAATGGCGGGCAAGACCTTGAACTCCGTCCCGCGTCCACTGCGGTCGATCTGCGAAAAGGCTATGGCCGCGGCCCCCGACCTGCGCTACGACTCGGTCGAGGTGTTCGCCGCAGACATCTCCAGGTATCTGGAACAGATGCCGGTCAGCGCCTACCGGGAAAATATCTGGGAACGTGGAACTCGCCTCACCAATCGTCATTCGTCGGCCATTGTGCTGGTATTGGCCTATTTGTTCATGCGAGGTCTGCTAATTCTCTTTGCAAAGCGCTAAAGGAAATTCAAAGATAGGGTAATAGATCCACTAGGAGCACAGCCAAAGCGCGGATCAACGGTGCTCTCAGGAGAAGACCATGAACAAGATATTGTTGGGCGTTATTCTGGGCGGAGTGTTGGGAATCTTCGACGGCTTGACGGCCTGGTTCACACCTGCTGCCCGTGCGGGCATCGTCGGAATAGTGTTCGGATCGACCTTCAAGGGCATCATTGCAGGCATTCTGATTGGAGTGTTTGCGCGTAAGGTACACTCCCTGGCCCTTGGCATTCTGTTCGGGCTGGGAGTCGGCTTGGCGCTGGCCTTTGTAATCGCGCAGCTACAACACGGATACTATTTCCAGATCATGCTGCCGGGAGGGATGCTCGGCTTAATTGTAGGCTATGCCACGCAGAAATATGGGAAGGGATCTCAACCGCAGCACGCCTAGTGGAAGCGTCGGTCGCAAAGGATGGACAGGAGGCAGGCAGCATTTAGGCTGCTACAATCGCGGTATGCGAAGACTACTGCTAGCTCTTGCGGCGGTCATCGGTTTGGCTATCTTCAACCCTGCAATTCCAGCACTTCCATTAGCAAACGCTCAAAAAGATGCTCCCGCAAGGGAATCGGCGCCGGACGTACCTGATGCGATCGCGGTTCCGGCTGGTCTGGAGCCTGTTCTGTTCCTGCGGGCTAAAGGGTCGCAGATCTACACGTGCCAACAGGGCTCAAGCAAGCACTTCGAATGGACACTGAAAGGACCTGAGGCGGAGCTGAAAGATCGCAAGGACAAAGTAATCGGCCAGCATACTGATGGGCCGACTTGGAAACTCAAAGATGGCAGCGAGGTGACGGGAAAGCCCGCGGCGAAGGTGGATTCTCTTGATTCGGAGTCCGTTCCCTGGCAGCTGATTGATGTCGTAAACAACTTGAAAAAAGGCGCACTGGCCGAGGTCACCAAAATACAACGTGTGCATACTCGCGGTGGCAAAGCGGTGAATGATGTTTGCGACGAGGCACATAAAGGTGCGCAGACCAAGAGCGATTACACCGCAGATTATTACTTCTTCGCGCCGGCAAAGTAGCGGCAGGAAGCTGCCGCTTTCGGCAGGCGCATCTAATTAACGGTTTGCCCTGATCTGGAGAACTTATATGCGTGAAGTGATCATAGCTTCATCTGTCCGAACGCCTGTCGCACGTGCCTATAAGGGCACGCTCCGTGCTACTCGTCCCGATGAACTGGCAGCGGCCGCGATTAAGGGTGCCCTCGACCGCACGCCGCAAGTGGACAAGAAAGAAATTGAGGATGTCATTTTTGGGTGTGCCATGCCGGAAGCCGAGCAAGGAATGAACGTCGCTCGTATCGCGGCTTTGCGAGCGGGTTTGCCCGTGGAAGTTTCCGCCGTGACCATCAACCGGTTCTGTTCCTCGGGCCTGCAAGCGATTGCAATGGCGGCCGAGCGGATCATGGCGGGAGGCGCGGAGGTGATCGTGGCCGGTGGGACGGAATCAATGACCATGATTCCCATGGGCGGTCACAAGATCTCGCCAAATCCCTGGCTGGTGGATAACTATCCCGACGCATACCTGTCCATGGGTCTTACCGCAGAGCGACTCGCCCAGCGATTTGGAATCACGCGGCAGGCTGCCGATGAATTTTCTCTCCGCAGCCATCAAAAAGCTATTGCCGCGATTCAGGCTGGCAAGTTCGACGACGAGATCGTACCGGTGCCGGTGAGCTTCACTACGCCTAACGGCTCGAAGCCGAAAAAAGTCGACATTGTTTTCAAGATGGACGAAGGACCGCGTAGCGACACTTCGCTCGACGCCCTGCTCGCGCTGAAGCCGGCCTTTCACATGAAAGGCACCGTCACTGCCGGGAATTCGTCGCAGATGTCGGACGGCGCTTCTGCGGCTGTGGTAATGTCCGCCGAGCGAGCCAAGGCCATTGGGGTCAAGCCGCTGGCGCGCTATATCGCCTTTGCGACGGCCGGATACAAGCCTGAAGAAATGGGACTGGGACCGGTCTACGCGATCCCTAAGGCCCTAAAGCTCGCTGGATTGAAACTCTCCGACATAGACGTGATCGAGTTGAACGAAGCTTTCGCGGCACAATCCCTGGCGGTGATCAAGGAAGCCGGGCTTAACCCGGAGATTGTGAATCCCAATGGCGGCGCGATTGCATTGGGGCACCCACTCGGTTGCACTGGAGCCAAACTAACCGCCAGCGTCATTCGTGAGTTGAAAAGGCGAAATGCGCGGTACGGTATGGTCACGATGTGCGTCGGCGGAGGCATGGGAGCGGCCGGCATTTTCGAGAATTTATAAATCCAGCTGTGACCACTGCCCCTGGCGCTATAATGAGGGGCAGGAGGGTTTCCATGCATCTCGGTCGCCTTCTTCTCGCCGCCGTTTTTCTGTCTTCTCTGCCCGCCTTCGCTCAGAATATGGACTTGATTGGCAAAGACAATGCCGATGCTCAACGGGCGCCGGATTTCCGCACACCTCCAGCAGCTACCTCGTCCGAGCCCTGGCGAATCATTCCCAAAAGTCACAAGGACGACAGCATGGTCAAGCACGGTCAGGATGTTGGATCTGACGGCATTCTCGTTTCTCCGGGTGGCCCGCTGGCTGCCGATACGACTTGCTATACGATCCGCGCTTACGTCGTAGCGCGTGACAGCAAGGATTCGGATTCGGTCCATCCTGTCGGATACTCAACCTGTCACCCTTCATCCCGGTATCGGCTCAAATCGGCTGAGGCGAGACAATAACCAGGTAATCACGCAAGCGTGCTTCGGTTGCTGGCCTTAGGGCACTCTAGGCTTAGTGTCGTTCGCTTCTCTCCAGCATTAGAATTGCAGTAATCAAGCTCGCCCGGCCCTGCGGCCCGGCGAGTTCTTTTATCAAGGGGACAACATGGGGACGACGGTGGTTCCGAAGAACAAGATTTCCGGTGGCAGCTTTTTGCTGGAAAGCAGACATCCTGAGGAAGTATTCACGCCGGAAGACTTCAGCGAACAACATCAGCTCATTGGGCAAACTGCGGAAGAGTTCGCACTCAATGAGATCGTGCCCAACATCGAAAAAATAGAGCACAAAGATTTTTCCGTCACGCGCGATCTGCTGAAGAAGGCCGGAGAACTGGGCCTGAGTTCGGCAGAAATTCCGGAAGCCTACGGCGGGCTGGAGATGGACAAAGTCACGGCCGCAGTGATTGCCGACCACATCGCCAAATATGCCGGCTTCGCTACTACCTGGGGCGGCCACACCGGAATTGGCACACTGCCCATCGTTTATTTCGGAACCGAAGAACAGAAGAAGAAATATCTGCCCCGCCTGGGAGCGGGCGAGATCGTGGGCGCTTATGCGCTATCCGAGTCCACGTCGGGCTCGGATGCCATGAATTGCCGCACTCGCGCCACGCTTTCCCCCGATGGCAAACACTACATCTTGAACGGCGAGAAGATGTGGATCACCAACGCCGGATTTGCGGATCTTTTCACGGTGTTCGCGAAGGTGGATGGCGAGAAATTCACCGCTTTCCTTGTAGAGAAGGATTTTCCGGGATTCTCGGTGGGAGGTGAAGAGCACAAGATGGGCATTCGCGGCTCCTCCACCTGCCCAATCATTCTGAATGACTGCAAGGTTCCCGCCGGAAATCTCTTGGGCGAAATTGGCAAGGGTCATCTCATCGCCTTCAATATCCTCAACATCGGACGGTTCAAATTAGGGGC
>JBKOUZ010000092.1:0-4876 GCA_046723715.1 Acidobacteriota bacterium | reverse complement strand
ACTGTTTATGGTGGTGACCGAGTGGCGCGGCATGGAGAAGATTGCCGAAGTCGCGCAAGCCCGAACTGGGCAGGTGCTAGCCGTAGAAGCGCCTGCGCCTGGTGTTGGCTGGCCATAAGACGCACAGAGCAAATAAAGGAGAGCTTATGAAGGCAACCGCTCGTTTGTGGATCGGGGCACTGTGCGTTCTGCTGCTTTTGGTCGTGGCTTTTGTTGCCAATCGGAGCGGTGAGAGGCACTATGCGAAGCTGCGCAACCCGGACCTGGAGTACCTGAAAGCCGTAAACAGCGTCGCCCCGCCAAAGGATCCGGAGCTCCTGTTCATCCTGATGACTGAGTTCGCGAACTCGAACTTGCAGAACGAGGGAGCGGAATTCTACAGTGCGCGCCTGAAGGAATTTGAGCCCAAGTTGACACCGGTTCAGAAGTCCTTATACCTCAGCATCATTGGCTTGCTGCGCGCCCAGCATGCCTCCTCGGTGCCTCTGCTGAAGCGGTACGGCTATGTAAAGGAGACGATTGCCACGCTCGATCAGGCAAAGCAGCTTTCAGGGGGACAAGTTTTTGTTGTGAATTGGATCGCCGGTGTTGTACATACGAGGCTTCCAGGTTACTTTCACCAACGAAAGGCTGCACAGGAGGAACTCGCTTGGTGTCTTGAGCACGCAGACAAGGCGCCCCATCCGGCGTGGCTGCGGGAAGTTTATTATCATCTTGGCAAACTGGCACTGGACGACGGCGATGCGGCAAAGGCCCAGGAATACCTGCACCGTAGCGGTTATTCCGATTTCGATCACCCGATCACACTGGCAACGCCGTTTTCCGAGGACAAAGCCTCGGGTCATGCGTTTGCGCCGCGGCGCATTACCGAAGTCGTTCCCGGTCGCGTGTATGCGCTGTCCGGCTTCGAATTCACGGAATACTACTTCGTAGTTTCCAAGGACCAGCATCAACTCATCAGCATTGACGCGGGCACGCGACCGGACTTCGCAAAGGGCGCATACGAAGCACTACAAGCCTACGCGCCAGGACTGCCGCACCTGACCACTGTGTTCGTTACTCACGCTCATTGGGATCATATCGGCGGTCACTCGTACTTCCGAGGTCTGACCCCTCCTCCGAAGTTCTACGGGCGAGGAAACTATCAAGAAGAGTTCGAAAAGGAATTTAACGGACCAGAGGTCTTCGGGAAGCAGTTTTTTGGAGAGCGATTCAGCCCCGAGGATGTCCTGAGCTACAAACCGGATTCTGCGATCGACGATCGAACAAATTTAACAATAGGCGGATCGAAGTTCGAGTTGATTCCCGCTCGAGGGGGCGAAACACACGATGCCATGTTGATTTATCTTCCCGATGAAAAAGTGATGTTCATGGGCGATGTCATCATGCCATATCTGGGAGCGCCCTTCATCGAGGAGGGCGATCTGCAAGGCCTGTTCGATGCGATTGATATTGTGGTGAGCAGGAATCCCAAGCATCTGCTGCACGGCCACGAACCACTCACGCGGGTCTTCTCATCAGCGCTGATCCTCAGCCACCTCAAAACGGATTTGCAATGGCTGCGAGACCAGGTGCTAACGGCCATTCGGCGCGGTGACGAGCGGGCCGCTATTCATGAATCCAACCTCATTCCGCCAGATCTATTGGCCAATCAGCCTGATGCCCATCAACCTTATTACATCCTGCGCGAGCACGTGATCGACAGAATCTACGATCAAAACGTCGGGTACTGGGAGGCGAGCCTTCAGGGTTTGGTTCATCCTGGCCGGACGGATCGCGCGGAACTCCTCTTTGACTACTTGGGTCTGTCGGAGACAGACATTGTCAAAGCAGCTGACCGCCTTGACGCAGACGGGAAATATGCGATGGCAGCGGATCTGCTTAACTCCGCACACGTGAAGTTCCCAGATAGCGATCGTTTGAAACGAGCCAGGCGGTTCGCCTATTTAAAGTTGATGGAAAAGAATCAGAACACGGATCCGTTCAAGTTCATCATCTATTCGGGGCAAATTGGCGAACAGACGCCACAGATTAGTGCCGCGAGCGGAGGTAAGCACTAGCGGTCCGCGAGTAAGCTCGTCTTTTCTCTTCGCGATGGATCGTCCCAGTTGGGACCGAGACCCGACTACGCTGCAAGCGGCGCCAACGACCAGCCTGGTTGTTGGCGATTACAGCGTTGAAGAGATTCAGCAGTGCACGCTTCTTGATCGGTTGGTCTTTGCGTACTTGAATCGCTCGTGCGGCCGAATTGCGCTGCCCTTGGTTCACGATACTCTCGGGGTCAGCTTGGATCGGATCATATCCGCTGCTCAGAGGGTGAACAAATGCGCAAGCTTGTGCAATCGAGCGTTCACTCCAATTTATCTTAGAAATCCGTTCTAACTTGATGGCCACAGCAATCTATGTGCAACCGCCGCTTGCGTATTCTCTTGGAAAATCCGACCCGGATATCAGTTCAGTGCCCCACCGTGGTGCTTTTGTCGGCATATACGGCAATACGTTATCGGCTCGGTGTTGTCCACACGGTGGTGAACCGGCTTTACCGTGCGAAGATATGCAAAGATGGCCTTCAGATCATCGTCGCTCATGTGGCCGAAAAACCACCACGGCATGACTGGATTCAACTTCCGGGCGCCGACTTTGCCGGTGTGTATGACTCTTAGGAAAAATACTTCGTCGTAATAGTTGATGCCGGAAGCATCGGGAGTTATATTTGCGCTACTCGCCTGTCCGAACGGATTGGGATTGATCAAGTCTCCGCCTGCAAACTCAAGGCCGGGAAGCGTGTGTCGCGTTTGTTGATCTCGCAACGTATGGCACCACTGACAAGCTCCGAGTTGCACCAGATATGCGCCTCGCTTCACGGGGGTTGAGAGGTCCGGCATGGGCACCGGCGCATCGATCGGAATGGCAAATGGGGCGACCACATGGTTAGTACTTGTCGGCGCAGGTAGTGGGTTGCCGATGGCAGGGATGGAGCGGAGATAGACGATAATGGAAGCCAAATCTTCATCTGACATGGCCCGATAAAACTCGTAGGGCATAACCGTTGGATCAAGCAGGCGGCCATCATGGCCTATTCCTTCGCGGATCGCGCGCGCCAGCATGTCATCGGTCCAATCACCAGCGCCAGTTTCACGATCTGGAGTAAGATTGGCCGCGACATATCTTCCGGCTTCTCCGGAGCCCTCCTTTCCAGCTACCGGTGGCCAACCTGTGCGCTTCGGATCGGACGGTCCATGACAAGCGAAGCACTCGCCGATACCGTTCACGAGATATCGGCCGCGGGCGAGGCGCTCGGGCGTCCGTTCGAATTTGCGGTTTGTCAAAGCACGAATTCGCGGGCCCGCCCGTACCGCAGCCGAACTGCTCGTAGGAGGTCGCATCGATGAGGTCGTTCGGCCTGAGTTGCAACTTGGGATAAGCACCAGCAGGGCTTGGAGAAGAAGTAGGATTTTGAATGATTCGATTCGTGGGTGGCGCATAGCTTTTTAGGGTATTCGCAAGTGTTTGTAAAACTTGGGCGTGAACGACGACATCGTGAAATCCCTACTCATGGACAACAGTCAAAACGTGCAATCGCCTGTTTCCGTCAGCAATCGCGCACGCAGAGTGGGAGCGAGTCGGTCGCCCATTACTTAGGGATCGCTGTACTGGTACCAGTTGTCTTCGGAACCGGTGTCGAGTATCTGGCGATGATCTGCCACTTGCCTTCGGTCTTTTTCCAGATGTCCACTTCGTAAAAATCACCGCTGCGGTCCACGCCATCGGCGCTGGCTTTCTGCGTGAGAAGAAAACTGACGACGGCCAGATTGTCGTTGAGCTTGCGAGCAGCATGATAGTGCTCTTCCAAAGATTCCAGCCTGTATGGGTGTGGGGCTTGAGGGCGCGAATTGTCTATCCAAACGGTGCGCGGTACGCTTAGCTCGGGTGCATCTCCCAGACGGAGGCTGTATTCGGAGCCAACGAGACGCTCCAAAACTGTTGTGTCCCTATGCATGGCAGCTTCGCCAAGTTGCTGCTCGAATTGTCGAAGCTGTTCGGTGAGCTGTGGATCGATATCCGTAGCTGGGGGAGGCTTTCGCAAACCTCGATCAGGCGGCTTGGCTAGCGGAGTGGAGTAACGGGCGATAATGTGCCATTTGCCGCTGCTCTTCTTCCAAAAATCGACCACATAGAAATTGCCGCTGAAATCTCGGCCATCCGTAGTACCTTTCGTGCTCCAGACCACACTGACAGCCGCAAACTCGTCAGCGAGCTTGCGCGCTGCCAAGTGACTCTGGTCACACGATTCAGCCTTGAGCCTGTTCAGGGTGTTGTCCATCCAAATCGCGCGAGGCAGGCTGCTCTCAGGAATATCCGCTATGCGGAGCGTGTACCCCTCGCCAACCAGATTCTCCAGAACTTGGGCACTCTTTCCCACGATGGCATCGCAGAATTGTTTCTCGGTCTGACGAAACTGCTCCGTGAGGGCAGGGTCAATGTCTGTTGGCGGAGGCAGTTTTGGGGGAGAGCTCTTGGTTTGATCCTGAAGAGCGAAGGCGGCGAGAGCGATCAGGAGAGCGCAGCAAAGTGCGACACGGGGCATGGCGCACCTCCGTAGGGCGGGATTATACAATTACTTGGCAATTAGCGCGCCAGCCCTGACGGTTGAGAAATCGCGATTGCACTCAGGATCCCTTGCCGCGCTGGCTTGAAGGTGTCAGTCTGGTTGTCACCCTTGTTGCCCACGCCTTTCCTAGCTACGATGCAATCTGCAAGCGGCGGAGGTGAGGTTTGCGATTATTGACTTGTGCCTGGATTGTCTTGTGGACCGCCGTCCTGGTAGCCCTGAACCCGCAAGGCGCTGTGCAGGGAACAAGCCATCAGCAGTCAG
>JBKOUZ010000054.1:0-15106 GCA_046723715.1 Acidobacteriota bacterium | reverse complement strand
GTCTACAACTACTCATGCGGATCGTTCCTTAAGATCAACTCAGTTCTGATTACGAGCACCTGGTATACAGATTCGGAAGTCACCATCGGAGCGTCGTATTGTTATGCCACGACCGCCGTAAGTACGAGCGGTGCAGAGAGTGGATACTCAAACGTCGTGTCGAGCGTTCAGATCCCCGCATCGTAATTTCAAGAGCAGATACGTTGGGAATGCCGAGGCTGGTGAACTCAACAGCGACCTACTTGCCTCATGCCAAAGGGATTGCTGGCGGATCTGCATTGCTGATGTCTTTGATGATTTTCCATGCTCGCCGCGTGTCTCGCATAAATCGTGACGTACTTGATTTTTTCGCGAGGAGTTTCTTGGTATTGAGGGTTGCTCATTGTCATGCGGCGAATGGGTCACCCACATCAAGACCTATAATGCGGCGTTGCTCGCGCCAGAAATCGTCGTAAAGCAGCCCGGATCGCAGGAGCAGCGCTGCAAGTGACTACTGGTTACCTCTAGTTTCATACCACTGCCGCCACATGGCTGCGTCATTCGGAAGATGCTGGTGCGTAATGTCATTCAATGCGTGAAACGCCCATGCGTGGGTCTGAGCATCGAGCGCCGGATCGTCTGTATCAATCAACAACTGCGGAACCGCTGTCATGCGCTGTTCGGGAGTAAACATTCCTGATTCTGCCAGCGCGCATGCGGCCCGCTCGCGAACCAGCGGCGACGGATCGTCATGCAGCATCTTCAGGAGCGGCTGGATCGTCGCGTCCAAACCCGCCAGCCCCAACGCTTCTACCGTCCACCGCCGCGAGTCGTCATCGGAATCCTTCAGATGAGCCGTGAGAACGTCGAGCGCTCGATCTTGCGCAACTCCCCGGTTCGCCATCAACCCAAGCGCCCACAGGGCCCAAATTTTTTGTTCGTGGTTGGGAGACTCAGTAGTCTGAATCAGATAATCGAGGCTGGCCGAATTTTTCGCCAGCCCATACGCTGCCAGTTCCACCTCAACTCCCGACTCTCTTACCCGCATGTCATTCGAATTCAGCGCAGCCGTGGTTAAGCTCGCAATGTGCGAATTCCAGTGCAGTTTGCCCTGCCAGCCGTCCACATGCGATGAAATCTGTTCGGTCGCGCCGGCATTTTGAGCCACCGCAAGCTCCAGCAACGTCTCCGCCTGCTTCTGCGGCTTCATGCGATCCAATTGGTGCAAATCTTTTGACTGCACCGGCTGATCTTGTTGAGCAGCGAAAAACCTTTGCAACCCCGGAAAGGCAGGATGCGCGCTGCCCAGGCTGCCCGCTACGAGCGCTCCGAAAACTCCCACCATTACGGCGATGAATGGCCCAACTCGGGCGGACTGCCTGGGCCTTGACGCTTCCGTCGCACCCCGTCCGGGACTCGCGACGTCCGAACTCGGACCCAACGTTCCGTAATCCGGCGTAGGCTGCAGCCGTGGATCAACTTCCGGCTTGGCATTGTCCTGCGTTCCTGTAGAAAACCGCGGCTGCTCCATACAGCCTGAGTCTAGGGGCGGGTACGAAATAGGGTAAAGTTACTTCGGGTCAAGCTCAGGTTCGACCGCATGCGCGCTCGCCGGATGGGAAGGGGCACAATCCGCGATTTGGCAGCATCGGAATTGATGCAGGAGGAAACAATGGCTCTCCAGTCGAAGTTTCGGATTTCCGCAATCAGCGTGTGCATTGCTGCAATAGCATTCGCTGCATCTGCCCCGGGATATCACGTAACCAAAACTTACAAAGTTGGCGGCGAGGGCGGTTGGGATTACCTCACCGTCGATGCCAGCGCCCGCCGTATTTACATCTCACGCGGAACCCATGTCATCGTGCTCGATGCCGATTCCGGCAAGAACGTCGGCGACATCCCCGACACTCCCGGAGTTCACGGGATAGCGCTCGCTCCCGAGCTGGGAAAAGGTTTTACCAGCAACGGCCGAGAGGGCACAGTCAGCATGTTCGATCTCAAAACCCTTGCCGTGACCGGGAGCAAGGTGAAGGTCGGCGACAATCCGGACGCGATTCTCTACGACCCGGCCACCAAACGTGTTTTTACCTTCAATGGACGCAGCCAGGACTCCACCGCTATCGATGCGGCAACCGGCAAAGTCCTGGGTACAATCAAGCTCGACGGCAAACCGGAGTTCGCGGCGAGCGATGCCAAGGGCGAAGTCTTCGTCAACATCGAAGACAAGAGCGAATTGACCGTCATCGATCCCAACAAGCTCGACGTCAAAGCCAAGTGGCCGCTCGCTCCTTGCACTGAACCCAGCGGTTTGGCTTTAGACCGGCAACACCGTCGCCTCTTCGTAGGCTGCGATAACAAAATGATGGCGGTAGTCGATGCCGATAGCGGCAAAGTCCTCGCAACCCCCGCAATCGGGGAAGGAGTAGATGCAACGGCGTATGACGATCAAACCGGACTGGCATTCGCCTCCTGCGGAGAAGGCGTACTGACGGTAGTGAAAGAGGATTCCCCCCAGAAGTTCACGGTGGCAGAAAACGTCAAGACGGAACCTGGCGCGCGCACGATGGCCCTCGACACCAAGACTCACAACCTGGTCACGGTCACGGCAAAATTCGGCCCGCCACCAGCGCCCACAGCAGACAATCCCCACCCGCGCCGCACAATCGTGCCAGACACGTTCGAAGTCTTGCTTCTCAGCAAGTAGTACATGGAAAAGCGCAGCGCCAAAGAATGCAGGCCGGCATTCTGCCGGCCGCGCGTGTCTGGTCCGCCGCTCTTTGCCGGGCAACAGTGATGACTCGCCACTCCACAACGCAACCAATTACAATAATCCCGCCACTAAGCTAACGCGATTCATAACCTCATAGCTCCTTGCAGCTCGTAGCCAGCTCTCATGACCATGAAAGTCCGCAAAGCCGTCTTCCCAGCCGCCGGCCTGGGCACTCGCTTTCTACCCGCCACCAAAGCCCAACCCAAAGAGATGCTCCCGCTGGTGGACAAGCCGATCATTCAATACGGCGTGGAAGAGGCGATGGCATCGGGATGCGACCAGATCCTCATCATTACTGGCCGCGGCAAGCAGGCCATCGAAGACCACTTCGATGTCAGCTACGAACTCGAGAAGATGCTCGAGGAGCGCCGCAAGACCGATTTGCTCAAAATCGTCCGCCAGATTTCCGACATGATTTACGTCGGCTACGTGCGCCAGAAAGAAGCTTTGGGATTGGGACATGCGGTCCTGATGGCCCGCGAACTCGTCGGGAATGAGCCGTTCGCCGTCCTGCTCGCAGATGATGTCATTGACAATCCCGTTCCAGCCCTCAAGCAGATGATGGACGTCTTCAACCAGAAGCAGTGCAGCGTAATCGCCGCGCAGGTAGTCGAAGGCAAGATGATCTCTTCCTACGGCGTCTTTGATGCGCAACCCGCCGATGGATTCAACGGACGCCTGTTCGAAATCCGCAACATGGTAGAGAAGCCGAAGCCCGAGGAAGCTCCATCCAACCTGGCGATCATAGGTCGCTACATCCTTACCCCGGCGATCTTCGACTGCCTGGCAAAAACTCCAACCGGCGCAGGCGGCGAGCTCCAACTCACCGACGGCATGCGCACACTGCTTAAACAGGAAAAGATGTACGCCTACGTCTACGAAGGCCAGCGCTACGATACCGGCGACAAACTAGGCTTCCTGAAAGCCACAGTAGAATTCGCCCTAAAAAGAAGCGACCTGGGCGGCCCCTTCCGCGAATATCTGAAAGCCCTGAAGCTCTAGCGAACCACATAAGGACGGAAGAGGGGTGCCCACCCTGCCCGCGTTTTCTGCGGGAGGGTAGGGGCAGTTGACGTACTTTCAACCACCTCGAACTCTAAAGAGGTTCCGCGATGATTCTAAACACCCCGAAGCTTCCGAGATTTCTCCTCCACCCCTAGCGCCAGCTTCTCCTTGTGCTTTTCAAGCTTCTGAGCAACCGAACTGTCCGCCAAGCCAATCATCTGCGCCGCAAGAATGCCCGCGTTAGTAGCTCCAGGCTTCCCGATGGCAACAGTCGCAACCGGAATGCCCGCCGGCATTTGCACAGTAGCGAGCAGCGAATCCATGCCCTGCAGCGAAGTGGAGGGAATCGGCACTCCGATCACCGGCAAAGTAGTATGCGCCGCGATGACTCCCGCAAGGTGCGCCGCTCCGCCTGCGCCCGCGATAATCACGCGAATCCCACGCCCCGCAGCCTTGCGGGCGAAGTCCGCCGTCCGGTCCGGAGACCGGTGGGCTGAAGTCACGTCCATCTCATAACCAATCCCGAACTCATCGAGAGCCTTGCCCGCCTCTCGCATGATTTCCAGATCAGAATCACTGCCCATCACAATAGAAACCTGTGCCGTGTTCATGCCAAGCTCTCCTGAATCTTATTCATGCAGCGGGAGAAGCGGGGACGTCTTCACTTTCTCAATGCCCGCGCCGCAATATCCTTACGATAATGCGCCCCATCAAATAAAATCTTGTCGCAACCTTCATACGCACGGGCCACAGCAGTTTGCAAATCCCGCGCCCGGGCAGTCACGCCTAGCACGCGCCCTCCCGCCGTGTAGTAAGCCCCATCCCGCTTCGAAGTCCCTGCGTGAAACACCTTGACGCCCTCTATCTTCGCCGCGTCCTCGAGCCCATCAATCCGCTTTCCAGCCTCAAACGTGCCTGGATACCCCCCCGACGACATCACCACGCACACCGACGCATCCGGCGACCATCGGAAATCTCCATCGCTGGTGCGCCCCTGGATGGAAGCTTCGATCGCCTCCACCAGATCGCTCTCCAGCCGCATCAGAATTGGCTGCGTCTCAGGATCGCCAAACCTGCAGTTGAATTCCAGAACCATGGGCCCGCGCGCCGTCATCATCAGCCCGCAGTAAAGCACGCCTTTGAACTCACTGCCCTCGGCCTTCATCCCTGCAACCACCGGACGCGCAATGTGATTCACCAGCCAATCCCGCATGCCCGCATCCAGCAGATCCGGGGTGGAATACGCCCCCATTCCGCCAGTGTTTGGACCGGTGTCGCCATCCCCTACGCGTTTGTGATCCTGTGCGGCAATCAGCGGAGCCACGCGCTCGCCATCGCTGAAGACGAGAAACGATAGCTCGTCTCCTTTCAAACACTCTTCCAGCACTACACGCGATCCGGCCTCGCCCACCATCCGCCCGCTTAGCATTTCAGCTGCGACCGACGCAGCTTCTTCTTTGCTTTTGGCGATGACCACGCCCTTGCCAGCCGCGAGACCGTCCGCCTTGACCACCACTGGCGTATGAAAGTGCCCAAGTGCCGCCCGCACCTGATCGATGGAATCACAAATGGCAAAATGCGCGGTTGGGATGTAATGCCTTTGCAGAAATTCTTTCGCGAAGCTCTTGCTCGACTCCAATTGCGCCGCCGCCTGCGTTGGACCGAAGATCGGCCACCCCCGGCGCGTGAACTCGTCGACTATTCCCAGCGTCAATGGCAATTCAGGGCCAACCACAGTCAAGTCCGGCTGCAAACGGTTGGCCAGTCCGACCATCGCCTCCAGGCTCTTCAGATCTGCAGCAGCAACCTCCGCATCGTCGCCGATTCCGCCATTCCCGGGCGCGCACACCAGTTGCGTAATCCGCGGCGATTGCCGCAGCTTCCACACCAACGCGTGCTCCCGCCCCCCTGCGCCTAACACAAGAACTTTCATAAGTCTGAGCAAATCAGGTTAGGGGTTGATGACGAAACCTGTCAAACCGCGCTCAGTCAGCGTCTATTCATCTGGTTGCGGAGGCTCGATGAGCGGCGCAGGATGCGATTGGAGAGGCATCCTTATTGGAGCTACGTTCAGTGCATCATCATTGCCGCTAACGGGAGTAGCTCTTGCCTCCACTGCAATCAAGAATGATCACCAGAATTATCCGGCTGCGGATGGTTTTCTGCTCTGTGACGGTCGTCTCAACTACGGATGGGCACCAGGTCGAATTCTGATCGGTCGCGCCTGAGCAGTCGCGAGTCCACGCTGCGGAATCGCCAAAGGAGAGTCTCCGCTCCTTCCCACTACCAGTATAAGGCGCACCCGGGGACTTGCGGCAAGAGCCAAGTCGTCCCGCATAATCGCCCCTCGAATCCAAAATCTACGAAACAGGAGGCACGAAATGCGTGTGTCGTTATCGACGTATGCGCCGCAGGAGAATCTCGAACCGACGGAGGGAGTGGCCGGTGCCGGCGTGCCGCTGGTGACGACCGGAGTGTGCCGATGACAGAGCATGCGGTAGTGATCGCAGGCGGAGGTCCGACAGGGCTGATGTTGGCGGGCGAGTTGGCATTGGCGGGCGTCGACGTTGCGATCGTCGAACGGCGCGAAAGTCAGGACCTTGCCGGCTTACGCGCAGGTGGGCTGCAGATACGTACGCTCGAGCTGCTCGATCAGCGGGGAATCGCCGATCGCTTCATTTCGCAAGGGCAGGTGTTTCGTAGCGCATCCTTCGCGCGTATGGTTCTCGACATCAGCGACCTCCCCACTCGGCACAGCTACTTTCTCGCACTCTGGCAGATTCATATCGAACGTATCCTGGCCGACTGGGTCGGCGAACTGGCGGTTCCGATCTATCGCGGACTTGAGGTAACCGGTTTCGCACAGGGCGATACCGGGGTCGCCCTCGAGCTGTCCGACGGGCGATCCTTGCGAGCGAAGTATTTGGTCGGCTGCGACGGAGGCCGTAGCCTGATCCGCAAGAAGGCAGGTATCCACTTCCCCGGGTGGGATCCGTCAACTAGCTACTTAATTGCCGAGCTCGAAACGGCCGAAGAGCCAGAATGGGGCGTGCGCCGTAGTGAAAAAGGAATCAGCGCTTTCGCCAAACTCGACGACAGCAAGCGCGCGCGTACCGTGTTGAATGAAGGACCCGTGCACCAAGGCGCCGAGCCTACCCTACGCGACATCCGCGAGGCGCTCATCCGCGTCTACGGGAGAGATTTTGGTCTTCGCAGCGCTACTCATATCTCCAGGTTCACCGATATGACTCGGCAGGCAGCGTGCTACCGGGACAGACGGGTGCTTCTGGCCGGCGATGCGGCGCACGTGCATTCTCCCGTAGGTGGACAGGGCCTTAACATGGGTATCCAGGATGCAGTGAATTTGGGATGGAAACTCGCGCAGGTGGTCCATGGGACATCGCCGGAAGGCCTCTTGAATACCTACCATGCCGAGCGCCACCCAGTCGGTGCCCGCGTGTTGCGCAACACCATGGCGCTAACCGCCATTGATCGCGCTGAGGATCGTATCGAAGCCTTGCGCGAGATGATCTCCGAGATGTTGCAGGCGGACGCGCCTCGCCAGCAATACGCCGCGATGATGTCTGGTCTCGACATTCATTATGACCTCGGCGAAGGGCACCCGCTGCTCGGACGCCGCATGCCCGATCTCGACCTGGTCACCGCCAAAACTTCGCTGCGCGTCTTCACGCTGCTGCACAATGCCCGGCCGGTGCTGCTCAATTTAGGTGAGCCTGGCGGCTTCGACATCACTGCATGGGCAGACCGGGTTCAGTTGATCGACGCCAAATACACTGGTACGTGGGAACCTCCAGCCCTCGGGACGGTCACTACTCCCACCGCCGTGTTGATTCGCCCCGACGGATACGTGGCTTGGGTGGGAGGCAGAAATGAGGTGGGACTCGTCGACTCGCTGACTACTTGGTTCGGGCCGCCCGCAGTCTGACCAGCGACTACAATGGACTGTTGCGAAGCGTCGTTAGGTGGGGCATTTCGAACTGACTTCGGCTTCAAAATTTCTGCCCGGTCGCCGAAAAGAAGGAGTTGGGTACACGTGATGTTTCATCCAGATCGTCTTCTCGATCAGATGCTTGAGATTTTTGTTGAATACGACAACTGGCTCACATTTCGGCAACTTGCATATCGCGTTACCGGAGACCTGTCGGACGAGCACGTAATCGCCGAAATTGTTTATCGACACAACCGAGTGTTCGTCGTAAATGATGGTAGCAGGTGCAGGCTCCGTACGGAGTTGATCGAAGATGCTGTCCAGATCGAGCCCCACGGTAACAGCCTGCCCAATCAATGGTAGGACGTATCTCCAAATACGCCTGGAAATAGAGACGTCATGTCAATTGAGCTCAGCTCGCCTTTGCGATCTGTCTGACAAAAGCATGTCTGGGAGGTCGACGACGAGACTCCTTGGTCGTTACCCCCTCACCTCTATGCAGCCTAGTCCGCGGTCGCCGTCCCCGAGCCCAAAATCGTCCCCGCGTCCAGCATCGCCTCTCCGTTGAACTGTTGAATCGCGCTGTAGCATTCACAGGCGGTCCCTTCCAGTTTTTTGCGATTGAGGACCTTCACCGCTCCGTGGGTGTATTCAATGATCCTTTTCTTTTGCAGCCCTCCCGCGGCGAGGGTTACGCTTGGCCGATCCGTGCCCAGCATGGTTGCCAGAAAGTCATGGGTGATGCGCAGCAATCCCGAGCCCACGCGATCCTGGGTGAGGAGCAGCCAGCGCGAGAGCCGCTGCTCCAGATCATGCAGCCGGTTGCAGCCCGCCGTCTGGGCCACTTGCATGCCGTGTACCGCTGCGTAGCGGTTAAGGGCGCTTTGCAGCCGCGCACTGGAGCTCAAAGCTCTTTGCAATTGGCTCGCTTCGAGGCGAAATCCTTCCCCGCTGATCTGCATAATCGCCTGGTGCGGACTGCTCCGCAGTCCTGCCGCTATCGGAATCGGAGTGAATCCCTCGTTTCCCAGCACTCCCACTTCGACGCTATCTCCATTTTTGGTGCGAAAGACCAGCGAGACCATGCCAGAGTTTAGGAAGTGAACGAATTCCAGTTTCTGCCGCGGCTCGTGCAGCACGGTCCGTTGCGGTAGCTCGACATATTGCAAATCCTGCCGGAGCGTCTGAAATTCTTCGTCGGGAATGGCGAGCAGAATCTGATTCCTGATCGGCTTGCCTTCAAAATTCGTACGCTCTCCGGGATGTAAAGCTTGGCTTGCGGGAACTACATTTCTCTTGCTCAAAGCTTCCTCCGTGCTCGAATGAGTCTCCGTTACCTTTTCCATTGGGATGCATTCCGAATGCCTGGGGCAGAGGGAACGGCTTTGTAGGTGAAGTGAATAAGGACCTTATCCCCTACAGCATCTTCCCGATTCCAAGCATAGGGAAAGGATTAGAGCCCCGGCCGGGCTGAAAAATCAGCGGATCTCGCGTGGCACAATGATTTGATGCCAGCTCTTCCAACATTCCTTTACGGCACCGCCTGGAAAGAGGATCGCACCGCCGCCCTGACCGAACTCGCCCTGCGCACCGGCTTCCGCGCCATCGATACCGCCAATCAACGTAAACATTACTCCGAGGTCGCAGTCGGAGAAGGACTGAGCGCCGCCTATCGCAAAGGCATAATCACGCGCGACAATCTTTTCCTGCAAACCAAATTCACTTACCAGCGCGGTCAGGACCATCGCCTGCCCTACGATCCCCGTGCCGCCGTTGCAATTCAGGTAATGCAGTCGCTTGCCAGTTCTCTCGAGCACCTCGGAACCGACCACGTCGACAGCCTCATCCTACACGGCCCCGCTTCAAGTCATGCATGGACCGATGCTGATGCCGAGGCTTGGGAAGCAATGCAGAAAGAACGCGCTGCCGGCCGGACTCGCCTTATAGGAGTAAGCAATGTCGCCCTGGAGCATTTACAGCAGATGAAAACTTCAGGCGCGGAATTGCCGGCTTTCGTGCAGAACCGCTGTTTCGCGCGTCTTGGGTGGGATCGCGAAGTGCGCTCCTTCTGCTCCGAAAATAAGATTACGTATCAGGGATTCTCGCTGCTTACGGCCAATCCGGAAGTGCTGCAGCATCCATCCTTTGTCGCCCTCGCCCAAAGCCTTGGCGCAAGCCCCGCTCAGGTGATCTTCAGCTTCTCGCGTGCGATCGGCATCCTGCCCTTAACCGGCAGTACCGACTCTGAACATTTGCAGCAGGATCTTGCGAGCCTTGACATTACGCTTCCGCTCGAGATAGTTCACGAAATCGAATCGATCGCAGGATAAGCATGCTTATTACGAGAACGCCGCAGCCAGGCCCGCTCCCAGCAGCGTGAACACCGCCCACCAGCCGAACACGATTGCGTATGATGTGCCGCGTTTCACTTTGCTGACACAAGTGAAACCGATTGCTGTGAGCACCAGCGTCCAGATCATAAAAATGTCAATTCCGGACGCGACGCTGTAGAGAAACACGTTATCTGCCGGATTCATGAAATAGCCGGGATTTGTGGCGACCGGATTCTGAAACGTGAATGAATCCGGGCTCATCCCTGCCAGCACGGACAACAGCGCAAGCAGAGTCTTGACCATCAACGGCAGCGCAGAATAAATCACGATCGCCAGTGCGACTCTGAAAGAAATGTCTGCTCCCGCCGCAAACTTGAAAGTTCCAAAGAGAGCACTGGCGATAACCAGCCAGATTAGGAGCGTGATGATGGGAAAGACGTACGAAATCACCTCCGTAAATTTCGCTCCAGCCTCGAGTTGCGCCTCGCGCTGATCGGCTGGCAACTTGTCCAGGCGTTCCTGTGACTTGGGCTGCCCCTGCATCTGGTTTTCCATGATCTTGCGGAACCCGATCTTCTGCCCGGCCGTGTAAACCATCGCCGACGAGAAGATAACCATCAGCAGGAAAGGCGCCCACCAACTCGCGTTGCGGCGCAGGTCAGTAAATGTCTTGGACGGCGCGACGAAAGTATTGACAATGCGCGCGCCTTCCGACATCGGCGCCGGCGCTGGATTGGGTGAAGACGACACAGGAGGAAGCGGAGCAATCGCCATGAAGCACCTCTGATAAGGACTGCGCCGAGAATTCTATTCTCGGAGACTCACCTGCACAAGCAAAGCGAAGCTTCGTTCTGACGAAGCACCTTCGATAAAAGACTTCTCCGCGACCACTGCGCAATTCTTCTCCAAATTAATTACACTAATAAGTTGCATTCCACGCAGCCATTTCTGGTCCCGGAACCCCTGAAGGAAGGCCCCCATGTCTGTGAATAGCTTCAATTCCCGCTCCTCCCTTAAAGTTGGCAACAAAGAATACGAAATCTATCGACTCGACGCGCTCGACAAGCAGGGCATCTCCACCAAACGCCTGCCCTTCTCTCTTCGCATTCTGCTCGAGAACTTGTTGCGCACCGAAGATGCTCGCAACGTGACCAAGGAGGAGGTGCGCGCGCTCGCCAACTGGAACGGTAAATCGACGCCCGACAAAGAAATCGCGTTCACCCCCAGCCGAGTCCTGCTTCAGGATTTCACAGGCGTGCCTTGCGTAGTCGATCTGGCCGCCATGCGCGACGCCATGAAACAACTGGGCGGCGACCCATCCCTGATCAATCCATTGCAGCCGGTGGAACTGGTCATCGATCACTCGGTCCAGGTGGATGAATTCGGCACCAGCAATGCGCTGGATATGAATGCCCTGCTGGAATTCCAGCGCAACAAAGAGCGTTATTCCTTTCTCCGCTGGGGCCAAACCGGATTCAGAAATCTGGCCATAGTCCCCCCTGACACCGGCATCGTCCACCAGGTCAATCTCGAATACCTCGCAAGAGTAGTCTTCGTCCACGAAACCCCCGGCAAGCGAGTAGCCTACCCCGACACCCTGGTAGGGACCGACAGCCACACCACCATGATTAATGGGTTAGGGGTTTTGGGGTGGGGGGTTGGTGGAATTGAAGCGGAGGCTGCGATGCTCGGGCAGCCTGTGTCTATGCTGATTCCACTTGTTGTGGGAGTAAAGCTTACGGGACGACTGCGCGAGGGAGCTACTGCTACGGATCTGGTGCTCACTATTACCGAGATGCTTCGCAAGCACGGCGTAGTCGGAAAGTTTGTCGAATATTTTGGGCCTGGGTTGCGGGATCTTCCGTTGGCCGATCGCGCGACCATTGCGAATATGTCTCCCGAGTACGGAGCTACGTGCGGAATATTTCCGATCGACAAAGAGACTCTGAAATATCTGCGGCTCACCGGACGCACAGACGAGCAGATTGCGCTGGTCGAGGCTTACTCGCGCGAGCAAGGCCTGTTTCACGACGAGAAGACTCCCGAGGCGGAGTACTCTGAACTGCTCACGCTTGATCTGGCCAGCGTTGAGCCTTCGCTCGCCGGACCGCGGCGGCCCCAGGATCGGGTCGTGCTGTCGGAAGCCGGCGAGTCCTTCTGCAATGCCTTGCCTTCGCTGATCAAGCCCAAGGCTACGGCCAAGACAGGCGGTATTCCTGCTGTGGCTCCGAGCACGAGGGATCGATGGGAGCAGGAGGGTGGGAGTCCAAGTGCGGTCGGCGTAGAAGACCAGAGTATGAAGGAGCATGTGCCCGAGTCGGTAAAGGGCGCTTTGCAACACGGCAGCGTGGTGATCGCCGCGATCACGTCGTGCACCAACACATCCAATCCTTCGGTCCTCATTGGGGCCGGACTGCTGGCCAAGAAGGCAGTGGAGAAGGGACTGACCGTTCCTCTGTGGGTAAAGACTTCGCTTGCCCCGGGATCGAAGGTAGTGCGTGACTATCTGGACAAGGCCGGATTGATGGCCTACCTGGAGAAACTGAAATTCCACGTGGTGGGTTACGGATGCACCACGTGTATCGGCAACTCGGGCCCGCTGCCCACCGAAGTTTCGCAGGCAATCGAGGAGAAGGAACTGGTGGTCGCCTCCGTGCTTTCGGGCAATCGCAATTTCGAGGGTCGCATTAACTCCGAGGTTCGCGCCAATTATCTGATGTCGCCTCCTCTGGTGGTGGCGTTTGCGCTTGCCGGGCGCATCGACGTGGATCTGCGAAAAGATCCTCTGGGAAAGGGGAAAGATGGCCGGCCTGTCTACCTTTCAGACATCTGGCCAAGCTCGCGCGAGGTCGAAGAAACGCTTCAGCAGGCAATTTCTTCCGACATGTTCAAGAAATCCTACGGCGAAGTGTTCCAAGGCGACGAGCGCTGGCGCGGACTGGCCGTGCCCAAGGGCCAGACCTATGCCTGGGACAGAGACTCCACCTACATCCAGCGCGCACCGTACTTCGACGACATGGACGTGAAGCCAGCGCCTATTGAGGAGATCAAAAACGCGCGCGTGCTCGCGCTTCTCGGAGACAGCGTCACTACCGACCACATCTCTCCGGCAGGATCGATCAAAAAAGACAGTCCTGCCGGCAAATATCTGCAGGAACACGGGGTGAAGCCCGCGGACTTCAACTCCTACGGATCTCGACGCGGCAATCATGAAGTCATGGTACGGGGCACATTCGCCAACGTTCGCCTGCGCAACAAGCTGGTGCAGAGCGAAGGCGGATTCACCCGCCACCTGCCGACGAACACCGAGATGTCGATCTTCGAGGCCTCGGAAAAATATCGCGCGGAAGGCACGCCGCTCCTGATTCTCGCCGGCAAAGAATACGGCTCGGGCTCGTCCCGCGACTGGGCCGCGAAAGGCCCGGCACTGCTGGGAGTGCGAGCCGTGATCGCCGAGAGCTACGAGCGCATTCACCGCTCAAATCTGGTGGGGATGGGCATCCTACCGCTGCAATTCCCGGCAGGGGAGAATGCGGAGTCGCTGAAGCTGACGGGCGACGAAGTATTCGAGATAGCGGGTATCCATGATGTGCTGAACCATTTCGCCGCCGGACGGGTCGTGAGAGTGCGCGCTACATCGAAAGACAAGAATCCGGTCGAGTTCGATGCCGTCGTGCGCATCGATACTCCACAGGAAGCGCTCTATTACGCGAACGGCGGAATACTGCAGTATGTGTTAAGGCAGTTGCTGGCGAGCCGTCCGCAGCCCGTGGGAGTGTAGAAACCGCACTCAAGTGGGTCGCTGATTTCGGATGCTCCCGGTCGGGATTGGTCGAGTTTCTGCGTCCCAGCAGCCGTACTTCTCACGCCTAGGGTGACGAAGTCCGAGCTTTGCCCGGTCGACGCGCGCCAGCAGACCATACCACATGCCAAACCTTCTGGGAATGACGTAGGCCGCGAAAATATCCACTTCGTCCAGGCTGTAATCCCTTTCGCCGCTGCGGGAGCGGGCCTGGTTTGCTCGCATGGGTCCCACGGCTTGCATTCTTGCGCCTTTTCGCGAGTGCTGGTAAACGCACTAGCCGACCTGTTAGTGAATGTAATAGCTGAGTAGAATGGGGCTGCACTTAGTTCGCTGATGGAGACGACATTATGAAATGGACCTTGTGTGGTCTTCTTGTCCTGGCTGCGGTATCTGTGGTGGCGCAGGACAAGAACCCGGTTACTTCGGCGGTGAAAGAAATCCTTCCGCGACAGCAGAAAAATCTTGTGGGAGCGGCCGAAGCGATGGCGCCGGAGAAATATGCTTACAAGCCAACCGAGGGCCAGATGACTTTCGGGCATCTGGTTTTGCACGTGATCCAGTCGAACAACCTGCTGTGCTCGAGAATTGGCGACACCCCTGAGGTCAAAGCCGCGGTGCCGCTGAAAGAGACCGACGGTAAAGACAAGTTGGTTCCAGCGATGAAGGCCAGCTTCGAGTTTTGTTCGACTGCTCTCGCGAAGGTGGACGACTCCAAACTCGCAGACGAAATCGAAGTCTTTGGCGGGCGAAAGGGATCCAAAGCTTTCGGGCTGATTGCGTTAACCAACGGTTGGGCGGACCATTACAGTGCTGCGGCGACTTATTTGCGGCTTAACGGGGTATTGCCTCCGACGGCGCAGCCTAAGAAATAACTCCACAGAGGTAGGCCCGGGCTTCGTTGCTGCCGCCCCGAGACCGTCCAGCTATTTTGAGTTTTTTTCTTTGTCTTCCGGGCGATGATCTCTTAGGCGGTGGTCTTTTTGGCTCAGGAGGTCGTTCAGTTCCTTCACCAGATGGGTGAACGCGTCGCGGTCTTGTTCAGTCGCGATGCGCTGGCAGAGTGAGGTCATACGCTCGCGCTCTTCGGGGGTCATCTTTCGCCTCCTGCGTTCTGATAACACGGAGCGGGGATACTGTAGCGAACGTGGCAATGGCGTGTCGGTCGGGCGCCCTACAAAGAGTGCATCGGAATCTTGGGAAGTTAACCGAGAGTTCTCGCTTCAGCAGGCTCGTGCGGCACGACTGATGATCGTGCTTTCAAATCC
>JBKOUZ010000069.1:0-6471 GCA_046723715.1 Acidobacteriota bacterium | reverse complement strand
ATAGATCGACGACCCCCCAAAATAGGCCCCCGCGCAGATCCCTAAGTAGTGCAACCCATAGTTGATTACTGCATTGTGGATGTTCGTTGTCGCTGCCTTTGTGAGGCCATTTCCGATGGTGATGGAATTTCCGCCGGGCACGATGAGCAATCTGTAAGAAGCCAGCTTGGTAACACTCATGGCGGCAATCTGACTGGAGTTTGCCGTCGCAAAGACCAGATTTATGCTCTGCAGAATGGTCTCCACGGCTGAAACATCGGGAGAAGATGTGCCACTTCCGTTAAACAACAGCACCGTGGGAGACGTACTCGCCAGAATCCCTGCTTGTGCGGGCGCAACCGAGAGTTGGGGCGTTGGCAGGCCGGATTGGTTCGGCATCCCGCAGCCAATCAAACCGATTGATGCACTCAAAGCGACGCTCAAGATGAAGGTGTTCCGCAAGAATTTTGCAGTCGGGGGAAAATGCAAGGGACCTCCTTCGGCACCTGGAACTGGGTGCTCGGCTGGCGCTCGACCCAAGCACCAACTTGACTAATTAATTTGGGACAAATCAGCGTTGATCCGATTTACTTGGGACGAATCAGCGCTGATCCGATGGTTGATTCTAGCCCGTAGAAACTCGTTGAAAAGAACACACTAGTTCACAAGCGCCGCATTTAAGTACATGGGCTTCTGTTCAAAAGTTCTTTTCCTTTGCGGCGTAGCGGTGGTCGTCCTGATCGGAGTGAAGAATCGATGCATTTTGCTTGCAGGAAAAATGTGCATAGATTTTCGCGCTGCTCAGACTGACAATTAAGAAACTCAATCTTTCGCGACCGCCCCCAAAATTGGATAGGCACGCCAGTCACTCTTCCACAGACGCACGCCGCCCCCTGGCCTGTTCGGTTCCTTCCGTGAGCCCAACGGATTTGGCTGGGTAGAATTGCAGACCGCAAGCTGCAGGTTCCGCAGGCGAATTGAATTTCCGTACTCTTCCTCGTCGTAACTTTGACTTGGGCCTAAACGAGGAATCAGGTCGCTGTTTCCGTTGAAGTAATGTTGAAAGCGCTATGAAATTAGGATACATTCCGAACTTCTCTCCCCCTCACTCAAGCATGTGCTGAATGTCGGCAGACATCGATGGCGGCGTTGTGTGTTGGTGCCATCGTCGACGGTTGGAAGCACAGTGGGCGGTCCTGTGAAACGTGGCGGGGTTGTCTCAAGGGTAACTGAAGCGGATAGGAGGTTGTCGATGCACCCGAACTTTTTCGTCAATCAGGCGATGCACCAGCACTTACCGGGCAAAGTTGCCAGGTGGGTTTTGCCGCTCTTTTTTGTGGCGCTTTTGCTGAGCCCGGTTAACTCGGACGCACAGTCGAATCAGGCGGCCACTCCCGATCAGGCAACGCTGAACGCCCTCGTCGCTCGCATCAATGCACTGGAAGCAAGAGTGCAGCAACTCGAAGCGCTGCAGAGTCACGCCCCGAGCCCCCACTCCGAGTCACCTACGCCTGCAGCTTCGTCTTCCTTTCCCTCACCCTCAACCCCCGCGACAGCCCAAGCCGGCGAACCAACCGCAAGCCCGACAACTTTACAGCCAAGCAATTCCCCAGAACCTGAGGGCGCCGAGCACGCCGAGAATGAGCGCATGGACCTCAGCAAGACACTGCTTCGCATTCGCGGCTTTGGCGATGTTACCCTGCACGGTAGTAATTATCATCCTACTGGCCAGCCCGGGGATAGAACCTCTTTCTCTCTCGGACAGTTGAACCTGTTTGTCACATCGGACATCTCCGATCGATTCCGATTCTTAAGCGAGATCGTGTTTGAGGCTGGTCCGGACAACATCTATGGCAACACGCTCGGAACGGCAAATAATTTTGGAGTCGATGTAGAAAGGTACCTGCTTCAATATTCGCATAATGATTACTTCAATTTGACGGCTGGGCGATACCATACCGCGATCGGCTATTACAACACTGCTTACCATCACAGTACTTGGCTGCAGACCACCACGGGACGTCCTCTGATGTTCGAATTCGAGGATCGGGGCGGCATCCTTCCTATCCACAACATCGGTGTAGAGGCCTTCGGGAGAATTCCCTCGGGTTCGTTGGGTTTGCACTATATCGCTGAAGTCGGCAACGGACGCGAATCGCGGTTTCCGTTCACGGAAGAGCCGGTGCAAAACGATATTGCCGACAAAACTCACAAAGCCGTGAACGTCGCATTTTTCGCTCGTCCCCTGAAAGTGCCTGGCCTGCAACTTGGCTTCTCAGCGTATCGCGACTTGCTCGTTCCCGTCGGCCAACCCAGTGTCGGCGAAACCATTCTGGCCACGCACGCTGTTTATTCGACCACAAATTTTGAGTGGCTCAATGAACTCCTTGTCGTTCGTCATAACATCACCGGCACGCCACACGTATTTGCGACGCCCGGCTTCTACTCTCAGATCTCACGGCGCTTCGGCTTGTATCAACCCTACTTTCGCTATCAGTATGTAAACGCCTCCAGGAACGAACCAATTTTCCCGGACATCGGGTTTCGTGCTGGACCTTCAGCCGGCGTTCGTTACGATGCCAGCGAATCGGTGGCGTTGAAGCTGCAGTATGACTTTCTAAGTTTGCGCAATCAGCAGTCTGTGCAAGGGCTGGAAGCTCAAATCGGCTTTACCTTCTAAAGGCTGGGGCTCCTTTTCATGCGACGCTTCATCACCATCATGGTCCTCATTTCACTGGCTGCGGCGCTGCTGCGCTGGGCACCGGTGCCTCTGGGCGCTTCACCGCCCAAGAACGAGGGTCTGGCCATCGTGGTGAATCAGGCGAATCCCGTGGATGAGCTGTCTATGGCGGAACTTCGTACCGTTTTCCTCGGAGAACGGAGCCACTGGCCCAACGGACGTCGAATTACGCTTGTAATGATGGACGCGGGGCGGCCTGAACGAGAGGCCGTATTGCGCGAAATCTGCCGCATGAGCGAGTCCGACCTGCGCCGCCGGTTTGTACAAGGCCTGCTCACAGGCGAAATTCTCGTCTCCCCGAAGACGCTCTCCTCGCCGGAGGGTGTACGCAAGTTCGTCTTCAATGTTCCCGGGGCAATTGGCTATATGCGTCCGTCCGATGTGGACGCTTCGGTGAAAGTTTTGCGCATTGATGGTCATTACCCTAGCGATGTGGAATATGCGTTACGGGTCCCGGAGCGGCACTAAAGGTACATGAGAGAGCGCAGCCAAAAAATAACAGCGCGCGGTCCGGCATCCTTCACTCCGCGAGTAGGGAAAGCACCTGAATTTTTTTCCCGCTACGGTTCGGCGCTGTTGCTCGTGCTGCTGGTGGGCTTGGAAGCCGGGGCCGTCCGCTTTGTGATTCGCGACTTGCGCTCCGCTGATAACGAAGTACAGAGGATGTACGCCTCGTCGGTGCTTGGGCTGCGCAGAATCGGCAGCCTGCAATATGACGCCCAGGAGACTCGTCGCAGCACCCTGTACGCTCTCTCTACAGAGAACAGCAATTTGCAGGTCCAGTATGCCGACCAGTCTCGCCTGGCAGATGCCCGAGTAACCGCGGGTATTGCCGAATATCTGAAGGAAGCGGAGTTGCCTGCCGAAATCGAGCTGGGACGCCGCTTGCAACGCGATTGGTCCACTTACTTAGCCGTCAGGGACGAGGTTCTCGGGCTAATTCTCGAGGGCAGCACGAAGGAAGCGGTCGCGCTAGATCTGGCGAAAGGCGTTCCACTTTTTGACCGCGTGCGCCAGTCGCTCGACGAAACACAACGTCTTTACGACGAACAAGCATCCCAGCGATTGTTGAACGTCGCCAACATCTCGCGCCGCTCCGTCATCCGCCTGGTTTCGGTATTGTTGTGTACGATTCTTACTGCCGGCGTTTTTGTCTGGGTTTTGCAGAAGAGCAGAATGGCCAGTACTCTACAGTTCGCGCGCATGCAAATGGACTTTGCCGCGTCAGTTTCGCATGAACTCCGTACGCCTTTGGCCGTACTTTGTTCCGCGGTGGACAACATTGCAGACGGCGTCGTAACTGGGAAAGAGCAGTTGGCCAGATATGCATCAACCATTCGCAATCAGTCACGGCAGATCAACGGCCTGGTCAGTCAGGTCCTATTGTTCGCCTCCACGCAGGATGGAAAAGGCCGCTATGTGATGCGTCCTACCAATATTGCCGAAGTCATCGAGTCGGCGGTGGTTGGCATAAACGAACTGGTGCTGAAGGCCGGTTTCACGTTAGAGCAACACATCGCTCCTTCACTGCCTTCGGTCCTCTGCGATGCTACCGCGCTTTCTCAATGCCTGCAAAATTTGATTACCAACGCCCTGAAATACGGTGAACAAGGACGCTGGATCGCGATTCGAGCCACTTGTGAAGAGTCTAAGGATGGCCGTAACCGGGACGTGCGGATCGATGTTCACGATCGCGGCCACGGTATCGAGCGGACAGAAATGCAACGAATCTTCGAGCCGTTCTATCGCAGCCCCGCCGCCGTTTCGAATCAAATTCACGGCACGGGGTTGGGGTTGCCCATCGCCAAAAACCTCGCGGAAGCTATGGGCGGAAGATTGTCAGTGACCAGTGAACTCGGCGTGGGAACGATCTTCACCTTGCGCTTGCCGGTGTTCGAAAAGAGTAATGAGATGGAGCCAAAGCTGGTGCATCTATGAATGAATACATCTTGCTCGTGGAAGACGAAGAGGCTCTGCGCATGACCCTCGGCGACCGCCTTCGCAGCGAAGGTTACGTCGTCGACCTGGCCTGCGACGGCAAAGAAGGTTTCGACAAAGCCATTAGTGTTCCCTTCGACTTAATCATCATGGACGTCATGCTACCGCACCGCAGTGGTCTCGACGTTTGCCGCGATATTCGCAAGGCCGGACTGGCAACGCCGGTTCTTGTTTTGACCGCCCGTGATCAGACCATGGACAAGGTGCTTGGTCTGAAGCTGGGGGCCGACGATTATGTCACCAAACCTTTTGACACTTTGGAGTTGATGGCGCGTGTCGAAGCCCTGCTCCGCCGTTTGCCCAGCCGCCCAAAACAATCCATTTATCAGGCCGGTTCGCTCCGCATGGACGTCAGGGGAACGGAAGTCCTGCGCGATGGGGAACCCCTCTCGTTTTCCGCGCGCGAATTCCAACTGCTCCGCCATTTTATGGAAAACCCAGGTGTGACTCTCTCGCGAAATGAACTCCTGAAAGCGGTCTGGGGCTACGAAGATGGAACATTAACTCGAACCGTCGACGTCCACGTCGCCAGCCTTCGCCAGAAAATCGAAAAAGATCCGAAGCATCCAGAGTTGATCGTAACCATGACAGGAATTGGCTACAAGTTCAAGGCATGAACTGAGGTGCGAGTTTCACTCGAGGCAGGGTGACTCTGCCTTGACGGCGGAAAGAGCCGCCGCGGCTTTCTCGTGATGTTCCTTCCCGTACCAGGAAGGGGCATAGTTCTCCAGCAGGTGATACAGATCTGCGAGCGCTTCGATCACGAATAACGGACCACTTTCAACTTTAGTATCGGTGTGCATGATCCCCCTCGAAGTTGCTGACCAATCTCTTCTGAAACGTTGGCCCACATCGCGTTTTCGCCACGAGTGCGAACGCGGGCATGCTCGTGTCAGGGGGAGGAAGACTACCTCCAAAATCTAACTCGGAGAGCAATTGGCCGGGGTAAACAATTGTAAGCCCACTGTAAATTTCCGGTAAGGATCATCGCCGCGAACCTAAGCTTTTTGCCGCGCATATCCGCCCAAGCACGTGAGTCTCAGATACGCAGGGTATTCACCGTCTGGATGGCAACGTGAACCAGAAAAAAAGGGGCGCGTGGAAGACGGTTTCCAAACTTGCTGAGTGCAAGGCGCCTTTCATTTCTTCTTCACCACTTTTAGTGCCTGCATCGTGGTTCCTTCTCGCACTGATGAGCGTGATGCCTGTTGGATCAGCTAAGGAATAGACGCCATTGAAGAGTTTGAGAAGGAAGATGTCATTTCGAAGACACCGCATAGAATCGTAAGATGACACTGCAACAGGTTCCATTCTTATGACACGACCAACGACACAGGCGATTTCACCGTTCTTCATCGTCAGCAACGTCGATCAAACCATCGCGTTTTATCGCGATAAGCTTGGCTTTGAGACAAGGTTTCAGCAGCCGGATCGACACCCTTTTTTCGCCATCGTGGGTCGAGACGGAGCACAGATCTTCGTCAAGTCCGATAAAGACACAGCGCCGCTGCCGAACCCAAAGCGCAATCCCTGCATGAGGTGGGATGCCTTCGTCTATGCACCGGACCCGGACGCGCTCGCCATCGAATTTGCCAATCATGGAGCAGCCTTCAGTGTGCCGCTCAAGCAAACCCACGATGGTCTTCGTGGCTTCGAGATTTGCGATCCGGACGGCTACGTATTGTTCTTCGGTCGACCAAAGATAGACGTGTCTGAGTTTTTGGGTTTTTACTTTTGGGGCTCGAGTACACGGC
>JBKOUZ010000077.1:0-33848 GCA_046723715.1 Acidobacteriota bacterium | reverse complement strand
TTCGATGCGAAACATTTCTATTCACTGAGTAGGTCCGCGAGTTACCCAGTTCAGAATGAAATCAAAAAGACAGGCCGGCTGACCTTTTTCGGCTTCTTCCCGTGCCAGCCCGTTGTACGAGGCGGGCAGACTCCATTGCTTACCCCAAGGCGACGTCGCAGCTGAACAAAAACAGTGCAACTGCGGTTCCCAGCGGATTCCATGTAACTGTTTGATAAGACAGTATCAAAGGTTACAAGAACGGTCGTTGTTGTCCACCATGGGACTGCGCTGTCCAACATCGGACAGTGCCCGCGCTTCTTCCACCAAGGGACGGAGCTGTGCATCCCGTGTGATCTAGTAGAATCAAACATCCGGTCCGGTCATGGCTGACATTCGTCGTGGTCTCATCATCGTCAACACAGGGCCGGGAAAGGGCAAAACTACGGCGGCAATGGGAACGGCCCTGAGGGCTGTTGGCCAGGGCCTGCGGGTGCTCATGCTGCAGTTTTTGAAAGGCTCCTGGCATTATGGCGAGCTCGATGCCGTGCAGTCCTTCGGCGACAAGTTTGTGATGAGGCAGATGGGCCGGGGCTTCGTAAAGGTTGGAACCGAGAAGCCTGACCGGGAAGATATACGGATGGCGGAAGAGGCTTGGGTGGAAGCCGAGCGGGCAATTATGTCAGGCACCTGGGACTTGGTGGTGCTCGACGAGATCAATTATGCCATTAGCTATGGCATGCTGGATGCCGCCAAAGTGGTGGAGACCTTGAAAAACAAGCCGGAAATGGTTCATGTAATCTTGACGGGCCGCAATGCGCACCCCACAATTGTCGACATCGCCGACACCGTTACCGAAATGCGCCAGGTGAAGCACGCCTACGAAAAGGGTGTTATGGCACAGAGAGGAATCGAGTACTGATTGGTAATTTTGTAATCTGGTAATTGAGTAATCGAAGAGATCGATTTTCAATACCAAATTTCCCAATTACCAAATTTCTTATGGCTTGGTTTAAGCGCGAATCCGCTGAACTGGATACCTCCGGCGAGAAGAAGGTCCGCACCGAGGGGCTGTGGGTCAAATGCGAGAACTGCCGCCAGATTATTTGGAAGAAGGACTTGGAAGACAATTTGAACGTCTGTCCCAAATGCGACAAGCACTTCCGGATTGATGCGCGCGCACGGCTGGCGCTGCTGCTGGATGATAATCAGTTCGAAATCTTCGACGCTAATATCTCTTCCACCGATCCCTTGAAATTTGTGGATCTGAAGCCTTATTCCTCGCGGCTGAAGCAGGCGCAGCAGGATACTGGCTTGAACGATGCGGTCATCAATGCACATGGGAAACTGATGGGGCGCGCCGTCACCGCCAGCGTAATGGAGTATGCGTTTATCGGCGGCAGTATGGGAGCAGTGGTCGGAGAGGCCATCACTCGCGCCGTCGAGCGCGCTGCGGATACGAAGACGCCGTTGATCATTGTGTCCGCCTCGGGCGGCGCCCGCATGATGGAAGGCGTGATCAGCCTCATGCAGCTGGCCAAGATTTCTTCGGCACTCGCGAAGCTGGATGAAGCAAAGGTCCCATATATCTCTTTGTTGACCGATCCCACGACGGGTGGGGTTACCGCATCTTTTGCCATGCTTGGCGACTTGAACATCGCCGAACCGGGCGCGCTGATTGGCTTCGCCGGGCCGCGTGTGATCGAGCAAACCATCCGGCAAAAACTTCCGCCGGGCTTCCAGCGCAGCGAGTTCCTGCTGCAGCACGGAATGCTCGATGCCGTCGTTCCTCGCAAGCAATTGAAGCCGTACATCGCGCGAGCCCTGGACTTTATGGCCGCGTGAGACAAGCTACTAGCTCTTAGCTGGAACGAATGCGTCCACACATCCTGTTCTCATTAGAAAGCCGCTTGTCCATCTGGTTCAAGATGCGGGCTGAAAGCTTAGCACGCTAAAAGCTGATAGCTAAGGGCTGTCTTATGTCCTACGAAACCGCGGTCTCGAGCATGTTTGCCCTGGGGCACGAATTGGCGAATACGCCTTCGCACAAATTCGATCTCGAGCACATGCGCGTGCTGATGCGAGCTCTCGGTCACCCCGAGACGAAGTTCCCCAGTGTGCTCATCGCGGGCACCAACGGAAAGGGATCGACCGCCGCAACCCTGGCTTCGATTCTGCTCGCATCCGGATTGAAAACCGGGCTTTATACCTCTCCCCACCTGGTACGCCTTAACGAACGAATCCGCATCGGTGGCCAGCAGATCAGTGACGATGACTTCGCCCGGCTGCATGGCGCAGTCGACAAAGTCGCTGGACAGCTCGTCGATCATCAGGAACTGCCGTGGCATCCAAGCTTCTTCGAGATGATGACTGCGATTGCCTTCTCGTACTTCGCGCGCGAGCGGGTAGACGTGGCCGTGCTGGAAGTGGGAATGGGCGGGCGCCTGGATGCTACGAATGTTGTCGAGCCGCTGGTCAGTGTCATCACTGACATCTCGCTTGATCATCAGAAATTTCTGGGCACTTCCGTCACCGAGATTGCCCGGGAGAAAGTCGGCATCATCCGTCAAGGCGGTGTCGTAGTCACACTGCCGCAGCAGCCTGCCGCTAATGACGTGATTGGCAAAACGATTCTCGAACTTGATGCCGCTGGAGTCAGTGCGGTGCAGTACGTTCCACCCGTATCGCCCGCTAGTGCCTCCTACGGAGTGCCCTCCGACCAAGGCCAATCTCGCTATCCGCTGGAAGTCATGGGCAAGCAGATCGTTGTGGAAACGTCCCTCGTCGGGCGTCATCAATTGAGAAATGTGGCTCTTGCGATTGCCACAGCCGAGCAAATGGGAAAGAAAGGGTTGCGCGGTATTACAGCGGAATCCATTCAGCGTGGGATTCGCGAAACCGCCTGGCCCGGACGTTTTCAGGCCCTGCCCCCGGCGCATGGCTGGCCCGAAATCGTGCTGGATGTCGCCCACAATCCAGCAGGTGCGTGGGCCCTGCGCTCTGCCCTTTCGGAACGCTACGGCGACCGTCCGCTGATTTTTGTTTTCGGAGCGATGCGCGACAAGGCAATCTCAGAGATGGCGGAGATTTTGTTTCCCACTGCCGAGCGCGTCATTGTCACTCGGCCCGGGAATCCGCGATCCGCGTCGCCGGAAGAAATTCTGCTTGCGGCCAGCAGGACCGGTGCTGAAATAGAATTGGTCGCGAACGTCGCACCGGCGCTTCAGTGTGCTCGGGAACTCGCGACACAGGATACGGTGATTGTGGTGACCGGATCGATTTATCTGGTGGGAGAAGCCATGCAGGCTTTGCGGTTGCGTGTCTGAAAAACTTTCTGTGTTTTCTCCTAAAATTGGAGCCGTGCTGCAAGTGAATTCATCAGTTGATCAGGTAGAGAGCGGGCGGGATCAACCTGCGGCCCGCGTCCGCCTCAGTCCTCACACCATTCCCGGCGTGAATTATGGCTGGGCAAGCCGTCTGCGATCCTACGCCTTCATCGATCCGCTGATCTGGTTCTACACGGTCTTTCTGGGCCTGCTGGCATTGCCGGCAGGCATCGCGGATCGCAGCGGAGGCCGCCTGCACTGGTTTTCGCATGTCTGGTCGTGGCTGATCATGAAAACGGTCTTCTCGCCCGTGAAGGTAACGGGGCTCGATAAGATCGACACCGCAAAACCTCATGTATACGCGGCGAACCACGCGTCCGCCATGGACATTCCAGTGCTATATGTCAACTTGCCGTTTCAGTTCCGGATTGCCTTCAAGAAGGAACTGCTCTCATACCCTGTGGTGGGCTGGCAGTTGAAGCGTTCGGGACAAATCTGTATTGATCAGCAGAATCCTTCGCACTCCATCAGCAGCATTCGTGCGGCTTTGAAGGGCCTGCAGAAAGGGCTCCCGCTGGTAATTTTCCCGGAAGGCGGACGCACGCCAGATGGAGAAATCAAGCCCTTTCTTCCAGGCGCATTCTTTCTCGCGATAAAGGCTCAAGTCGACATCGTTCCCATTGCGCTGGTGGGCACATACGAACTGCTGCCCATGAACACCTACCACATCAAGTGCCGTCCCCTGGAGATGCGGGTAGGAGAGCCCATCTCAACCACCGGCCTAACCATCCGTGATCTGCCCTCGCTCTCGGCAAAGGTGCAGAAGGCAGTGGAAGATTTGTACTACCGGCCCTGAGCAGTTCTCGTCTTACATTCAGACTAATTGGGCTGATCAAGTCCGACCCGGTGGACGAGATCCATAAAACGTGGGTCGGTGCGAATCGGATCAAAGAATGGAAACACCTTCAGGAGTTGCAATATGTTTGATTGTTCTTTGTAGCCCTGCTCAAGCCAGGCAAATGTCTGGTCATATTCCCCCAATCCGAGATAGGCGAGTACAAACGCCGCCGTGGGAACGTAGCCCGTCCGCCTGCGTCGCTTCAATTCGTCCAGCAGCCGAAGTGCGTCCGTCCGCCGGCCAGCCTGGGCACTGGCATTCACCAGAAGGCCAATCAGCGCTGGGCTATTGTTGGAAACCGAGACGCCTTTTTTCAACACTGGGATCGCGTCTTGCGGATGATGGTTCGCAATGAGTGCAAACCCCAAGATCCAGAGAGCGTAGGCGTCATCGGGTTTGACTGCAAGGGCGCTACGCAACTCGTGTATCGCTTGATCGTAACGGCGGGCATAAAACAGATCCCAACCCAGCTCCGCCCCAGAAATAGCAAGCGGATCGAGCTCTCGGGCGCGGCGCCTCATTGTCAGGGCCTCCTCGTTGCGTCCCTGGCACTCCAGCCACCAGGCCATTCCCGAATACGCGCCCGCATCGTTTGGTCTCAGATTGAGTGCGCGATAGTATTCACTTTTGGCTTCTGCCCAGTGCCACTGGGCTTCCGCCATGGACGCCATCAGCACGTGTGCCTCCGCTGATTCTGGATCGAGTTCCAGCGCCTTGCGCGCTGCTAATAGCGCTCTGGGACGCTCTTGTTCTGCGACTCCGCCCATAAAAACCGTAGTTAGACTCGAGTAGGCGGTCGCCAGGCCCAAGTAACTGGGAGCATATGCCGGATCTTTCCGGATCGCCTCATCGAAATACCCGATACTCTCCTCGATATGGGATTTGTTGTTGCCCATGGCCAAGGCGAACTTGCCTTTCAGGTAATTTTCGTACACTTCCGGCGAGACGGAACGCACAGCCCCAAGCCGCCGGTGTTCCTCCCCACTCATAGTTACCTCAACCTTCTCCGCAACGGCCTGCGCGACGTCGGCATCCATGGCAAGAACATCGCGCAATTCACGGTCGTACGACTCCGACCAGAAGTGTTCGTCACTGGCCGCTCGGATCAGCTGAGCGTGAACCCGGATCCGGCTGCCCTCTCGCATCACCGAGCCCTCCACCACGGCATCAACTCCAAGCATTCTCGCGATTTCTGCGACTGAAAGCTGGGTATCCTTGAAGCGCATTACAGATGTGCGGGAAATCACGCGCAGATTGCGAATCTCGGAAAGCCGACCAATCAGTTCCTCAGTTATTCCATCCGCGAGGTATTGTTGTGCCGGATCGCCAGAAAGATTCTGTAGAGGGAGTACCGCCAGTGATCTAATGGTTGGCTTCTTCGCTTTCCTGCTCCCGATCTGATATTCCACAAAAGCGGCAGCGATTAATGCCATGACGATAAGCGCAAGCAGCACTTTGACGCGCCTGGGCGCCCGTGCCTCTTCTGCTCTCGGCAAAACCGGTTGCCCCTCCATCGAAGCACTCGGAGGCACCATTTGCGAGGTGACAATTGGCGAAATCCCTGGCTCGACTGCCTTCAGAAGAGCAACCTTCTCCGACGGGCTTGCAGCCGTTTCCATTGATGCCGTGCTTGTGACAGTCGCGTTTGTTACTACTCCCGCGTTCTGCTGATCAGCCTCTTCGATATCGAGCCTCTCCACCGGCGCGATGAATCTGTAACCGCGACGGGGAAGTGTTTCAACGAATCTCGGGGTCTCGGCATTGTCGTTCAAAGCATCGCGTAAGCGCCGAACAGCAGCGTTCAGTCCGTGGTCGAAATCAATGAATGTGTCCTGCGGCCACAGTCTTGAGCGGATTTCTTCTCTAGTGACGAGCTCGCCGGGTCGTGCCAGCAGCATCGCTAGCACTTGAAATGGTTGCGCTTGAACTTTCAGCTTCAGCCCGTGTTTACGGAGCTCGCGCGTATGTAGGTCGGCTTCAAACGATCCGAAGCGGGCAATGCGGGGCGTCTGCACTGTATTCATCCTGCTGGATGCAAGTCTACAAAACCATTCCAACCGCGTCATCCGAAGACGTATGGATCTCTCAATTCAACTAGTTAGCCCGTGACCTTCTTTCTAGGTGCACGTGCTTTGCCGGGCATTGTACTTCGGAACAGTTGGGTCAAATTTGAGCATGTAACCAGGGTCTCGGACACGGGCGAGGTGGGCTGCCCAAGAATACGGCAATCGCACGTGAGTGGTTGCATTTTCGGGTCCGCAAGTTCGTCCCCGAGGAATCCACGATACCAGCTCAGTCAATTCACCCAGAAGGAGTCGACGCATGACACGAAAACGCAAGCTGATAGCAGGCACACTCATCGGTTTCATGACCGTGCTGGTGGGTAGCGCCTTTGCGCTATCGAACCTCGCCCTGATCCTTGGAACAATCCCCGCGTATGACTTTGGGGTTTCCGGCCCCGGCTATCCCGTGCCGGGTACGGTTCAAATCCATGCCTTCACAATGAAGCCCGGCGATATCGTCCCGTGGCATTTCCATAAAGGATTGAGCTATGTCATTCTTGCCCACGGCAGAATAACGGAGGACCACCTGGTCGGTCCCGACCAGTGTGTATCCGAAGAATTCCAGAGGGGTAGCGCTTTTGTCGAATCGCCCGGTCAAATCCATAGCGTAAAGAACACAGGGAACAACGTTGCGGTCATTTGGTGGGCAACGGTGTTTCCGCAGAGCGATGGGGTCGTTGAATTCGCCCCCGGGTTCAAGCTGGGCGGAGTTTATCCTGTACCAGCGCCAAACTGCAACTGATGCGTTGGGCAGGCGGTCAGGTGCGGGTGTTTCAGCCAATGGCCGGCTGCTCAGCGAATCACCAAATGGCATAATTGCCGTTGCTCAGCAGGAATCGCACTGCGCTCTGAGCAGTGAATTTCTTCGATGCAGAAAGTGGAGGGGTGTGCCATGTCCCAGAGAATCAAATTGGCTTTCGCCTTGGTAAGTTTCAGCTTTATTGGCAACCTAGCTGGCGTCGGGCAAACCTTGCCCAATTTGTTTCCTTTTCCCAACGGTTCCGGTCTGCTCGAGACCTACAGCGCGAACGGAAAACCGATTGATTTGACCGGCCCATTCTTTCAGTCCCTAGGTACGAATGGACGGAGTTGTGCCTCTTGCCACCGCCCAGCCCAGGGTTGGAGTGTTTCCGCACAGGAACTGAAAATTCGATTTCTACTGACGCAAGGTCTCGATCCCATCTTCCGACCCAACGATGGTTCGAATTGCAGTCATGATATTGACACGTCCACAGTCGAGGGACGGCGCAAAGGCTACAGTCTGCTGATCAATAGAGGCTTGCTCCGAATCGAGTTGCCCGTGCCTGATAGTGCTGAGTTCTCTGTCGTGGGCATCGTCAATCCTTACGGCTGTAATGACCCCGCCATGCTATCGATGTATCGCCGTCCTCTTCCGGCGACCAACCTTCGGTTCTTGAGCGCGGTCATGTGGGACGGGCGCGAGTCGTCGCCTCAGACCGGTACCCAAAAGATCTCCTTCGCCACAAATCCGGCCGACCTGCTAGGCGATCTGGAGCACCAGGCGATGGACGCCGTCAGGGGTCATGCTCAGGGAGCGATTCCACTATCGCCGCAACAGCAGCGGGCCATAGCGGAGTTCGAGATGACGCTCTCGACGGCACAAGCTATCGCCTACAGCGCTGGTGCTTTAGACCAAGGCGGAGCCACGGGAGGTCCGGTTGAGCTGGCGCGGAAGACAAAGCCGGCTTTCTTCATCGGCATCAACGATCCGCTTGGCGGAAATCCTCTGGGAACGCCATTTACGCCTGTGATTTTCAATCTCTTTGATCCCTGGACAGACCAATACCAGTCCAGCACCAGTTTCTGGGCCCAGGGTGCCCGGTCGCGCGCCAGCATCGCGCGGGGAGAGGCGTTGTTCAACTCGAAGCCGATTAACATTACCGGTGTCGCCGGCCTAAACGACGAATTGAACCTTGCTGTGGTCCGAGGCACCTGCGGAACATGTCACGATTCGCCCAACGTCGGGAATCATTCCGTTGCCCTCGCTCTGAACATTGGCGTTGGCGACTTGGACAGTTCGCTGGACCTAAGTTACCTGCCAGTCTTCACACTGCAGAACAAAATAACAGGTGAAATCAAGACCACGACCGATCCGGGTCGTGCCCTCATCACGGGGTCGTGGAAGGATATCGGCAAGGTCAAGGGTCCGGTTCTGCGGGGGCTTGCCGCGCGAGCTCCTTATTTTCACAACGGCTCGGCGGCCTCATTGAGCGACGTGCTCGATTTCTACGAGAAGCGCTTCAATATCGGATTCACCGCTCAGGAAGAAGAAGATTTACTCGCTTTCCTGAATACTTTGTAGCTCGACAGATCCGCTCCCTGGTAAGGGAACTGAACTGGTCCACCCTCGACTCTTACGTTAGCAGCGTGAGCACTCCGTTTTCCCGCTCACGCAGCTTTTCTCGTCTCATCGCACAACTTTTGATAATGCTCACGGCCGCGCTGATAGCCTCGCGTGAAAGCGTCTTCCACGTTCTGGCCCGGATAGCGCCGCTGCACCTCCTCGAGTTGGGCATCCATCTCGGCCGAAACCTGATCGAACTCCATGCACCGGGTTCTCGCGTGCAGGGCCGCCTCGAAACCCATGCGATAGAATTTCTCGTCTTCGCTGAAGTTCCGCCCGGCGCCCGAGTAGTGCGACTGTTCCGCGCTGCGCAGCCCGGTCCACCACTGTTCGCGCGCGGCGTCAACCGACTCGGCTCCGTCCTGCTTCAGCCGATCGCGTATTACCGAGGCTTGCCCCTCATTGTCTGCAAGCGCAACGATCACACTTCTGCCCCGGCGCAGCGCATCTTCGTAAACGAAGATTTCATCTTCCGGAAGTCCCTGATAGCTTGCGTTCTCGATTCTTCCCGCCGCGGTTCCGCCGATGGTAGCTCCCGCTGCACCCAGAATTCCCGCCCCTAGAAGCCCAAGAGCGGTCACCGGACCCAATCCCGGGATCAGCGCCATCAACACCGAGCCTCCAGTTAGCCCGATGCCTCCACCCAGCAACGCTCCCATGGCATTCGCCATGCCCGGCTGCTCAGCTGTATCGGTGGGAATTTCCCGGACCTCTTTGTCCACATGGTCCACCGTGCCGGGGGTCAGGAGTGTGACTTTGCCCTCCGCGATCCCCGCATTTCGCACGTCACTTAGGGCCCGTTCTGCAGTTTCCCGCGTTTGGAATACTCCAGTGACTGCTTCCATTGGTGGTTTAAACCCCCTTCGCTCGAAATCGCACCTTTGGATGCAGGATTTTACGGGCAGAACTACCTGAATAAGAACACGGCTCAATTTTTTTCCAACCGTAACCTTTTCCAGAAGCATGCCGTTTACCCTGATGTACAACAACCGCGGAGAATTCGTTGAAGGCTCTGAAGAAAGAAGCGGACGAGCGGCTTCTCATCGAGGCTGCGCAGCAGGACCCCGCCCGTTTCGCCGATCTCTACGAAATCAATTTCGAGCGAGTCTACGCGTACATTGTGCGGCGGGTGAGGGACCGCGCGGAAACTGAAGACCTGACGTCGGAGACATTTCAGCAGGCGTTGGCTAATTTGAAGCGCTTTGAATGGCGTGGGATCCCGTTTGCGGCATGGCTGTTCCGCATCGCCGCAAATTTGATCTCGGACCGCTACCAGCGATCGGGCCGCGAGGTCTCGGACGATTCTGCCATCGAATCGGCTCAAGTCAGTCCGGCGGAGATCGAGGAAGTCGAGCAACGGGCGACTCTCTTCCGCCTGGTCGATAAGTTGCCGGCCGAGCAGAAGAAAGTTGTCGTACTGCGGTTCGTTGAGCAGAAAAGCATCAAAGAAGTGGCGCGGGAGATTCGTAAGACGGAAGGCGCAGTGAAGCAGTTGCAGTTCAGGGCCTTGACCAGTCTGCGGGCGCGCATGGAGGGTGCCGATGCCTAAGCGCTCTCTACACCCAGGGAATGGCGACACCAAGAAGATCGAGCAGTTAAACCTCGCGCTGGAACAGATGATGGCGCGGAACGATGGGCGAGCCGGAAAAACGGTCCCGGAAATCGAGCCGTTAGTGCGCATCGCGGCGGAATTGCGCAATCTGCCGAACGCGAAGTTCAAGGCACGATTGAAATCTGAACTGGGAGGAAGAAAACGTATGTCTACCGTAGCCGAACCCGTCACAGCCGTGCGCACGACTGCAGCCCCAAGGCTGGCATTCAGAGATGCCGCCAAGGCAATCGCCTTCTATCAGGAAGCTCTTGGCGCCAAAGAAACGTTCCGCTTTGAGGTTGAAGGCCACATCCCTCACGCCGAAATGACCGTAGGAGATTCCTTCATCCATCTGACTGACGAGTGGCCGGAGGGCGGCCGTTTCAGCGCGGAGACTCTGGGGCATTCTCCAATTTCCCTCGACGTCACCGTACCCGATGTGGATTCATTTGCGGAGCACGCGATCGCCGCCGGCATGAAAGTTCTTCGTCCTCTGAAAGACCAGTTTTATGGCTACCGCGATATCACCATGGCCGATCCATTCGGTTATTCCTGGACCGTCGGCACCGTGAAGGAGCAAATGCCGGTTGAGGAGATGCACCGTCGTATGGAGCGCATGACGGAAGGCCCCGAGGGTGGGACGATGCCCGGCAAAGCCGCCCCCCACATCCGTCCCGGCTTCCGGATGGTGACCCCGTATCTTGTCGCGAAAAATGGCGTGGCGCTGCTCGACTTCGCCATCGCAGGCCTGGGCGCCAAGGAGTTGGCTAGGTTTGTGATGCCGACTGGAGTGCACGGCGAAGTGCAAATTGGAGACTCCATAATCATGATGGGCGGGGGCCTCCCCGGTAAGGAATTCGCTGGACCGATGCAGCCCGGCGCACTCCACGTTTATGTCGAGGATGCAGACGCTGTCATTCGAAAGGCCGTCGCTGCCGGGGCTACCTTGGTCGACGAACCAGTCGATCAGGATTACGGCGAGCGTTCAGGCGCAGTGCAGGATCCCGCCGGGAACCTGTGGTACATCGCGACTCACCAGGGGGGCAGCTACATGCCAAAGGGCCTACACAACGTGAACCCGTATCTACACCCGCGGCGGGCTGAGCCTCTCATCAATTTCCTGAAACGCGCGTTTGGAGCGCAGGAGATCATGAAGTATGTTTCGCCCGATGGCGTTGTGAACCATGCCGAGATTCGCGTCGGGGATTCAGTCGTAGAGATGGGCGAGGCTCATGGGAAGTACGAGACCATGCCAGCCATGTTCTACGTCTATGTGCCGAACGTGGAGACGGTGTATCAGCGAGCGCTGGCGGCGGGAGCTAAATCATTCCAGGAACCAACGGATCAACCCTACGGCGACCGCAACGCGGGGGTGCAAGATAACTTTGGCAATAAGTGGTACATCGCTACGCACATCCAAGACATGCCAGTCTGAAGCTCGTGGTCTTCTTCATACCTGTCCACCTTTTCTCAGGCCTTGCCAATCGATAGAGGTCAAACCCCGATCCTTGCCGCAAAAGTGCGCGGCAAGGATCGGGCACCTGATCTTCCACATCGAAGGATTCTGGAGGGAACAAAAGAATCAGGCCAGGTCGCGTTTCCCGCATATCTGCATTCAGTCTTCTTCCTCCCGGGCTGTGGGAAACGCCAGACAAGCGTGACATCTTCAGTCAGCCCTTGTAATGTTCTAGTTGAAATTGAAATTCATTTTCATTTAGAAAGAAGCCTGTCGTGCGGTTCGCCCCCATTCTCGCGTTTCTCGTCCTGACCCTCCGTCCAATGCCAGCGCTCGCTCAGGACCCGTCAACCGTGCCAAGGAACGCACCTGCTCCGATCCAGGACAATAGTTTCCTGATCGAGGAAGCCTACAACCAGGAAGACGGAGTCATTCAGCATATAAGTGCGTTCGAGATACTCTCGAACAGTCATGATTGGGTGTATACCCTGACGGAAGAATGGCCACTTCGTACGTTGAAACATCAAGTTAGCGTGACCCTGGCCGGGACGCACGCAGGCAGCTTTGCCGGTTCCGGCGCGGGATGGGGGGATGCGGGTCTAAACTACCGCTATCAACTGGTCGGAAGCGGCGAAGCCAAACTTGCAATTGCGCCCAGGCTCACCCTGATGCTTCCGAGTGGCAATCACAAATTTGGGCGAGGCTCTGGCGGAGTGGGCATGCAGACGAACCTGCCGATCAGCGTCCAGCACTCCAGCCATCTCGTCAGTCACTGGAACGTCGGTGCAACCTGGGTCCCGCACGCGCTGAATAAAAATCAGGAAAGCGCGAGCACGACAACCTTTAATCTGGGCCAATCCATAGTCTGGTTAGCCCGGCCGCGCTTCAACGTTCTGCTCGAAACGCTGTGGACCTCCGGCGAAAGTGTGATTGGGGCCCGAAAAGTAGAACGATGGCAGAATCTGTATCTAAGTCCCGGAGTGCGCTGGGCGCATAACTTCGAAAGCGGGTTACAGATTGTCCCTGGTATTGCGATGCCGATCGGAGCCGGCCCTAGTGCCGGAGAAAAGGGCGTCATTCTGTATTTGAGCTTTGAGCATCCATTTTCATTCACGCACTCCAAAGCCAAATGAAGACGGTGTTTTTACAAGCAAGGAAATCGCTAGGCACTATGAAGCATCGTAGACCGCATGAACACTGGATTCCGAAGTTCTGCGCTCCTCTTCCCTCTGAGTAAACACTGCGGGTACACTAGTCGGCCATGCAGTTTCAGCGTTGAAGATTATGTCGCGCACACTCATCTTTCTTTTCTTTCTGACCGTGTCTTCCACATTCACTCTGGCGCAAGCCGTCCTTGAAGGCGCGGTCCATGATGGCAACGGCTCGCCGGTATCCGGCGCCTCGGTGCAACTGGAGCGCGAGAATGGCAGTGAAGTCGAGTCCTCGTCCACTGCATCCGACGGCAGCTTTCACTTAGGCGCTGTGGAAGCCGGACCTTACACCCTGAAGATCAACGCCTCCGGCTTCTATCCCGCGGAGCATCGTTTTACCGTGCGGCCGCGCCAGGCTGAATCACTGGTGATTGATCTGCAAAAGAAGGAGACCGTCCAGGAAAAGGTGGAGGTCCGCGCCACCTACCAGACGATCGACCCAGAGAAGACCGGCAGTTCGTACACCTTCACTCACACCGATCTCGAGCGCCTTCCGGCCCCAATCTCTGACAACACCAACGATCTGGTGAACAATCTGATGCCGGGCGCCAGCGACAGTCACGACAATTTTTTGGCTGTGCGCGGCACCGAGTTCTCGCTGCACGAGTTCATCAACGGGGTTTCGTTCCTGGAAAATACGCAGCCGCAGTTCTCCCCCGGTGTCAGCCCGCAGATCTTTGAGACAGTCGATCTCATGACCGGAGGCTTCCCCGCCGAGTATGGCAATCGCTTCGGCGGCGTGCTTGACATTACCACCCGCTCGGGCTCGACCATGGCTGGTCACGGCGACGTGAATTTTCGCGGCGCCACTCTCGACAACTACGATCTCAATGCTGACTACGGCGGCATGGCGCACAACGTTGGGTACTATTTCTTCATTGATGGATTCGCCTCCGGGCGTTATCTTGATCCGCCCGAGCCCAAGGAACTGTACGATTTCGGCAAGGGTTCGCGCGCCGCCGCGCAGTTCGACTTTCGCGCCACATCGAAAGATGCATTCAAGCTGCTCTTGATGGGCAGCGGCGCCAACTTCCAGCAACCCAACATCTCAGACGACCAGGAAGTCGGCCGCGATGCGCAGCGACATCTGCGACAACAGACCTCGATCCTGAGCTGGAATCACACGTTCTCGCCGGAGACTTTGCTTTCCACGTCTTTTTACGAGCGTGTGGGTTCGGATCGGGTGCTGCCCACCACAGATCCAATTACCCCGCTCTCGTCGGCATCACGCGCACCACTCACGGTTGGAATCAAGAGTGACGTGTCACACGTCTGGCGCAATCACGTGATCAAGGGCGGTGTCGACCTGGTCCGGCTGCGTGAACTCGAAAGCTTCTCGTTCGACAGCCGCGGTGATCCCGACGTGTTTCCGGCTTTCTCCGGCGGGCTGAAAGGAGGCCAGGCCAGCGCGTATGTGCAGGACCATTTTTCGCCCGCAAAGGACTTCTGGGTCGATGTCGGCCTGCGATACGACTACTTCGACTTGGTCGACACTGCCGCCCAGGTCAGCCCGCGCTTCGGCCTGGCGTATCACATCGCGCGCAGCAAATCTGTGCTGCACGCAGCTTACAACCGCTACTTCTCGCCGCCGCCCATCGAGTACTCGCTGCTCGCCAGCTTCATCGGGAACAATGCAGTCGATCCCGGCCAGCGCGTCGGCAACGTCCGTGCCTACCGCCAGCACTACTACGAAGTGGGATGGTCGCAGGAACTGCATACGCGCGTCAGCCTCGAGCTGAACGCCTACCTGCACACGGGGCGCGATTCATTTGAGAATCACGAAATCTCCATTTCCCGAATTTTCGTTCCTATCAATTTCCGCGCGGCGCGTTCCAGGGGTGCGGAGCTGGTGGTGAACATGAAGCAACTCGAACGTTTCGGCATTACCGGACGTTTGCAGTACGCCCTGTCGCGGACATACTTCTATGGCCCGATCACGGGCGGCTTCGCCGGAGATGAACCTCTCGTCGCCGGCGAGCGCATCATCCCGGCATTTGACCAAAACCACACGGGTACGGCACAGCTTTTCTACCACAACCGCTGGCGTGGGCTCTGGGGCGGAACAGCCATGCGCTACGGAAGCGGAACAATCGTGGAAAACGGGCCACGCCTCCCGCAGCATTTCACCTGCGATCTCGCCATGGGCCTAACCGTGTGGGACTCCGAACCGCATCGCCTCGACTTCGAATTCGACGTCACAAACGTCTCTAATAGCATCTACCGGATTGCCAAAGAAAGCGAAGAAATTCCCATCCAATACGCCCCATCGCGAACAGTCGGGGGAGCGCTGAAATTTCATTTCTGATTCTCACGTGCCGCAAGACGTATCGGCGGCCTCGAGCCCCAAAGGCGGGGGACGCGCTCAGCTGATCGTGGTGGCCATAAGGCAATCCGGGTGTCCCATCCTTCTCGCGGGGTGTGCGAGAGGCTGGGGATTTTGAACGTCCATCGACCGGACGACTAGTTCCTACTCGTGACTAATCAAGAGACGCTGGCCGCTTTTCAGATCGAGAGGGAATTCCTGGCAGGTGAAGTTCGTGGGCTGCTCCTAATTTCCTTCTTTGTCGCCTTTGTGAAGTTGCTGTGCAAGATAATTATCGAGGCCGATTTCGCCGATAGCGTGCAGTTGTCCCTCCAGGTAGTCGACATGCTCTTCCTCGTCGCCGAGGATTTCCTCAAACAGCGCGCGGGAGGCGTTGTCCCCGACTTCGGTGGCGAGCTTGATGGCCTCGTTCAAGTGCTTGACCGCATGCATTTCCAGTGCGAGATCGCTTTCAAACTGCGCCTTGACGTTGTTGCCGATATTAATCTTTCCAATGTCGGTCATGTTGGGAGTTCCGTCGAGGAAAAGAATCCGGTCCATCAGTTTTTCCGCGTGAACCATTTCTTCGATGGATTCCTTGCGGTAGTGGGCGCCCAGCCGGAAATAGCCCCAGTTATCGCACATCTTCCCGTGAAGAAAATACTGGTTGATCGCTGTGAGCTCCGCCTTCAGCGCCTCGCTCAAGTCTTTGTGAACTCTATCGTTTCCGCGCATGCCGGGATTCTAGCTGCCTGACACAGGACTTTCAACTTCACAGGTTCCAGGCTTCGTCACTGTGAAGGCGGTTGCGTCTGTGAAGTGGGGAGAAAAGAGTTGGGTATACGTCGTCTCTCTACACTACTCACCCCGCCCTCCGTTTGACCCTCCCCACGCCCTTCTTTAGACTGAAACATTCAGACAACCTGCAGGTCCCAAACTATGGCTGACAGCATTCATGTGAAGCTCCCGGACGGGAGTGTCAAAGAAGTCCCCAAAGGCACGACCCCGCTGGAGGTTGCAAAATCAATTAGCCCGCGGCTGGCGGGTGCCGCTCTGGTCGCGAAAACCAATGGCAATCTAACCGATTTGGCCAAGCCACTGGAGAGCGACACCGACCTCCGGCTCGTCACTGAAAAAGATCCCGAGGCGCTCGAAGTCTATCGTCATTCCTCCGCGCATCTGCTGGCTGCCGCCGTGCTTGAACTTTTTCCCGAGACCAAGCTCGGACACGGTCCCCCGACCGAGAGCGGCTTCTTCTACGATTTTTATCGTCCAACGCCGTTTACTCCAGAGGACCTGGAAAAAATCGAGAAAAAGATGCAGGAACTCGTGCAGCAGAACATCCCTTACGCGCGTGAGTTTCTGCCACGAGACCAGGGGCTGGCGGAGTTCAAAAAAGAAGGCGACTTCATGAAGTGCCATTTCATCGAGCAGTTCACCAAGCCCGATGAAAAGATTTCGATTTACCGCACCGGCAAGTTCACCGACTTCTGCCGCGGGCCGCATATTCCGTCGACCGGCAAAATCAAGGCATTCAAGTTGCTCAACATTGCGGGCGCGTACTGGCTCGGAGATGAGAAGAATCCGCAACTGCAGCGGATTTACGGAACGTCGTTCTTCTCCAAGAAAGACCTCGACGATTACCTGAAGCACATAGAAGAGACGAAGAAGCGCGACCACCGCGTGCTTGGCAAGCAGCTCGATCTTTTTTCCATCCAGGAATTGGCCGGGCCAGGGCTGATTTTCTGGCATCCCAAGGGCGGCATTATCCGCAAGGAGATGGAAGACTGGATGCGCGAGCAGTACCTCAAGCGGGGTTACTCGCTCGTCTACACGCCGCATGTGGCGCGGCGGCAGCTCTTCTACACCTCGGGGCACGAAGGCTATTACTCGCAGAACATGTTCGACGCCATGGAACTCGACGACGCCGAATATCGCCTCAAGCCGATGAATTGTCCCGGGCATATCCTCGTCTATAAGGATTCGCTGAAATCGTATCGCGATCTGCCGGTGCGGCTGGGCGAGTTGGGAACCGTCTACCGCTACGAGCGTTCGGGGGTGATGCACGGGTTGCTGCGCGTCCGCGGCTTCACCCAGGATGACTCTCATATCTTCTGCACGCCCGATCAGATCGAAGGTGAGATCGCCGGCTGCCTCGACTTCGCTTTTGATGTCCTGAAGCATTTCGGCTTTGATCAGTACCAGACGGAACTTTCGACGTGGAACCCCGACGATCGCAAGAATTTCGTCGGCAGCGAAGAGCAGTGGATTCACGCCACGCAATCGCTGGAGAAAGTTCTGAAGGAGCGCGGGATTGAGTACAAGAAGATTCCGGGTGAGGCTGCGTTTTACGGGCCAAAGATCGACATCAAGCTGGTAGACGCCATCGGACGGCTGTGGCAGCTTTCGACGGTGCAGTTCGACTTCAACCTGCCGCAGCGCTTTGGATTGGAATACGTTGCGGAAGATGGCTCGCGCAAGCAGCCGGTCATGGTGCATCGCGCGCTGTACGGTTCTGTCGAGCGCTTCTTCGGCGTGCTCATCGAGCACTACGCCGGGGCATTTCCGGTATGGCTATCCCCGGTCCAGGCAACGATGATTCCGATCAGCGAGCGCCATGCGGAGTACGCCAACAAAGTTGCTTCTCAACTAAAAGCCATTGGCGTGCGGGTCGAGGTAGACGCCCGCAACGAGAAGATGAATGCCAAAATTCGCGAGCACGCCATGCAGAAAGTGCCTTTCCTCCTGGTGGTCGGAGATAAGGAGTCGGAGGCTGGAAAAGTCAATGTCCGAACGCGCGGGAAAGAAAAGACGGAAGATATGCTCGCGACAGACTTCGTGGAGCAGATCAGAAAGCTGATCGCGGACAAGAGCACGGCCCTGTAACCGCTCGGGACAGCTCAGGGCTGTCCCTGCGCCAACTCCGGCGGTACCATGTTTCGGTGAACCCCGTCCTGGAGCGCTTGCTTTCCCACATTCGCCGGCACGATCTCCTTAGCGCCGGAGAGCGCGTCGGGGTGGCGGTTTCCGGGGGAATCGATTCGGTTGCGTTGTTGCGATTGCTGCTGGAATTGCGCACTGATTTAGGCATCGTCCTGTCGGTTCTTCATTTCAATCACAAACTGCGTGGGGCGGAGTCCGATGATGATCAGGAATTCGTCGCGGAACTGGCCCGTAAACAAGATTTGCAGTTTTATTGTGCCGCCGGTGACGTTGCGCAGCACGCTGCGGACGAGCACGTTAGCATCGAAGCGGCTGCGCGGGAACTGCGGTACGAATTCTTCCGCAAACTGCTCGGGGGACTACGCACAGACGCGAGCCCGGAAGTCAAACCCCCCACCCTTTTGCACAAACCGCGAGTAGCGTGGGGCGCCCTCTCGGCTCTCAACAAGGTTGTTACCGGGCATACGCTCGACGATCAGGCTGAGACTGTGCTTCTGCGGTTGATTCGGGGGGCGGGATTGCGAGGGCTTGGGGGGATTCATCCGCGGCTGGTAATGGAAGACGAAGATGGAGATGTCTGCGGAGAGATCATTCGTCCGCTTCTGCAGACTCGGCGGCATGAACTGGAACAGTATCTCAACCACATCAAGCAACCCTGGCGCGAGGACGCCACCAACAGCACCACAAAGTTCACACGCAATCGCGTGCGAAAGCTTCTCGTTCCGCTACTGGAAAAAGAATTCAATCCTTCGGTCGCGGAGAACCTGGCCGAGCTGTCCGAGATTGCGCGCGGAGAGGAGGACTACTGGGAAAGTGAAGTTGCGGGCTGGATGGGCACAGGGGTTCATTGGTCCCAGCCGGCTTGGGCGCGGAACCTCGATCTAGTGCAAATTGCAGCGTGCCCAAGCTCCTCAGCGCCAACCGGCTCGGGGGCCGCTGATCTGCAAGCCAGAATCAATCGTGCTTCCTGGCTTGTGATGAACGCATCGGTGGACCGGATTTGGTTTCTCGGCGAACCTGTCGCCGTGCAACGGCGAGTGGTCAAGGCCATTGGAGAAGAAGCGGGAATCCCCTTGGAATTCAAGCACGTGGAGGAGGTCCTCCGTTTTGCCACGCAGGAAAGTGGATCGGGCGGCGAGATTTCGCTTCCCTTGGGATGGAAGATCAGGCGGGAACCGGATCAAATCTTGTTTCTGACTCCCGATTTGCGGGGATTTGCGCCTACTCCGGATTACCAATACGAATTGCCGGTGCCGGGCGAGTTCCATATTGTTGAGACTGGTACGACGATTGAAGTCCGTCGCGTTCCGGCCGGAGCAGAGGCGGAGTATAATTCAGAGCACCTTTTGGACGGGAGCTTACTGCCTGCAGCAGTCACGCTGCGGAATTGGCGCGCCGGGGACCGCTACTGGCCGAACCATACGAAAGCTCCGAAGAAGATCAAAGAATTGCTGCAAGAGCGCCATGTGCCGCAGCCGGAGCGCAGCTTGTGGCCAGTAGTGCTCGCTGGACATGAAATTATCTGGATGCGCGGGTTTCCTCCACCGGCGCAGTTCGCCGCGAAGCCTGGGCGTGAGGCAATCGCTATTTTGGAACGACCCATCGACGTTCAAATGTGACACGTTCCACGCATTGGTGCCCGGAGGCACCCACACTTCATGAGTGCACGACCCGAGCCGTTGCGGCCCGTCATTACTACCGAGCAGATCCAAAAGCGTGTCAAAGAGTTGGGACGTCAGATCTCCGATGATTACAAGGGACAGAGAATCCAGGTGCTGGCTGTCCTAGAGAATGCATTCATGTTTGTCGCCGACATCGTTCGGGCGATCGATGGGCCCATCGTTTGCCAGTTCGTTAAGCCAAAGTACAGTCGAGCCCAAGGCGGCACGGCTGGCGACGTGATGGAGATATTTTTCGGACACGAGCCCGATATCAAGGGACAACACATTCTGCTGGTCGAAGGCCTGGTGCACTCCGGCATCACGACGGACTTCCTGATGAGCGACCTTAAGGCACGGGGTGCCGCTTCCGTGAAGCTGGTAACCCTGCTCGACCGGCAATCGGCGCGTCGCGTTCCCCTGCAGCCGGATTATTTCGGATTTCTGGTGGACGAAGCTTTTCTGGTCGGCTACGGCCTGGGCGCTCCGGAACAGACCAACCGGAATCTACCCTATTTGGCGGCAGCAAGCGTAAGATCCTGAGTGACTTAGGTCATGGCTGGAGCACAGCCCTATTTTGCCGAAGACAAGGTAGAATAGGACCTTAGGTATTTTCGCCGATCCAAAATCTTGCGGACGCATCTAATCTGTTGAGGTGCCTCGGGATCGTGCACGCGGCGTTGAAATTAGGAGTCTTCTAGGTGAATTCAACTGTAAAAACCGTATTGTTCTGGCTGCTGATCGGCGTATCGGCATTGCTGCTCTGGGAAGTCGTCAAGGGCGCCCGCGACGGCACCAAGGACAAAGAAGTAAACGTCACTACGTTCATGAGTGACATTGACCAGAACAACATCAAGGAGATCACGGTCAACGGCATGGAGGTGCGTGGCAAGTACAAGGATGGCTCCGCATTCCATACCACTGCGCCGAGCAACTACTTCACTCCTGAGATGCTGAAAAACCTGCAGAGTAAGCAGGTCAACATAAACTTCCGCGACGCCAACAGTGGAAGCTTGCCGCTGCAATTGCTGGGAACCTGGGCTCCATTGATCCTCCTCGGTGCGCTGTGGTTCTTCATGATCCGCCAGATGCAGACCGGCGGGAATAAGGCGCTCTCGTTTGGAAAGAGCCGCGCCCGGCTGCTCTCAATGCAGCAGAAAAAAGTCACGTTTAAGGACGTGGCCGGCGTGGAAGAGGCCAAAGAAGAGCTGCGCGAAATTATCGAGTTCCTGCGGGAAGCGCAGAAATTCCAGAAGCTCGGTGGACGCATTCCCAAAGGCGTGCTGCTCGTAGGCCCTCCGGGAACCGGTAAGACCTTGCTGGCCCGAGCTGTCGCCGGCGAGGCCAATGTTCCCTTCTTCTCGATTTCTGGCTCTGACTTTGTAGAGATGTTTGTAGGCGTTGGCGCCAGCCGCGTTCGCGATCTGTTTGAGCAAGGCAAGAAGAACGCTCCCTGCATCATCTTCATCGACGAAATCGATGCCGTTGGACGTCACCGCGGCGCCGGCTTGGGCGGCGGACACGATGAGCGCGAACAGACTTTGAACCAGTTGCTGGTTGAGATGGACGGCTTCGAATCGAACGAAGGCGTCATCCTGATGGCTGCTACCAACCGTCCCGATGTCCTTGATCCCGCGCTGCTGCGGCCGGGTCGTTTTGACCGTCGCGTGGTGGTGAGCCGTCCCGATGTGCGTGGTCGCGAAGAGATTCTCCGCGTGCATACCCGCAAGATTCCTCTGGCTGAGGACGTTGATCTCTCCGTCCTGGCACGAGGGACTCCGGGATTCTCCGGCGCTGATCTCGCCAACATGGTCAACGAGGCCGCACTGGCGGCAGCACGGCAGAACCGAAAAGCCGTTCTACAGTACGACTTCGAACTGGCCAAAGACAAAGTGCTGATGGGCGTCGAGCGCAAGTCTCTGCTGCTCACTGACGAGGAGAAGAAGAACACGGCCTATCACGAAGCCGGACACGCTCTGGTGGCCGCTAAGATGCCGCATTCCGATCCTCTGCACAAGGTCACTATCATTCCGCGTGGCATGGCGCTGGGCGTCACCATGCAGTTGCCGGTGGATGACCGCCACAACTATTACAAGAACTACCTCGAGACCCAGATCGCCATCCTGATGGGCGGACGCATCGCGGAGGAGATGTTCCTCAACGTGATGAGTACCGGCGCAGGCAACGACATCGAGCGCGCGACCGATATGGCGCGCAAGATGGTCTGCGAGTGGGGCATGAGCGAGCTTGGTCCCCTGACCTTCGGCAAGAAGGAAGAGCAGATCTTCCTCGGCCGCGAAATCGCTCAGCATCGCGACTACAGCGAAGACACGGCCATCAAGATTGACCAGGAAGTTCGTAAGCTGGTCAACAGCGGCTACAACACCGCCAAGCAGATTCTCGCCGAGAACCGCGACACCTTGGAGAAGATGGCGCGGGCACTGATCGAGCGCGAAGTCCTGGATGCGAACGAAATCAAGATACTGGTCGACGGAAAAGAACTTCCGCCGCTTCCGCCGCCTCCCTCCAAGCCTGACGATGGCGTACAGCACGTGATCAAGCCGGACCTGCAACCGGGTCGCGCCAAGGGCGGCGAACGACCAGCTACGGCGTAAGCTCGACCGTCTCTAACCTCTACCGGGCGGCCAATTTGGCCGCCTGATCTTTTGTTTTGACCACGAATTCGCACGGATTCCCAGGGATATAAGGATCCGCGGCTTAGCTTGCCGCAAGCTGCTGAAAATTCATAATTTACTAGCTCGATTCGCCCGCATTCCACAGCTCCGAAAGGCCCATTTCGTGGTACAATTTAATAGTGAGTTTTGGTCCTAAGTGTTAGCAATATCAATAACTTGAATCCCGTTCGTGGGTTCATGGAAGCAGGACCAGACAAGAAAGTTCCCAGCCACAGTTCCAGGGCTCAAGCAAGACTGCAGCAGAAAAATTTCGGGACATTTTCGCGGAGCGGAATGGCCACAAAAGAGATTAATCCTCCCATCACGGACACGAAAACAAAAAACGGCAAGATAACTCCGATCACCGGAGGAAATGGTAACGGCGACTACAACGCTGATTCCATTAAAGTCCTCGGCGGCATGGAAGCCGTTCGCAAGCGTCCGGCGATGTATATCGGATCGACGGGCGAGCTTGGACTTCATCACCTGGTGTACGAAGTCGTAGATAACTCCGTGGACGAAGCGCTTGCCGGTTTCGCCACCAAGATCGACGTCACTATCCACGATGACAACTCGATCACTGTCGTAGACGACGGCCGCGGCATCCCCGTCGACGACATGGACATCGATGGCGAGAAAGTTTCCGCCGCTCAGGTCGTCATGACCACGCTGCATGCCGGCGGCAAGTTCGACGCTTCGAGCTACAAAGTTTCCGGCGGATTGCACGGCGTCGGTGTGTCCTGCGTAAACGCCCTCAGTGAAGAACTGGAACTGGAAATCTGGCGCGATGGCGGCACGTGGCAGCAGACGTATTCCAAAGGTGAGCCCACCAGCAAGCTGAAGAAGACCGGCGTCGCAAAGGTCAAGACCGGAACCAAGGTACACTTTCTGCCCGACCGCAGCATCTTCACCGCTACGGAGTACAACTACGACACTCTGGCGCAGCGGCTGCGCGAGTTGGCCTTCCTGAACAAGGGATTGCTGATCACGCTGACCGACGAGCGCACGATCGATCCCAAGACCGGGGAGCCGAAGCACGCCGACTTCAAGTACAACGGCGGCATCGCCGAATTCATCAAGCACCTCAATCGCGGCAAGCAGGTACTGCACGACAAGCCCATCTACATGGAAGACGATCGCAACGGCGTCCGCATGGAGATTGGCCTACAGTACAACGATGCGTACTCGGAAACGCTTTTCAGCTTCGCCAACAACATCAACACGGTTGATGGCGGCACGCATCTCTCCGGATTCCGCACGGCTCTGACTCGCACCATCAATTACGCCGGGCAGCAGTTGGGCCTGTTCAAAGACGTCAAAGAAAACCTGACCGGCGATGACGTCCGCGAAGGCCTGGTGGCGGTTATCAGCGTGAAGCTGCCGCAGCCTCAGTTTGAAGGCCAGACCAAGGGCAAGCTGAATTCCGATATCGCCGGAACCGTCACCCAGTTCGTTAACGAGCGGCTGGGGGCATTCTTCGAGCAGAACTCGACGGTCGCGAAGAAGATCATCAACAAGGCTGTAGACGCCGCACGCGCGCGCGAAGCGGCGCGAAAAGCGCGCGACCTAACGCGCCGTAAGGGGGCACTGGATTCCGGAGGTCTGCCTGGCAAGCTGGCCGACTGTTCCGAGCGCGATCCCAACCGCTGCGAATTGTTCCTGGTCGAGGGCGAATCGGCAGGTGGAACCGCGAAGCAGGGCCGTGACCGGCGCTTCCAGGCGATTCTTCCGCTAAAGGGAAAGATTCTGAACGTCGAGAAGGCGCGCTACGACAAGATGCTGGCGCACGAAGAAATTCGCGCCATGATTACGGCGCTCGGTACCGGAATCGCCAAGGATGACTTCGATCCCACCAAGGTGCGTTACGGCAAGATCATCCTCATGACCGACGCCGACGTTGACGGCAGCCACATCCGCACGCTGCTGCTCACATTTTTCTTCCGCCACATGCAGGAACTGATCAAGCGCGGCAACGTCTTTATCGCGCAGCCGCCCCTGTTCTCGCTGAAGAAGGGCAAGTCGCAGCAGTACATCAAGGACGAGCGCGAGTTCGTGAAAGTCATGGTGAAGCGCGCCGCTGACGGATTGATCATCCGTTACGGCGAAGGCGCGGCCAAGCTCGAAGGCAAAGACCTGGCGCGGTTCATGACCGTGCTCGACGAGTATCTCGGTTTCTTTGAAAAAGCCGATAAACGAATGCGTAACGAGCATGTCACCGAGTTGATTCCGAGACTCGATCTTGCCAAGCGCGTGGACTTCGAAGGCGAAAAGAAAGCTCCGCCCAAGAAGATCGAGAAGCTGGAAAAAGAACTCAGGAAGCTGCAAAAGGACGAAGGCTTCAAGAGCGTCGAATCGAGGTTTGATGAAGAGCACAATCTCTGGGAACTGAGCTTCGTCAACAAGCATGGCGCTGAGCACATCATCAACTGGGAATTGGTTTCGAGCCCTGAGTGCCGCCAGATGATCGCCAAGTACAAGCAGATCGAGCCCTACATGGAACCGCCGTTCGTGGTCGAGAGCATAGTCAAGGCCGCTCCCGCTGCCGCAAATGGCGACGGGGGGGACGGTGAGCCTGCGGCGGTAGAGGACAAGGCGGAGAAAAAAGCCGCTGCTAAAACTCCCAAGAGGAAAGAGGTCGAGGTCGTGGAAAAGACCAACGTTCGGGAACTTCGTGACTACGTCATCAATGAAGGGCGCAAGGAGTTCACGATCCAGCGCTATAAAGGCTTGGGCGAGATGACTGCGCCTCAGCTTTGGGAGACCACCATGGATCCCGAGCGTCGCACCCTGCTCTCGGTGAAGCTCGAAGACATCGCCGAGTGCGAGACAATCTTCACCACGCTCATGGGCGAGGACGTGGAAGCACGGCGCAAGTTTATCGAAGAGAACGCGCTCGACGTGAAGAACCTGGACATCTGAGGACTAGACCGCGTTACGCCGATTCACACGTGTAAGACGGAATTCTGCCCGGGCGGCTCAAATGGCCGTCCTTTGTTTTTGGCAGCCTGCCATGTCCCCGGCTTACAATGCGGGCCATGAAGAATAGAACGCCGATCTGGTTCTTGTGGATTTCTCTGCTGGCAACCTTCGGGTCGTCACAGATCGGAATCAGGGGTGACCCATCCTTGTTGCGTTCTGTCCGACAGGATGGCGCTTTGGACCTTTGCGCAATCCGTTGGGAACCGAAGTCAAATGCACTAACCTCTCGCAAGATGCGCGAGACGAATGGGGCACCCTCCATCGCTCCCACTCCTCCGATGGGTTGGAACAGCTGGGATTCATACGGCACTACGGTTCGCGAACAACAAGTCAAAGCTAATGCGGACTGGATGGCGCAGCACTTGGCGAAGTACGGCTGGCAGTACATTGTCGTCGACATCCAGTGGTACGAACCCAATGCGCAAGGACACGACTACAAGCCCGGCGCGCCGCTCACCATGGACGAATATGGACGCCTCATGCCGGCCGTGAATCGCTTCCCTTCTTCCGCCCACGGCGCGGGTTTCAAGCCCCTGGCCGATTACATCCACGGCCAAGGCCTGAAATTCGGAATTCACATCATGCGCGGCATTCCCCGGCAAGCGGTCGAGAAGAATCTTCCGATTAAGGGCACCTCCTACCACGCCTCCGATGTCGCCGACAAAGACAACGCATGCCGCTGGAATCCCGACATGTGGGGCGTGGATACAACCAAGCCGGGCGCGCAGGCTTACTACGATTCCATCGCGGATCTCTATGCCTCCTGGGGCGTCGATTTCATCAAGGCTGACGACATGGGCAGCCATCTCTACCAGCCGGCGGAGATGAAGGCGCTCAGCCAGGCGATCAGAAAAACGGGGCATCCCATGGTGCTTAGCATCTCGCCTGGTCCGGCTCCGGTTTCTGAAGCGGAGTTCTTCCAAAAGTATGCGCAGATGTGGCGCATCTCCGACGATTTCTGGGACAACTGGAAGCTGCTGCGCCAGCAGTTCGACTACACGCGCGACTGGGCTGCGTTAGCAGGCAAAAACGATACCTGGCCCGACGCCGACATGCTTCCCTTCGGCAAGCTCCGTGTGACCAGCACCGAAGGCGGAGGGGCGCCCAGTAAATTCAATGCCGACGAACAGCAGACGGTGATGACGCTATGGAGCATCTTCCGCTCGCCGCTGATTTTTGGAGGCGATCTTCCGAGCAACGATGCGGCCACGACTGCGCTTATCACCAACCAGGAAGTTCTCGAAGTCAATCAGCACAGTCACGGGGGCCATCAGGCGCTGGACCAAGGCAATCTGCGCGTATGGGTCGCCGAGGGCGCACGTCCCGGGGAATCGTACGTCGCATTCTTCAATCTCGGCGAAGGAGCAGAAGACTTTGTATTGAACTGGAGTGATGTTGAGATCACGCAGGCGGTCAGTGAGGTACGCGATCTCTGGAAGCATGAATCCTTGCCGATGAAGAAAATCCAGCTAAGCCTGCGGCCTCATGCCAGCGCGATGTACAAAGTGGTCGGCACCCAGCGTCAATAGATGGCGCAGAGGTTGCTACTTCAGGCCTTCGACGAGATATAAGTCAGCCAGATTGCGGTGATAGCCGAACACGCAAGTACGAGCGTCGGGAGTTAAGAGAATGGGGCCAAGATTTTCGACTCCGGCAGGATCAGTAGGCATCAGATCCCTCCATAAAGTGCGCTGACCGCTTTGAACATCTACACGATAGACGTGGGCTGGCAGTTCCCCTGGCTGGTAGACATAGAGAGAGCGTCCGTCAGCGCTCCAGGTGATGGGCTGCTCGCCTTGATTGACTCCGGGAACGGGATGGGAGTCCCCACCGTTGATCGGGTACAGGTATCCGCGCTGGTCGGGGCCGATCGCGGCAACGGAATTCGAATCGGGTGAGATGGAAAACGAATTTCCGTTGACACCCTCCGGAGTAATGGCCTGACTCTTGCCCGTGTCCAGGTCAAAAACGTAGAGCTTCTCTCCCTTGCCTATTTCGTTTCCCGAGAATAAGATTCGTTTCCCGTCGGCAAACCAGTGGGCCCAATTGTGGTTGATGCTGTCGTTGGTCAGCTCTCGCGGTTGGCCGGCGCCGGTCGGCAAGAGCCTGAGCTGAGCCGGCGAGACCTGAGTCTGGGTAATGGCCCACTTTCCGTCAGGGGATAGCGCCAGCGCACTGCCTTCTCCGAGCAAGACCGCGGGAGAACCGTCGGTTTTGCGGATGTAGACTCCGTAGGTATAGCCGCCGGATTTTGAATAGGCGAGCGATCCACCACCCCCCTCTTCGTCGAACAGCAGTGTCTTGCCATCCCGCGATAGTTCTCCAGGATAGGTGTAATCCAGCCAGGAGAGTTCGCGCTGCTTGCCGTCCGCGTCAAAGCCCATGAGCTCGCGGCGCCAGCTGGCGCGCACCAGCAGCACTCGGCCATCCCTGGCAATGTCAAGCAGCATGAGGGCGCCGGGCAAGCGGGCAATGGTGCGCATTTTCCCGTCCAACGTGGTCGCATAGAGTGTGCGGTCGGTGCCGGACTTGCTGGCCGTAAACCATATCTCACGGCCGTCGGGAGACCAGGCCACGCCCTGAATGGTGAACCATTGGTCGGAAAGCATTTTTCGCGAGCCCTGCTGATCGACGATCGCGAGGGCTCCGCTGTCATCGCCCTGTAATGGATGATCGGCAAAAGCAATGAGATCGCCTTTCGGGGAGACACGGGGGTGCCCAATCCAGCCTCCGGTCTGATAAAGTGGCTTTCCGACAGGGTATTCCAGGCGGTTCATGCCACCCATATCACGCACTACGGCAAAGCTTGACCCGTCCGGAGACCAGTCAGCCCACTGCACATTTTCCAAAACTTCGCGCGGCGCTCCACCGGCGAGTGGGGCTCGGGCCAGCGTTCCCATCGTCACCCAGGCACCGATTGCCTTGCTGTTCAGCAGGACTGCCATCTCTGACGTGGAGGAGATCGACATTAGCTGCGTACGGCTGAGTCCCATGGATCGAGACTCTGGAGCCTCAGGACGGGCTGTGAACACGTCGGTCGGATTGCCTTGCCACGCCGCGCTATACAAGATGGTTTGGGCGTCCGGGGCGAAACGGGCCGAACGGATGCTGCCGCGACGGAATGTGAGCTGGCGATAAAGTGGTGGCTGCAGAGGCGGTGGTGTGAACACCAACCGGCCTGCATACAAGCCAATGCCTGCAGCGGCAATCAAGGCCAACACGGATACCAGTGCTCGAGCAGGTTTCTTCACAGCGGACCTGACTGGTATTTGGGCGGAAATTACCGCTGTTTCGGAGGTGTTTTCGCGCGTCGCCTCGGCGACCACAGAAGCGCGGGACGAATCCATGGAGCGCTTCAACCTCTTCAGGTCGGCCCGCAACTCGGCCGCGCTCTGAGATCGGAGATCCGGGTCCTTCTCCAGCGCTTTGCTGATTGTCTCCTCGAGTTGAGCAGGAAGCTTGGGATTGAGTTTTAAGACGCCGCTGGGAGCTCGATTGAGAATTGCCTCGGTAATGACGGCCTGCGTTTCTCCGCGGAACGGCAGAACGCCGGTTGCCATTTCGTAGAGAACAACGCCAAAAGAAAACAAATCGGTGCGGCCATCGAGTTCTTTGCCTCGCAGTTGCTCCGGCGACATATACGCGACGGTGCCGACGGCTGTTCCTGGGTTCGTGAGATCAAGATTGGTTACGTCCGCAATCGTCTGCGAATCGCCGCTGGTGGGACGGGACGCGCGCGCGATTTTGGCAAGGCCGAAGTCGAGGATCTTGGCGTGGCCGCGATCGGTAACGAAGATGTTAGCCGGCTTGATATCGCGGTGAACGATCCCTTTGGAATGAGCGGCATCGAGTGCATCGGCAACTTCGATGGCGATGCTCAGCAGACGCTCGGGCTCCATCGGCCGACCGTCGATGATGTGCTTCAGAGTATTGCCGGTGAGGCACTCCATCACGATGAATGCCTGCCCGTTGTGTTCCCCGATTTCGTGCACGGTACAGATATTCGCGTGGTTCAGCCCTGACGCAGCGCGGGCTTCCCGGCGAAATCGTTCCAGAGCTTGCGGATCGTTGGACGCCTCATCGGGAAGAAATTTGAGCGCAACGAAGCGGCCCAGCAGCGTGTCTTCCGCTCTATACACCACCCCCATTCCGCCGCCGCCGAGCAGTTCGGTAATCCGGTAGTGGGAGACAGTTTGCCCGATCATGAATGAGTGGAAGGCTCGCGGTCGCTGGGGGGTGCGACGATTTTTGGACCGAGTCATCTTATGGCGTATCCGGGGTTCCGTCAATGCCAGCACGGAGATCCAATGCTGCCGGTTACAGTGACGTGCGAGGACAGATCGAGCAGCAGGAAGCCGAATTCAACGCCTTGTCGCGCCAGGTGGAGACTGTCTCCATCGCAATTTCTTTGCGCACAGAGTCAGAAGCGCAGGTCGCTGGGCTGAATTGGCGGCCTCTGTACCAGCTGAAGATGGCACTGCACGACGGGCTGCAAGGCATGGCCAATTACGCCACCGCGATGATCACGATCTTGTTCTATCTTCCAGCAGCTGTGCTGTGGACAGGAACAATCCTGGGCACCATTGCGGGCGGAGTTAAGCTGATCGGGTGGGGAAGGCGCTGGCTCCTTTGGAACCCGACAGAGACTTCGAGCATGCAGTAAGCAGGTCAGGAGGTTGGGGAGAGCGGCGCAGGTTCCACTTTCTCGCCGCGATATACGCGCGAGATGCCGCGAACGATGCGCCTCATGGGCAGTTCGCCTTTGTGGTCGGCGAGGAAAATCTCTCCCATCCGGCTGCCGCGGTAATACCAGCGCTTCAGGATCGCGAAATGTTCCATGCTTTCGAGGGCTGACTTCGCTTCCGTAGCTGGAAACGAGTCGAGAGCTTCCTGAACGCGTCCTTCCATCGATTGTGATTTGGCGTGCTCTGCTGCCTGGATCCCGAAAGCCACAGGGCCAGAGATCGCTCCGCGCTCCACCCGAAAGAAAGCGACTGAGCGCTCGACGTGACTTGGTTGAATGATCAGCGCCGACAGCCGATCCACGCGGCCAACAACCTCGGGAAGTTGGCCTATTACGGGCTTCAACTTTTCGATGCGAGCATGGATCGCCGCAGCATCTTCGAACGCCAGGTTTGCCGATGCCATTTCGCGTTCTTTGGAAAATTGGCGCAAAAGACTTTCTCCTCCACTATCGAAATAGGTTTGCACCCGCTCGACCTCGGCCGCATATTCCTCATCACTGCATCCCTTGAAGCATGGCGCCAGACACATCTTCATCTCGGAATAAATGCAGCCAGGAAATTTGGGATCAGGATGCAGCTCGTCCACGCAGCGCCGCATTTTGAAGAAGTCGAGCGAGTCGTTCATGAATTTCTCGGCAGCCACCCGCGATACGAATGGCCCGTAATAGAGTGCAGCGCCATTCAGCCGGCCCAGGCGCGTGGTAACCGACGCGCGAGGGTATTCATTCTCCAGATGCAGTTTGACCAGCGGAGCAAACCGGAAGCGCAGGCGATTTGAATAAGTCTTGGGAAAGCTTTCGCGCAGAACGCGGTAGAGCAGAAACCCGGATTCGAAATCGGACCCGGTGGGAGAGTACTCGATCCAGCGCACCCGATCGCGCAGGTTCAGTTTTTTGGTGCGCTCTTGCAGGGGTCCAAGAAGTCGTTGCAGCCGCCGCCGCAGGTTGGCCGTCTTACTGACGTATGGCTCCGCCTGCTGGTCTTCCCCGCGGAGTGCGAACACGGCAGGACCTGCAGCCACATTTGCGAAAACGTCCGCATCCCGCTCCGGCGTGAATTCGATCGACTCGCTTAGCACTAGTTGATTTTAGTGCGATTTCAGCTCAGGCACACAGCTACACGGACAACAGATTGGCGATCTCTGATGCGCAAAGTTCTGTGAAAACTATTTGGCTTATGTAGGGCCGGGCACCTCGTCCGCCCCGACTGAAGCGGGTGCCGGCTGCACCGACGTTACCGGAAATTCGCGCTGCGAAACTTCTGCCGGAAATCCGTCCCGTCGAGCGTGATAACCCGGCACATCTCGTGCAGCCGAGACCGCATCCTCTCGCCGATGCGGTCGCCGAGCGTTTCTCCGCGGCTCGCGGCTCGCGCGGGAGAGATCGAGCCGGAGGCTCCAGCCGCAGGCTGGTCATCGAAATTCGTAGTAATGATCGTGGTGCGATTGTCGTTATAGCGTGTGTTCAGGATGAGGCTGACCGTATCCCACACCCATTCGGTCGGCTTTACCGCTCCCAATTCATCCAGCACCAGCACGTCGGTTTCGAGCACGGGGCGCAAGACGTCCAATTCGGTCGTCTGCACCGTGGCATTGTAGGAATTCTGAATTTGTTTCAGCAGTTCGCGGTAGTCGTAGAACAGGCACGCAATGCCGCGCGTGAGGATCAGTTCCTTCAGGATGCCGACTGCCAGATGCGTCTTGCCCGTGCCGATTTTGCCGATGATCAGTAGCCCTTTATCCCCGCGCGGATCGCATTTTTTGGCGAAGTTCCCCGCCATAAAATGCGCCTCCGCCAGCGACGGGTGGGCGCCCGGGAAGTCGGTATCGTAATTCGTGAGTTCGCAATGCTCGTATCGCCGTGGGATGCGGGCAGCCTCCAGTGCGGTCTGGGCCCGGGCCCGCAATTGGCAATCGCAGCGCGTCACTCGCCTGTCATTTACGCTCTCGGCGCTCGAAACGGTTTTCCAACCTGTACCTTCACACAACCGACAAATGTCTGGGGGAGCCTTAATCACTGTGATTCCTCTTCCGTGCCCATGCGGCCACCAACGCTTTTGTGTAGCCCGGTACGGCCTCGTCCGGGCGGTCTTCTCTCTCTTCGACTTTGCACCGGAACGCACGGTTCGCGCAAGCGCGAATCCCTAACGATCTGTGTACATCCTGTGCAGGACCGCCACGTTCTGTGGAGGACTTAGGAAAATCGTTCCTGCCGTTCCCGGAACGCGCTCCCCAAGCCCAAACCGGGGCGAAGCCATTGCGAAACAGGCTTCCGGCGCGGATTTTCACAGTTGACATTCTTGCAAGAGAGAGCACAATACCAGCGGTCAGGTTTCCCAACCCAGTCTAAGCCTTATGCAGTCCCGGTTTCGGCTGGGCACGAACGAGACCTGCGAGGAAAAACTATGAATAAAGCTGATCTGGTCGATAAGATCGCAGGTGCATGTGACATCAGCAAAGCACAGGCCACGACCGCCATTGATACTGCTGTCGATAGCGTTACTGCCGCTCTCCGCAAGGGAGACCGGGTGGCGTTGATCGGCTTCGGCACTTTCTCCGTTTCCCAGAGGAAGGCGCGCAACGGCCGCAACCCACAAACCGGCGCAACCATCAAAATCGCCGCTCGCAAAGTCGCGAAATTCACCCCTGGGGCCGAACTGAAGAAAGCCGTCAATAAGAAATAGTTCGGGATAAAGTTCTAGGAGCGGCAGGGGGTCGGCCCTGCCGTTTTTTCTTGCCTGCATAGAATTCGCAATGAAAACCCTTCGCGTTACACTCACGAATTTCACGGTTCAGGTCGTCTTGTTGAATCTGCTGGTTGCGCAGGCGGGACCTCCGCTGCCCTTCAGAGATTGGCATCGCATCTCGGACGTTCCGATTCTTGCGCCTCGCGGGACTGGCTGGGAATCAGCTGGAACATTCAATCCGGCCGTTCTCATGCGTGGCGACAAAGTGGTGATGCTCTATCGCGCACAAGATAAGCAAGGCACCTCTCGCCTCGGATATGCCGAGAGCGCTGACGGAATACACTTCATGCGCAGGAACGAACCTGCCCTCAGCCCATCAGCGCCCTACGAGGAAAACGGCGGCGTCGAGGATCCCAGGCTCGTCCAGTTCGGCGATACCTTTTACTTGACCTACACCGGCTACAACAAAACCGACGCGCAGCTTTGCCTGGCAACCTCCAAAGACCTGATTCATTGGGAGCGCAAAGGCGTAATCATCCCGGCCAATAAGGGCAACTGGAACGTGAAATGGACGAAGTCAGGCGCCATCGTTCCTGAAAAGATCGATGGCAAGTACTGGATGTATTTTCTCGGCACGAGCGCCGACAACAAAGATCAGGCTGGGCTGGCTTATTCCGAGGATCTGATGCATTGGACGGAGGCTACCAAAACTCCGGTTCTTCCAGTCAGGCCCGGTCAGTTCGATTCACGCGTGGCAGAGCCCGGGCCATCGCCGATCGTTACGCCTAGGGGAATCGTTCTGGTCTATAACGGCGCGGACGACAAACTTGTCTACCGAACAGGGATCGCTATTTTCGACCGTCAAGATCCGCGCAAGCTTATTTGGAGAAGCGAGCGGCCCATCTTCCAGCCTGAAAAGGAGTGGGAGCGAGGCGGTCAAGTCCCCAATGTTGTATTCGTCGAGGGCATGAT
>JBKOUZ010000137.1:0-3842 GCA_046723715.1 Acidobacteriota bacterium | reverse complement strand
GCTATCATCCATACAACCGGTCCCATTCCAACGAGCCCAGCGCGCTGTCCTCTCGTGCTTTGTGCGAGCGCGCCCGAAACGAGGAGAAACGTATCTGATGCGAGCATTGACGGCATTCTTGTTGGCGTTCGTAGTCAGTGGTGCCCAAACACAGCCACTCACGACTGTCCACGCACAATCGGGGTTGTCTGCGGCGGACCCAGCGCCAAGCCCTGCGGCGATGATCGCGCGCGCGAAGGCGCTGGAGCTGAACACTCCGTACGCCGCTCCACCCGGGATGCGCTGGTACACCACGCGGCCGGGTTCGCCAAAGTGATGTGTTCCGCGGTATTCGTCACCGGACTTGATCCCGAGTTCGCCGCGGAGCATGTCGGCTACTTCACTGCGCCATACGAGATGCGGGCAAAGCTCGGCAAGCCGGTGGTTGATCGGGAACACAAACAGGTGCGAGTCACCGTGCCAGACGGTGTGACCCGGACGGCCGTTTACCTCGGCGATCAAGGTTGCGTGTCTCTTCCGGTGGGAAAGGACTCGGTCAGCTTCAAGCCCGTCAAGCTCAAGGGCACTTTGCCGAATGCCTCAGAGCAAGCCTGGCCGATGGGCGACGTGCTGCCGAGTGGACCGCCTCCCCGCGAACTCGACATGGCGAAAGTAAAGGAAGCCATGGACGCGGCGTTCGCGCCGGCGAATGCGGAGACGGCGGCTTTTGTTGTGACGTGGAGGGGACAGCTGATCGCCGAGCGATACGCGCCGGGAATCACGACACAGACACCGCTTGAGAGTTGGTCGATGGGCAAGAGCGTGACCGCCACCCTGATGGGTGTGCTGATCCAGCAGGGCACCTACGAACTGTGGCAGCCGGCGCCCATCCCGGAGTGGCAGGAGGGCAACGACCTGCGCTCGGAGATCCGGATCGCTGACCTGCTGCACATGTCGAGCGGACTTCGCATCAAGGCGCCCGAGGACCCCGATTACGATCCCCGCGGCACGTATGCCGACCACCTCTATCTGTACACGGGCAGTGTGGACTCGTTCCACTATGCGGCCACACGGCCGCTGGAATGGCTGCCGGGGAAGGTAGGACGTTATCGCAACACCGACCCGGTTTTGACTAACTATCTGATCCGGCTGGCCGTGGAGAAGCGTGGCGAGGAATATCTTTCATTCCCGCGGCGTGCTTTATTCGATAAGCTCGGTATGCGCACTATGGTCGTGGAGACGGACCCGTTCGGCAACTTCCTCCAGCAGGGATATGAGTTCGCATCGGCACGCGATTGGGTGCGGCTGGGTAATCTCTATCTTCAGGACGGAGTCTGGAATAGAGAGCGAATCCTGCCCGAGGGCTTCGTCAAGTTCGTCAGCACGCTCGCCCCGGCCTGGGTAGCCGACCATAACCCGGTCTACGGCGGCTTCTTTTGGATCAACGGCGACGGCTCCTACCCGGTGCCGAGGAGCGCTTACTTCATGTCGGGTGCCGGCGGGCCAGAAGACGATGATTATTCCGTCTCACGACCTCGTCGTTGTGCGGCTAGGGCAGAGGCCAGATGCAAGTCGTTAAAGAGAGTTCAAAAAGGCAATCAGATCAGCCTTCTCCTTAGGGGGCAAACGAAATATGGAAACGCATCTCATAAAAGCGAATGACATCCGCCAATGTCGCCGCAGAGCCGTTGTGAAAGTAAGGTGCACGGCTTGCAGGGCCTCGCAGAATGGGACCTTTCACCTTTCCGATGTCCCGCCACTTACCGGTAATAAGAGCCCGACCGCTACCGCCGAAACGGTCCAGACAACCGACCCCCGTTATTGACCAAAGTGAACACTGGGAGATAGCTGACGTCGAGAGGACTATTTCACATCCGCCACACCGATGTTCAATGGCGCAGAAACCGAGTGGTGACCGATGTTGGGAGAATCGTGGCAAGTTCCGCACGTGCCTGTAAAGGATGCAGGCATTCCGGTCACATCATTGATTCCGGCAACGCCGGAAATCGTGATTGCCTTCGAATTGAAAATAACCTTACCTCTGGCAATACTGGCTCGAGCAGTCGATCGCGAGTTAATCCAAGCATCGTACAAATTGAAAATAATGGGATTGAACGGCGCTCCCGTGGGATTGAGCCCAAAGCTCGCGGGGAAAGAATCGTTGATGCCAATGAAGAATTCCTGCGAGGCCAACGCCACTGGGCCGCCCGTCGCTCGGCCGTCGTTCAGAAAGCCCGCCCGACGGTTTCTTCCGTCGAGACGTGCTGGGCTTTTGGATCGCTTCAAACGAAACGAAACGCGAAACTTGAAAGTCTTACACTTGTCTGTTTTCGCGGTCGCCGTCACCCGCGAGACTCCGCCGCCCGGGAAGGACCCGCAACCGCAGATGGGTCATGGAATACCTTTCAGGGAGAGACTCTCGCGGACCGCTTGCGCACGTCGCCGCTGCCGGTCGAACAGGTATTGAGAGTAGGAGCGGACGTGACGCACAGCAGCCGCAGGTAAGGATCATGCCGGTCCAGACGTGGGCTTTCATCATCCAATGGACCGCGCGCCGGGACGTCATCCGGCATTATAAGGCGAGTTGCAGTCGGCATCTTGAGCAAGTCAGCCGGGCCGCATTCAGGGTTTGAGATCCCGGCTAAAGCAACTTCTCGTACTCGGCTTTCGCTTCCTTCAGCAGGGGAAGATCAGAATCGGCATCTTTCCAGAGCGCGAAAAAATCCTGATAGGCAGTGCGACTCTTCTGAGAATCGCCTTGCAGGGCAAAGCCCTGCCCAGACCCAAGTGTGCCAGGGACATGAGTGGATCTGCGGGCCAAACGGAGCGAAGAGCAAGGATCTTCTGAAATTCCTGCGCCGCCTCAGTTCCATGCCCAGCCTTCATGAAGGCAAGCCCGCGAATATATAGCACCTGCAGGTTGTTCTTATCGTATCCTTCCGCAGGTTTCAAGAGTTCGATAGCCTTGGCCGCATCCCCACCGCTCAGGGCTGCGCAACCCCGTACGCTGGGTACCGATAAAGACTGGACAATAACGTCCTGCGAACGACTCTTCGCGACCTCTTCGGCAAGATCGAGAGCCTTTTTGTTCTCTCCGGCAAAAGCCAAGGTCACTGCTGCAGAGAGCTTCAGGTTGTAGTCATCAAGGATCCTCAGTGCCTCACTGGCTGACTTAGGTGCTTCTTTCCGCCTTCCTGACAGCGCCTGCACCCATGCACGTTCAGCAAGCGCCAATGCCTCCGCGCTTTTCGACTCTACCTTCTGGCCCACTTGGCGAGCCTTTTCAAAAAATTCCTCCGCATTGCGAAGCTGACCACGTGAGGCGGCCAAATCCCCGTGGCGTACATCCGTTGACCACTCCAGGTCTGGCTGCGCTTTGGCAAGCGATTCCTCTCTCTCCATAGTGCCAATGTCGCCTTGTGCCAAGGCTATAGTCGCTAAGATATCGTGTAGGCTCGCGAATTCGGGATGTCGCTGCAGTCCTTGGCTCACCACCGCCTTGGCTTCATCCAGTCGATTTAAGGCGGCGTACGCAATCCCCGCATTTGCATACCCGCGCTCTTCATCCGGCTCCACGCGCATCGCTTCCTGGGAAATCTCTAGAACCTTCTCGAATTCACCCAATTGCAAATAGGTCACGCCGAGGTTGATGTAAGGGGTAACATCCCGCTTATAGGTCTGCTTGTACAGTTCGTAGGCGGCGTTGCCCTTCTCCAGTTGTCCGCTGTCAGCATAATAATGAGCGCTAATGTAAAGTTTCTCCCTCTCGCTGGCCCTGTCCTTCAGCTCAAACGCCTTGTTGCGGTAGGTTTCCGACGTCTTCACCTGTCCGAAATTGTTGTAGATCGTACCCAACCGAGCAT
>JBKOUZ010000218.1:0-6463 GCA_046723715.1 Acidobacteriota bacterium | reverse complement strand
TCGTCCAGATCGAGGCCGCCAGTCCGTATTTTGTGTCATTCGCCTTGCTCACGGCTTCTTCCTCCGAGTTGAAGGGAGCTAGGTGGCATACCGGCCCAAAGATCTCCTCTTTCACACATCGCGCAGTCTCGGCGAGTCCAGTATAGATTGTCGGCTGCACGTAGTACCCATTGTCCAGCGAATTGCCGAATTGAGGCACGCCTCCCCCGGTGACCGTGGTGGCGCCTTCGGCGCGTGCCAACTGGTAATAGGAGAGTACCTTGTCGCGGTGGTGCGAAGAAATGAGTGGACCCAAGTCGGTTGTGTTCTCCATGGGTGCACCGAGCTGCAGCCCTTCAGCCATCTGCTTAATAGCATGGACGAACCGGTCAAAGATTTTTGCGTGCACATAAACGCGCTCTGCACACAGGCAGACCTGTCCGGTATTGAGAAACACGGCGTCGCTGATGCCGCGCACAGTTTCTTCGAAGTCGCAATCTTCGAAAACAATTGCGGCATTCTTCCCGCCCAGTTCGAAGGAAACAGGCTTCACGCAAGCGGCCACGGTCTTCATAATTTCCGTGCCAGTTGATGATTCGCCGGTGAACGTCACCGCGTTTACATCCGGATGCCGGGTGAGAAACTCGCCCGCGGAATTCGGTCCGAACCCATGCACCACGTTGTAGACGCCATCCGGAAGTCCGGCCTCTTTCATGCTCTCCGCGAGGAGCGTTGCGGTCGCGGGCGTCTCTTCCGACGGCTTTACCACTACAGCGTTGCCGCAGGCCAGGGCTGGCGCAACTTTCCACGTCAGCAGCAGCAGGGGAAGATTCCAGGGAGTAATGATTCCGACCACGCCTAATGGCTTGCGTAGCGCATAGTTGAGCGCATTCTTGCCATCCGGAGTTTCTGTCTGGAAAGATTCGAATCCCGCCGTCTTGATGAGATCTGCGAAGACGCGGAAATTCGCCGCAGCTCGCGGGACATCGAGTTTGGCAGCCAATGTGACCGGCTTGCCCGTGTCCGCCACCTCGGCGGCAACAAAGCAATCAAAATGCTTTTCGATAGTGTCAGCGACACGGTGCAGGAGCGCGGCACGCTCACGGACACCTGATCTGCCCCACTCCCCGCGGAGTGCGCTGCGAGCTGCATGTACGGCATCATCGACGTTGTTCTTGTCGGCCTCGGTGACTTCAGCGATGACGCTGCCGTCGGCTGGATTTATATCGGCAAAACGGGATTTCGCCGAGACAAACTTTCCGTCGATGTAGTTCTGGATTACTTTCACGGGCGTCAACCCCGCGGCATCGTACCAATGATTCGCTGGAACAATCAATGATCGGCCGGGGTTCTTCTCTCTTGCAGATAGCGCCCCAACGCGTCCTTCCACTCGGGCATTTCGATGCCATACCTATGCAGGCTCGTTGCCGAGAGAACGGAATAGGCCGGACGTGGCGCTGGGCGCGCCATCCGCGCGCTGCTCACCGGCCGTACCTCGGTCTTCAGACCCGCGCTTTTGATAATCTCGCGGGCGAAATCAAACCACGTACAGTTCCCGCCATTCGAGGCGTGCACGATACCATGAGCATTCTTGGCGCACAATGCGAGGATCGCTCTCGCCAGATCCACGGTATAGGTCGGCGATCCACGTTGGTCATTCACGACATCAAGCGCCGGACGCGTCGCGGCAAGATTCAGAATGGTATCCGGAAAACATTTGCCTCCCACTCCGTACAGCCAGGACGTTCGCAGGATGCAACAGTCGGGCAAGATTTCCAGCAAACGAAGCTCCGCTTCGGCTTTGGTGCGACCATAAACACTCTGCGGATTTCGCTGATCGTCTGTATCGTAGGGAAGGTTCTTGCTCCCGTCGAAGACGTAATCCGAACTGATGAAGAGCAGCTTCGCGGCCGCAGCCTTGCACGCGCTGGCCACGTTGACGGCGCCATCGCTATTCACTGCAAATGCCAACTCGGAATTGCTCTCGCACCCATCCACGTCGGTGTAGGCGGCGGCCAGAACGATCCAATCGGGGCGCTTTCTTTCGATCAACTCGCGGATTGCCTTGGCATCCCGAATATCCAAGTCACGCGATCCCGTGCCCGTCAACTCGGCGCCCGTCCACTCGCGCATGAGCGGTTTCCCCAGCAGGCCCGTGGCGCCAATGATCATCGCTTTCATAGCTTAAAAGTTCCCACACCCTTCTCAACATTCTGGACACCGAACGCTAATAGCACGACATCTTCTCAGACGAGAATCCGTTCGCCGACCTTGTGCGAGCGCCAGGGGCGCCGCATTGCAACCCATCCGGCAAGATCTTGATTGTAGTAAAAAAGGGCGTGCTTGGCCCGTCGTCAGACTAATGAGGAACTCCCCCCTTTTTGAAAGGGCACGAGTTTCACTCGTGTCGCAAATGCTTGAAAATTACCGACGGGGTTTAACGTCCGAGGGGTGCTCTCAGTTTGTCAGGAATCTGAGGGCGGGCTTTGCCGTCCTCCTCAATGTTTTACTGTCTGGTCTTACTAATAATAGTTCAGGCGCTGACGACTATCCCACCAGGCGCTCCGTCGATTCTGGTTCCCCCACGATTGATGGTTGCTTTGGCTTCTTTTGAGCGGGCTCGGGTGCCTGCAAACCCAAAACGTGGTAGTAAACTCGTTCTACATCCTTCGCCAGTTTGCTCCAGTTGTAGTGGTCTTCGACTCGCTTCCTGGCAGCCTTGCCCGCCGCTTCCCGAATGACAGCATTGTCGATCAAGAAGCGGAGGCGATCACGCAGATCTGCAACATTGCCGCACCGGAAAGTGAAGCCTACGCCCTCGACCGCTTCGCAATTTTCAGCGATGTCGCTGGCGAGCACGCAAATCCCGGCGCCCATTGCATCCAGCAGAGCCAACGATAAACCTTCCATCTCAGATGGAAGAACAAAAAGCATCGCATTCGTCAGCAACTCGTCCAAATCTTGCCCCGATACCCACGAAAAGATGCGAATGCGATCGCTGGCGTGGCTCAATACATCTCGGGTGTATGCATCGCAGTAACTCGCGCCGCCTGCCAGGACGAGTTTGACGTCGGTCTCAATCCCTTCGAAGGCTTCGATTAGAACGTGGCATCCCTTCTCGGGTGAAAACCTGCCGAGAAACAGCACATATCGCCCAGGCTTCAGCCCCCATTCGAGAATCTTATGGGGCGCAATTAGTTCACGCAGAACTCCCCCGTTGGGGACGAAGACAGTTTCAACGCTGCGAGCCTGGCGATAATGGCGTTGCAGAGTCTGTGAAACCACCATCGTCCGGTTGGGAAAGAGCACAGACGCGCGTTCCCCCAGTTGCAAAACCGTCGAAGCCGTTTTGCCCCACTTCGCGCGTTGCCAATCCAATCCTTGCACCGTAACCGTGGTCGCGGTTCCGAAAAGCCTGGGGATCCATGAAAACAGCGCTGGACCCAGAGCGTGATAGTGCACAACATCATACTTTTGCGTGAGTGCGTGAGTAGTGCTCAGCAGCGTATGGATCAACGTCTCAAGATGTTTTGTACGCAGCGTGGGGAACCGGACGATGCGCATTCCGTTGTACTCACTCAATGCGGGCGTGAAGTGGCTCCGGCAATACACAGTCACCTCATGTCCCGTCTCGGCAAGGCGCGCTCCAATTTCTTCGTAGTAAGACTCGATGCCGCTGTATTTTGAAATTAGCCCTCGTCCACCAATAAATGCGACACGCAGATTCGGCCTTATAGGCGACGGGGTGGGAATGTTCTTCCACGGCCAGGTTCGAATTGCAGAGGCTGGTTTGCCAGACAGATCGCGCTTCCCGGATACCAAGTCCTCATAGAGGGCGTACAGTTTGCAATAGTGTTCCTCCGGACTGTGACGTTGACGAACGAGATCCCATCCCGCACGCCCCATCTGGTCTGCCAATTCCGGATTGCAATGTCCGGATTGAACGCGCAAGCTGAGGCACGTCTCCGGACTGATAGAGCAGACCAGTTTCTCCGTCATGAACGAATTCCCGCCGTGATCCCAAGTCGGTTGCGATGACCGCGCGCCCCTCCGCGTAGGACTCAAGAATCGCCTTGCCGAGCGTTTCCTGCGCGTGAGAAGGAAAAACGGTGAACCTCGAGCTTCGGATCAGCCGATCGCGCTCATCGCGATTCACCGCCCCGATGAACTCCACGTTCGACAGGTTAAGTTCGGCCCCCAATCGTTGCAGATCACGCTTCTGCGGGCCATCGCCGGCGATCATCAGACGCAGATCCGGGAGTCGCTGCATGGCGCGCAGCAGATCGTCAACGCCCTTCTCAAGGGATAACCGGCCACAGTAAAGAAGTGGCGCATCGCTGGATGGAACTGGCTCAATGTCATGCGGCCGCTGAAAATGCGGCAGCTCGCGAAAGCGACTGGCATCCCATCCATGCTCCACAAACTTATCCCGGACGAAGCTGCTGGGCGCGAGGAAGACGTCGACGCAGTTCTGATAGGTTTGAACCCAGCGATGCGCGTAGGCTTCCGCTGTCAGTGCGATGCGAGCGCCCACTCCGGGATAACAGTTCGAAGACAGCACGTGCCAGAACGCTCCGCCTTTGCAGCGTTCGCAGGCGTGCCCCTGCGACACCATGTTGTAGCTGGGGCAAAGCAGCTTGAAATCGTTCAGGTGATACAGCACGGGAACGAATTCCGCCCGCAGCTCCCACAAAATCGAGGGAGTCAGGTGGTGGTAGATGTTGCGCAAGTGCGCGACATCGGGACAGAACTCACGGATCATAGCCCGCATTTTTGTTCTCGCGTTTGACGAGTAAATCAATTGCGGCACCTGCCTGGCTCGGCGCCACCATGCAGATTCTGATTTGAAATCGATGTGGGGAGCAAAATGCTGGTCGTATGCTGTCGTCTGACCCCTGGCATCGGCCATCGAAAACAATGCGACCTGGTGCCCATGGCTTCGCAGTAGTTCCATGAGCTCGAACAAGTACATCTCGGTGCCGCTGAAAGGAAAGTTATATTTGTTGCAGAATAAAATTCGCATCAGTCCTGCTCGGGCAGTTGGTTGAGATCCGTTCCACGAAACGATCTCCGAATACCCGCAAGTTTTTCTTGCGCTCGAAGTTTTCCTGTACATGCTGCATAGCGCAGCGCCTGATCTGCTGCAAATTCAACCCGGCTTGGGAGCGGCCAGGAAAAGACTCACCCTCACCAGCCGCCGGAATCTTGGTCAGCGAAGCGATGAAGTGCAATTGAGCCAGACAATCACGCAACGAGTCGGGCTGGTACAGCAGTCCCGTTTCTCCGGGCTTAACCAGTTCCGGTATGCCGGTGATAGCCGGTGCCAGAACGAGCCGGCCTCGAGCCATCGCTTCCATCAGGACAAGCGGAATTCCCTCGCTATGACTGGTCAGCACAACAACATCAGCTTCATCGTAAAGAGATGAGAGGTCCGCTCTCGGGATGTGGCCTAACAAGACAACGCGCTCCCGCAGGCCCCAGTTCTCGATCAACCACTCAAGCTGAGCGCGTTCGGTCCCTTCTCCCACTATGCGGCAATGGAATGGAAGTCCTTGCGCAAGCATTGCTCTACAAACTTTCAGGAGAAAGGTGTGGTTCTTTACCCGATGCAGGCGTCCAACCGCCAGCACCCGCATACAATCATTATTCGATTTCGCGGCCGCAGGTTCGAAGTTTTCGGGTACTTCGACGCCCAGCCGGCAAACGAGGATCTTTCGCGCGTCCAAATTTGGGAATCGCTTCAGGATGTATGCGCGGTTATATTCGGAAACCGTCAGGCAAAACGTGCAGCTCGAAAGTTTGACATCAAGATATGTTCCGTTGAGCAGCAAGTCTGAACCGTGCAGCGTCATGCTGAATCCGACATTGAGCAGACGCGCGGCAGTCATGGCGATCCAGGATCCGAAATATCCGTGATGGGAGTGAATGTGGTCGACATTCTTATCTCGCAACCTCACCGCATAGCAGGCTCCCAGCCACGTATGAAGCAGCGCCTTGCAGCGTTGCCAGGCAGTTTCGTGTCCGCCAAAAGCAACTCGCGTCAGCTGCGGCAGGATGCGCTTCCACTTCGCTAGACACAGCAGAAACCCTTTTCCCAGCAAACCAGCAGTGATGCGCTGTTAAACAATCTCAGGAACCTCTTGCCCATCGTTGGGAGTTCGCACCGTTGCGGCAACAACTCGAATGCCCCGGTTTCTGAATTCGGCAATCTCCTCGGCGACGTAAGGCTCCGCGGTGGAGGGAAACTGGTTCGCAAGATATGCGACCGTTAGCACGGGGACACCACTTGTGCGCGACGACGCTGTGCAGCCAACATCCCCGCCATCGTGAATATCAATGCATTGACGAACTGGTAGCTCATAACGACGATGGCCGCGTTCAGCCAGTACACAGCGAGGATGATCGGCCACAGGCGATGAAAGTTCTGGTTCAGAAATCCCGCTTCCTCATTGGGTGGGACCGGAGCCGACCTTAGCTTCCAGAG
>JBKOUZ010000202.1:0-4209 GCA_046723715.1 Acidobacteriota bacterium | reverse complement strand
CATTAAAAAGAGTAAGCGGCTGGTGACAATACAGATCACTTCCTCAAATCGGGAGCACTGAACGTGAAAACACTCGTGCTGTTCTTTCTATTGCTGGCACATGGGCTCGGAGCGCAAGAGCGGCAGACAGACCCCACATGGCTGCACCGCTACCTTCCAGACCTTTCGGAGACCAAGGTGGGTCTCACCTCTCCAACTTGCCACTACCGGGCTATTTTCGGCGAGGGGGACAAAGAGAACCGATCCTTCCAAACCGTAACTCGTTTCGGCGAAGTCTCTTTGGATAGGCAGGGCAATTGCCAGACCGTGTTCTACGAGCGCGAGGAGGAGATCTATTTCGTCGTCGAAGGCGCGGGCACGCTGCACTACCAGAATCAGCCTCAAGCGTTGCGCAAGCATGACTTCACGTACTTGCCTCCCGGCGTGAAGCATTCGATTGCAAACCACTCGGACCAGCCGCTGCGGGTGCTGGTGATGGGGTTCAAGATTCCGTCATCGATTTCAATCGGGCCGCCGATGCCAAATCCGAAAATCGCCAACCTGGAGGATGCCAGGGAGGAAACGGTCAGCGGTCACCCGAACTCAGTTCTGTACAAACTTCTGATCGGACTGCACACCGGAAAACGAGACTTGATTGATGAGGCCTACGTGATGAACAGCTTTTTCTGGATGGATTTCGCACGCGGAGGCACGAACTGGCCTCACCATCACGAGGCCGCCGAAGAAATCTACCTGGTAGTGGACGGCCAGGGCGAAATCGTGGCCGGCGGTGGGACGGACGGCGTCGAAGGTCGCCATGCCGCCAAAGCAGGAGATGCCTACTACTTTCGTCCCAACTGCACAGTGGGCTTTTACAATCAGGACAAACCCGGCGCCAAGGCCTACATTTTGGCCGTGCGATCGCGCGTTCCACTGCATGAGGATGAAGAGTAGGAATTTAAGCTCGGAAGTGTAGAAATGCATGTCCCGAAATCCATAGGTCCGCCCGCACGATCCACGAGCACGATTCCATTGCCCCGGGATGTCAATGGCGGCCATAGTGGCTCGATGCGTGCTAACATCCACTGATCCGGCTCGCCCACCGGCTTGAGCTGCGGGGAGGTCAAAATGAGTCCACTCACACGGCGTACTTTCCTCAAAACAGGTTTGGCGGCTGGAGCCATGGCGACCGCGGGAATTCTTCCGCTGTCCGCCGCCAAGCGCACCGCGACCGATACCGTGGTGCTTGGCCGCTCAAGAATCGACGTGACACGCCTGGCCTTCGGAACCGGGACGAACGGCGGTGCGGTCCAGGCCGCGCTGGGGCAGCAGGAGTTCACCCGGCTGGTGCGCTATGCCTATGATCGCGGCATCCGCTTCTTTGAGACGGCTGAGGCCTATGACACGCCGGCAATGCTGGGAGAGGCGCTCAAGGGCCTGCCGCGCGACAGCTATCAGCTGATGAGCAAGGTGACTACCTTTCACCAGAGGGTTGAGCCGCAGGCCAAGTTCGACGAGCTGCGGCGCACCTCGAAGACGGAGTACTTTGACATCATGCTGCTGCATTGGCAGCACACGCCTGACTGGCCAGAGACTACGAAGCGCTGGCAGGACGGAATCCTCCAGGCGCAGCAGAGAAAGATCATCCGCACACACGGCGCCTCAGTGCACGGCCTGCCGGCGCTGCGGCAGATGCCGGGCACCCACTGGCTCGATGTGGGACTGATCCGCGTCAACCACAACGGCGCACGCATGGACGGCCCCACCTCTGAGGACACCAACCACCCAGACAACGTGAGCGAAGTGGTCGATCACATTCACCAGTTGAAGAAGGAAGGGCTGGGTGTGATCGGAATGAAGCTCTGCGGTGGCGGTCAGTTCGAGCGTAGTCATGACGACCGCGTGAAAGCAATGAGGTTCGCTTTCCAGAACGCGGGAGTGGATTGTGCAACGATCGGTTTCAAGAACACGCAGGAGATCGACGAGGCGATCAGCAACATGAATCTGGCGCTCGCGTGATCCACCCCCAGGTTTTCCTGCGGCGCTCCCCGCCTATAATCCGGCGAGTGAGGGAACAAATGTTCACGAGGAGAGTTTTTGGCGTATGTGCTATTGCCCTACTTGCGGCGAATGGCATCGCGCAGGGGCGCCAGCATGGAACGGGCGAAAAGCTAGGCGCAGTGCACTTTTCAACGTCATGCAATGCCACGGCGCAGGTTGAATTCGATCGAGCGGTGGCGCTGCTGCACTCCTTTCAATTCAAGCAGGCCATTGAAGGATTCAATGCAGCGCTCAAAACGGATCCAACTTGCGGCATCGCGCACTGGGGAATCGCACTCAGCCAGTGGAGCAATCCGTTCGCGGCTGGTATGAAGGACAACAGCCAGCTACGGGCGGGACGCGAGAGTGCCGAACGGGGAAAAGCCGCAGGCGCGAGAACGGAGCGCGAACTAGCGTACATCGCGGCCGTCGCCAGTCTGTACAGCGGCTTCGAGAGCACACCGCAGCAAGCACGTTTAGTCGCCTATCGAGATGCGATGCAAGGCCTCGCGTCGAAATATTCCGACGATAAGGAGGCGCAGATTTTCTACGCCTTGGCACTTGCGGCCGCGGAAGAGCCGACCGACAAAACCTATGCAGCGCGGCTCAAGGCGGGCGCGATCCTTGAGAAGCTATTCCGCGAAGAACCGGACCATCCCGGGCTGGCGCATTACATCATTCACACCTACGACGTACCGCCTCTGGCGGGAAAGGCTCTGCTTGCGGCTCGACGTTATTCTGCTATTGCGCCTGATGCGCCACACGCGCTGCATATGCCGTCACACACGTTCACGCGAGTGGGCTACTGGCAGGACTCCATCGATAGTAACCGCGCCGCAGCAGCGGCTTCGCGTCGCGTGGGCCAAACGGCAGAAGAGCTGCACGCAAGTGACTACCAGGTTTATGCCTATCTGCAGACGGCCCAGGACGAAGCTGCCCGAAAGGTGCTGGAGGCACTGCCGGAGATAGCCTCGCGCTTCGATGCGACACTGGTGGTGAGCGGCGCGGCAGGCCCCGACGCTGGATACTTCGCACTGGCAGCAATTCCCGCGCGCTATGCGATGGAACGTCGCGATTGGCAGCGGGCGGCGGAGCTGCAGCCACGCCAGACGCCGTTTCCCTACACCGATGCCATAACCTGGTTTGCGCGCGGTATAGGAGCGGCGCGGCTGCGGGACACTCCCAAGGTCCAGGCGTCAGTCTCTGCGCTGCAGGACATACGAACGCGTCTGGAAAAGGCGAAGGACGGCTATTGGGCTGGACAAGCCGAGATCCAGCGCCTGGAACTGGTTGCCTGGAGTACATTGGCAGAGGGACATAAGGACCTCGCTTTGGCCACGATGAAGTCGGCAGCCGAGATGGAAGATGGCACCGATAAAAAGGCGATTACGCCCGGGCCGCTTGCACCTGCCCGCGAGCTTCTCGGTGAGATGCTGCTGGAGGTCAACCAGCCCGCGCAAGCGCTGCAGCAATTTGAGGCGACGTTAAAGAAAGAGCCCAACCGCTTCCGTGCACTGTACGGCGCGGCCCGCGCAGCGGAACTCAGCGGCAACCGCGAAGCAAGTCGCAAGTATTTCGCCGAGCTGCTAAAGATATGCAAGGTCGCCGACAAGCCAGGGCGGCTGGAGTTGATTGAGGCAAACAAAGCAGTTTTGGGAAATTAGTGCTTGCGCGGAAGTCTCAGGATCGCTGACTTTCTCACGTCATAGCACCCACCTCGTGCAAACCACAACCGCAACCGCCAGCCCACAATAGAGCGCACCTCAATCGCGCTTTACCACGCCGACATGAGCTAGACGCATGTTCATCCCATGCCGAGAAACAGACGAATGTCGAAGTTTTATTCGGCCGTCCGATGGTAGAAGTGCACGGCCCGGTCAGCCCAAGGGGTTGTTCCTGCGCGGGCGATTTGTGCTACGCGGGGGCTACAAAAGGTTGCAGCATCGGTAGTAAGCGGTCATTTCCTCGGGGCGGGCCAGAGTGGTCGGTTCTGATTGCACGAAGGACTAGATAGCATCCAGGAACTGACGCAGGATGCGAGCAAACTGCTCCGGCTGTTCCCAAGGTGAATAGTGGCCCGCTTTGGAGATGACTCGCATTTGGCTGCCCGGAATGTGCTGGCGCATTAACTCGGCTTCCTTTACTCCCGTCATGGGATCTTCGTCTCCGGTCACGAGCAGTGTTGGAACG
>JBKOUZ010000099.1:0-4973 GCA_046723715.1 Acidobacteriota bacterium | reverse complement strand
GAGCCAGCTAAGCTACGAAGCTGGGTATGCTCGTCGATAGTCAGGATCAGCGCAGGCTTGGGGCGTCCTGTGACCATGCACGAAAGCTTATCCCAACGTTGCTATTTATTCTAGTTATTTATGGGACACAACACTAGCAGGTTGTTGAAAAACCACTGCCCATCCACAGTTGCGTTGTGGTAAGAAGCAGGGATGCGAGGAGACGATCAGCAACTGCAAACGGGAATGTTCAGTTATGTGGCATTGGAGGATCGGATTCCGGCCGATCATCCGCTGCGTGGAGTGAGGAAGCTGGTGGACAAAGTCTTGGCGGAGATGTCCAAGGATTTCGATGGGCTGTACTCGCAGGTGGGACGGCCCTCGATTGCGCCCGAACGGTTACTGCGGGCGTTGCTGCTGCAGGTGTTCTATTCGGTGCGCAGCGAGCGGCTGTTGATGGAGCAGCTCAACTACAACCTGCTGTTCCGTTGGTTCGTGGGCTTAGAGATCGACGACGCGGTATGGAACCACGCGGTGTTCAGCAAGAACCGCGACCGGCTGTTGAACCAGGATCTGGCGCAGAAGTTCTTCGCCCATGTGAAAGAGCAGGCGGCGGGGCTGATGTCGGACGAACACTTCACGGTGGATGGCACGCTGATCGAGGCTTGGGCGGGACAGAAGAGCTTTCGCCGTAAGGACGAGGACCAGACCGGTTCTGGAGGCGGAGGAGATTTTCACGGTGAGCCGCGCAGCAACCAGACCCACGCGTCGAGCACGGATCCCGAGGCCCGGCTCTATAAGAAGTCGTCGGGTCAGGAAGCCAAGCTGAGCTATCTGGGTCATACCTTGGTGGAGAACCGAAACGGGTTGATCGCGGCGGCGATGACGAGGCCGACGGCCGTGCCGAGCGCGATGCGGCTTTATTAATGTTGCACGAGTTGACCCGGAAACGAAACGGTCGGATCACGGCGGGCGCAGACAAGGCCTATGACACGCGCGATTTTCGTCGACACGGTGCGCGAGTTGGGCGTGACGCCGCATGTGGCCCGCCGGCAGCACGGCGCGATCGACGAACGAACCAGCCGGCATCCGGGCTATGCGATCAGCTTGAGCAAGCGCTGGTTGGTGGAGAAGCCGCACCTGCCAGTTCCGGCTTGGAAAAGCGCGATTGGGGCTGGCCTCCTGCCGGCCGAGATAACCGCGAACTAGATCATCGGCCCCAAAATCCCGGTCAGTGGATCCGATGCTTGTATCTGGTCAAGATGGACGGTCGCTGCGATGCTGCTCCCACCGGTCGACCATCTCTCATGCCACTGATCCAGCAGCTGCTGGCGGTGAACCAGTACGAGGGTATTCACCTTTCGCGCCGCGATCAGCCATGCGGCCACTGCGGTCTTGCCGAAAGCAGTAGGTGCGCAGAAGATCCCATCGTCGTGTTCAGCCATCATCGAAACAGCGTCTTGCTGCGATGGGCGCAATTGGCCGCAAAACTTCACGTCAATTGAATGTCCCGCGCACCGCTCGTCACGGATGTTTGGCTTGATGTGATGTGCTTCAAACAGCTCCATTACCTCGGCCAGACACCCACGGGGCAAAGCAATGTGGCTGGCGAGATCCTCGCTGCACGCGATTATTCGCGGCTTGTTGAATGTGGGAAGCCGCATTGCTTGTGCCTTATAGAATTCAGGATTCTGAAATGCGGCCAGCCGGAGCAGACGGTTCAGCATCGCCGGAGGCAGCCCGTTCTTCTCGATATACAGAAGGTTTGCGCGAACGATTTGAACCGCAGGTGGAAACGGTCCTAGTATTGGACGTTCCACTCTCTTTTGCGATGGCGGCAGCGCCCAGGGATCTTGCGGGGTGTCGTCTATAGTGCTGACCCTGACACCAATGAGATCTCCTCGTTTTTGAGCTTCCCGCACGACTGCCTCGACAGCGTCAGCCGACATTCTTTCGACGCTTGCCAAAAATGCCCACTGATCTTGGTACGGACGGAATTCCGAATCGACAAAAACACTGTTTCCCTCTGCACGCGGAATCTTTTGCAGAGGCAGAGCGATCAGGTTGCCAAGACCTCCCTTGGGCATCGTGTCCTGGTTGGGAAAGAATCGGTCGTAGGACTCCAGACCCACTTGGTGGCGGAACTCCATGGTTCGAGTGAGAATTGCGCAGCCCAGTCTTCGCGCGGAGGTCGCAGGAATTGCCCGATTGAAGAATATCCACACATGGCCACCGTTCCCCGACCGAGAACGTTCCAAAACCGCTGGCACATTCATCTCGCGACAGGACGTGAGGAACGCGGCGGCGTCCTTCTGCCAGGTCCTCTTATCGAAATCGACCGCCAGGAGCCAGCAGGTCTCGTCCTGCAAAAGAGGATAGATCCCGACGGTATGATCCCCGACAAGATGACCACGCACAACGTCTTGGGTTAGGGGCCTGAACCTTCTTGTTTGGCGATCGACCCTCTTGCGGTCCTTGTCTTTGGCGCGCAAATACGATTTCCAATCACGATCTGCCTTCGGCATGTATCCAGATCGTCCGTCGGCGCTCTCCCAGCGAATGGCGTAAACATCGTCACGTCCACGGAAGAGGCTGCGAAACAGTTCGATCCGCTGTTCCGCCGTACCCAATGCGGACCTGCGAACGTCTGGCGCTGCGCTTATGGTCCGAGGGGTCTGAGAAACTGCAGTTGTAGACGGAATCTTAGGAATTCGTACACTGTGCTCGATTAAAAAGCTGCGTAGCCGGGCATTTTCTTCACGCAGGCGTCTTACCTCCGCCAGGGATGCCTCAAGGTTCGGAAACTCACTGTCAACTTTGCTCAACTCAAAGCTCCTACCCGTACGCGCCGTTACTTGGCGCCCAAATGATCGCACATTGCCGGACTCCACGCTGTTCTGGCGGCGCGGCAGTCTCCTTGCCATTGGCGGCAGCGTTGCAGTTGACTCGAACCAGGGGCCGCATTGCTGAGTTCGACAGGAAGACAAAGCATGATTCAGGCGATGTCGATCACCCGATAGCTACAGGTCAACGGCAATTGCATGCTCTTGTCGGGGAGGTTGCGGCAAGCCGATTGAGAAGGCGGGCCCTGCAAGTGCGGTAATGACCGTTCTCACCGAGAAACACCGCTGGGACATCGCCGCAGGAAAGCAATAACCGGCGCACACTCTTCGGGTTCTTTGCCTCCCCTCAACACCCTACTCGCCAACCGCTTCGATCTGCCTGGACGAACGGGGCAAAATACCGTAGTCAGCAAGAAAGCGAGGAGAACATGCAACACGGAAGCATGATCCGAACTGGGCGCCAACGAGGACCGGACGTATGGGAGTTCAGGTGGCGAGAGCCAAAACCGGATGGAAGGCGTAAACATCGCAGGATGGTCGTCGGTTCCGTTGATGAATTCACTAATGAACTTGCAGCTCGGCAGGCGATCGTTGGCCTCCGGCTTGATATCAACCCTCGTGATGCAAGGGTGAAAGCTGGGCCAATAACGGTGTCCGAGCTGACGGATCATTATCGCCAGCGGGAATTGAAACCAGACACTACATGGAAAACTCATTCAACGAAGGTGACTTACGAAGGATATTTAAGAAAATGGATCTTACCGCGCTGGGGAAGCTATTTTGTCACGGAAGTCCGGGCCGGAGAAGTCGAACTATGGCTGAGATCGCAGGCGCTGGCACGGTCGAGTTGTGCCAAGATCAGAAATCTCATGAGCGTCCTTTTCAACCACGGGCCATGACATCTGCGGCTGCAATCCAATCCGATTGGTACGGCAAAGCGCGAAGCGAAAGAAGATCCCAACCGTGCTGAGTGCAGTCGAAGTGCGCCAATTGATTGGAGTTCTCGCCGTCCGCGAACGAACTCTTGTACTGCTCGACTTCGGCACCGGTTTGCGGATGAGCGAACTCTTTGCCCTCAAGTGGCGAGACATCAACTTTCTCACGAACGAGATCAGCGTCACTAGGTCAATCGTCTTCCAGGTAGTTGGGCCATGCAAGACCGAAGCATCACAGAAACCGATTCCGCTCGATCCCTATCTGGCGGAAGCTCTCCTGACATGGCGACAGCATACGCGGTATAGGGCGCCGGATGATTGGGTATTCGCAAGCCCAGCCACTCGTGGCCGACAGCCATATTGGGGGCAATGCATCATGCGGAGATTCATCCGTCCTGCCGCAGCAAAGGTCGGAATCACCCAACACATTGGATGGCATACGTTCCGCCACACCTATTCGTCACTGTTGAGGGCAACGAGGGCGGATATCAAAGTGATGCAGGAACTGCTCCGGCACGCGTCGAGCCGCGTCACTTTGGACACTTACACCCAGGCAGTCACACTTCACAAGCGCAAGGCGCAAAGTGATGTAGTCCGTCTGATTCGCGCAAATGGAATCGGCGGCTGAAGGCGCGGTCTTGAGCTGTGCCTTTTTGTGCCTGTAGGAATAGGCTCGACACCCGCGAAAACATTGGTGATTCCGGAGGAGCGCGGCGGAATTCGGGTGAAATTTGTGCCTTTTTGTGCCTGCGGGAAACAGGACGATTTCCTCTAAGCCATTGATAAGATTTGGCGTCCCCGACGGGATTTGAACCCGTGTTACCGCCGTGAAAGGGCGATGTCCTAGGCCGGGCTAGACGACGGGGACCACTGAGGAATCAAGCACTTGCCATTCTACCATCCTCAGTCCCGGTACGGGTTCGAGTACGGGTTGCAACCAGCCTCATCACTCCGCTGTGTGCTTCCCTCTTCTCCTCCGACACCGCTGAATCATAAACATTCATCGTGATTCCATACGACGCATGCCTTAGCAAATCCTGAACAACTTTGGGATTGTTTCCGTTTTGCCTGAGCAGCGTCGTATAGCTGTGGCGGAGAGTGTGCCAGCCTTTCAGTGGAATGCCAAGCTGTGCAGCGACGGGCTTAATGTAGAGCTGCATAATCTTGGACATCCAGTAGGGCTGCTTCCCTTTCTTCTTGAGACTGGCAAAGACGT
>JBKOUZ010000022.1:0-21176 GCA_046723715.1 Acidobacteriota bacterium | reverse complement strand
GCGTGGAGGAACCGCTGGGATTCGCTCCGTCTGTTTACACCGGCGCGATACGCGCTCCCCGGGCTGCGATTTCCGGCTCGCGGCGACAGTTTCCCGACCAAGGACCAGGTTGCCGATTACCTGGTGCAATATGCACGGAAGTTTCATCTGCCGGTCCGAAACGGAATCAGAGTTGAGCGGCTGAGCAAGGAAGGTGGCCGGTTCATTATCGATGCAGGGACCGAACGCTTTGAAAGCGAAAATGTGGTGGTAGCGATGGCGAACTACCAATTGCCCTACACTCCTGACTTCGCGCGGGAACTCGACCCTGAAATTGTCCAGCTACACTCGCACCACTACCGCAATGTTTCGCAACTAAAGCCCGGGAAAGTGCTGGTCGTTGGGCTGGGAAATTCCGGCGGCGACATTGCTCTTGAGATTGCACGCACACACTCGACCGCGATCTCGGGGAAAGAAACGGGACACATTCCGTGGCCGATTGACAGCTTCATGGCGAGAAATCTGTTCATCCGCCTGGTGCGCATTCTGGGCCACTACATCGTATCGGTGAACACTCCGATCGGGCGCAAAGTGCGGCCGAAGATGCTGCACCAGGCAACGCCGCTGATCCGGGTTAAGCCGAAGGATCTGGAGGCGGTGGGAATCGAACGCGTTCCCCGGACAGTCGGGGTGCACAATGGCCTGCCACTGTTGGCGGACGGCCGCAAACTCGAGGTGAAAAACATCATCTGGTGCACGGGATACCAGCATGGCTTTCCCTGGATCGATCTGCCAATCTTCGACAAGCACGACGGGGAGCTGATGCATAAGCAGAGCGTAGTCGAGAATGTGCCGGGACTGTATTTTGTCGGGCTGCATTTTCTTTATGCGATGAGTTCAGCTTCCCTTATCGGAGTAGGGCGGGATGCGGAACGCATCGTGAAGCACATCACCCGTCGTGTTCGGACCGGTGCAGGCCGGTTCTCCGCCGGTGAAAATACAGTGGTGGCGATGCCATGGTCTGCGGACACAGAAAGTAGACGCGCGCCGGAGCCAGTGAGCTATCGGGAAGCCTGAAATTGGCAGTTACACCAGATGATGTTCGTAGGCGTAAGCGGTTGCCGCGCTTCGGGAGTCGAGATCCAGTTTCGTGAACATGTTGCTGAGATGGCGGGCTACGGTTTTCTCGCTGATGTTCAGCTTTTGTGCAATCCGCCGGTTGGTAAGCCCCGCAGCGACCAGTTTCAGGACCTCTACTTCCCGATCGGTGAGGGGGCCTGCAGTTCGGGAGACTTCTTTCGGCAACAGAGCCCGGACGCAGGCCAAATCCACCACCGCCCCCAATTGCTCGAAGGTTTGTTGCGCAGCAGTGAATTGCGAAATTGCATTCTCTTCATCGCCCAGCTTACGGCAGGCTAAGGCCATCATGCAGCGCGTCCGGGCAGCCTCATAGGGCACTTGTAGCTCGCACCAGAGATTCCAGGCTTGTCTCAATTCGGCCAGCGCGGCTGCCGGGTTCCCTTCGGCTAGAAGCAGCGCACCGGAGGCTTGTGCGGACAACGCACGCAGGAAGGGAAGGTTCATGCGCTCGGTAATCGCAGCAAGTTCTTCGCTGGCGGTGCGGGCGGAAGCGAGGTCCTCCGTGGCCAGTGTGATCTCGACATAAGCCTCCAGGATTGCCGCACGCCGGGCTGGCTGTTGCGTCTCGCCAAGCAGCCGGCGTATTGCCGCATTGGCCGCTCCGAACTGACGCTGTGCCAGGCGCAACCGCGCCAGTCCAGGACCGAGGTTGGCGTTCCATTGGTTGGCTTTTTCATAGGCCTTCTCGGCTTCCTCGAAGTTACCGCGCAGACGCTGGATCTCTCCCAACTGATAGAACGCTGCACCGACTCCCCGCTTGGGAAGGGGCTGGGACAAACACTCGCAGGCACGCAGAGCTTCGTCGAGCGCATCCGACCACTCTCCTTGCAGCCGCAGCAGTTCCGCCCGGCGCACGAGACAGTGGGCGCGGTACGGAACCATATCCGGCTGCGACTCACACCATCTCTTCAGAGCGGAGGTCCACTCGTGGGCACGCTGCAGGTCGAAAATCTCTCCGCAGGCTTCGAGCACGCTGCAGTACACGCCCCCAGCGTTCAGAGGAGAAACTTCGCCCGCGGTTACAGCGACCATGGCCTCGTCCAGCAAGGCCAATCCTCGGGTGAGATCCCCTTGCCGGACCAAGGCGCGTCCCTGCCCTTGCAAAGCTATGGTCAACAGATCCCTGTCACCGTAACGTTCCGCGATGGTGGCAGCCTCTGCGAAATTGGCGTATGCCGTAGCGGCATCACCCCCGTGAAAGGCGCGATATCCCGTTGGTAGCAACAAGTATCCGTGTTCCACGCACTGGGGTTGTCCCTCCAGTAAACGATTTGCCCGGGAAAGCCAGCCGCCCGCCATTGCAGTTTCGCCGTTAAGAAGCGCAGTGAAGCCAAGCCAGAAGGCACAGCGAACGGCACTCGCGGTTCGGCCGGAATTCAGAAAGCCTTGATGAGCGCGGGCCAGGCTTTCCGCTCCTTCTGCCTCCTTGCCGATGAGAAGAGCGGATTGTGCCAGTTGCAGAAGGTACTCAGGCTCTAACGGCGCTTCGCAGTCGGCGGCCGAGAGTTGAGTGAATGCAGTTCCCCACGCCTGCGCGCGAAAGGCTTCGCAACCCTGTTCCAAGGAGGATGCGCGTGAGTCCGGAGATTGGAGAGTAATCCTGCTTTTCATGGGATCAGGCGACTGTGAATTGATTGTAATTCGAGTCTAGCATTCTGGAATCGGGCAGGAGGGGGCAGGAGTAGAGATGCTTTTCTGCTCAGGCGGGCTATCTCTCTCCTTGACAACTTAGGAGAGCGGCGCTATTCTCCTAACCATCTTAGGGGGCATGATGACCGATTCCGCTCAGATCCTGCCAGGCACGCTCGACCTGCTCATTTTGAAAGCGGTGTCGCTGGGCCCATTGCATGGATACGGCATTCTTTTGCGAATTGGGCAAATCTCCGGCCAGGCGCTGTTGATCGAGCAGGGAGCGTTGTATCCCGCGCTGTTCCGGCTGGTACGGCAGGGCTTGCTCAAAGCAAGCTGGGGCACGTCGGACAATAATCGCCGGGCGAAGTTTTACGAACTCACAGCCACGGGGCGCAAGCGATTGCGCGAGGAAGTGGAGGACTGGAACCGGCTGGCGACCGCCATCGGCTCTGCTCTTGCGGCTCAACCGGAGGAAATATGAAAGTCCTGGCCTACATTCGCTCAATGGGAGTGAAGTTCTTTCGCCGTTCACAGCTTTCGGCGGAGATGGATGAAGAACTCCGCAGCCACGTTGCGCTGCGCGCGGAAGATCTGGAACGTTCCGGAGTGGACCGGGAGGAAGCGCAGCGCCGTGCGCGCATCGAATTCGGCGGCGAGGAGAAGGTTAAAGAAGAGTGCCACCAGGCGCTTGAAGTGGTAAAGACGGGATCGAGCGGCAGGACTGGACGGCGCATCACGGCGCGGGATGTGTTGCGGAAGGAAGTTTTGCAGGCAGCGTTAGGACGGGCTTTCAAGTTACTCATGTATGGTTCCGCGGCCGGCTTATTGCTCGGCATCCTGGCGAGCCGGGTGCTCGCTTTCATCGTCGCTCAGGCGACGCCTCGCGATCCGCTCGTACTCGCCGGCGTGGTATGCGCTATGGCGGTGGTGGGACTGTTTGCCACGTGGATTCGGGCACGCCGGGCGCTATCGATCGATCCCTTACGGCTGCTGCGCGAGGAGTAAACCACCGGCTTCAGTGCTCGGATGCCAGCGGAGGAAACAATGAACGTATTGGCGTACTTCCGATCCCTGGCGGCTAAATTTTTTTACCGGCCGCAGGTCGCCGATGAGATGGAGCAGGAAGTCAATTCGCACATCGAGCTACGAGCCGAGGATTTGCAGCGCGCCGGCCTGTCACGCCCGGAGGCCGAACGGCGAGCGCGTATCGAGTTCGGGACGCAGGAAAAGTTCAAGGAGGAATGTCATCAGGCGATGGGCGGCCATTTCTTCGACATACTTTTTCAAGACCTGCGCCTGGCTTGCAGGATGCTTAGCAAGTCTCCCGGATTTGCCGTGATCGCGGTGCTGACGCTAGCCCTGGCCATTGCCACCAATGCAATCGTTTTCGGGGTTATGGATGCACTCGTCTTGCGGCCGTTGAATGTGCCGCAAGGCGACAGCCTTTGGGGAACGCAGTACGGAGTCGATACCGGCTTTCAGTCGTATCCCAACTACGTCGATCTTCGCGACCGCAACCGCAGCTTTGAGGATCTGGCCGCCTTTAATTTCGCATTCGTCGGCCTGGACACAGGCAAGGAGGCCTTTCAGGCGAATGGTTATGCGGCGACGGGCAATTATTTCGATGTGCTGAAGGTGCAGCCATATCTCGGACGATTTTTTCACGCGTCCGACGAACGCGGCCCCAACAGCGCACCCTATCTCGTGCTCAGCTACGCCTATTGGCACAGCCGGTTCCAGGACGATCGCAGTGTTATTGGACGCACAGTCCAGCTCAACAAACATCCGTTCACGATCATCGGGGTGGCGCCGCCGGGCTTTCGCGGCACGCTGCTGTTTGTTTCAGCGGATTTTTTTATGCCGCTGGTCAATCAGGAACAGGTGAGCGGGGAGAAATTCCTGGACGATCGCGGGACCTCGCGTGCGATCTTCGAGGCCATCGGGCACTTGAAGCCGGGAGTCACTCCGGCTCAGGCGCTGGCCGACGTAAACAGCGTAGGCACATACCTCGAGAAAGCTTATCCCAAGGAATTCTCGCAGAAAAAGACAGCACTCGGACGTGTAGGACTAACCTCGTTTGACAGCGCAGTAAGACAGTTCATCCTGGGCCTAATGCTGCTTGCGGGCTTAATCCTTCTTGCGGCATGCGCCAACCTGGGCGGCCTGTTTGCGGCGCGCGCCGCCGACCGTTCCCGGGAAGTTGCCTTGCGTCTCGCGCTCGGTTCAAGCCGTAACCGCATCTTGCGGCAACTCATGACCGAGGCGCTCCTGCTCTCGTTGTCAGGCGGCAGCGTTGGACTACTCGGCAGCATCGTTTTGTTGCGCCGCATGAGCATGTGGCAACCCTTTCCCGGGACTCCCATTCGCATCCCCATCAGCCCCGACGCAAAAATCTATATGGTGGCATTTGTGGTGGCGCTTGTAAGTGGGCTCCTGTTCGGTATCGTACCCGTGCGGCAGGTGCTCCAAGCGAATGCGTATGAGATCGTCAAGGCAGGATCCAGCGCAAGAATCGGACGACGCATAACTGTCCGCGATGCCCTGCTGGTTATCCAGATTGCAATCTGCGCCGTGCTGGTGACTTCCTCGATGGTAGCCGTCCGGGGCCTGGCGCGATCACTGCACGCCAACTTCGGGTTCGAACCGCGCACGATGTTGGTGGGAACGAACCTGGTAATGGCGGGGTATGCCGGCGACAGCATTCAAATTATGCAAAAGCGAATGCTGAAGGCTCTCGAGGGTATTCCGGGCGTCGAGTGCGCGGGCTTGGTGAACAACTATCCTCCTTTAGTCTATGGCTCGGCTACCAGAACCAATGTGTTCAAGGAAGAGGCCTCGGATTTTCGGCCGTCGAATGCTGCGGGCACGCCGTTCAAATATGAGATTTCTCCGCAATATTTCCAGACTGCCGGAACAGCCTTGTTGGCAGGACGAGAGTTCACGTGGCATGACGATAAGGAAGCTCCAGCGGTGGCGCTGGTAAACCGGGAATTTGCCGGCAATATGTTTGGCTCGGTTACGAACGCAGTAGGCAGATTCTACAAACTGCAGGATGGGACCCGAGTCCAGGTGGTGGGCGTAGTGGAGGATGGCAAGTATCTCAGCCTGACGGAAGAGCACCAGCCAGCGATCTTCCTTTCCTTCCTGCGATCGCCTGCCAGCCAGTCGTATCTTCTGCTGCGCTCGAAACGTGATCCCCAGGAATTGGCGGCATCTGTAAGAAGTGAGATGCGCAAATTGGATTCAGGACTCCCCGTAGATACCGCCACTTGGAATGCGATGCTCGATGTGGTTCAGTTTCCCGCACGTGTAGCCACCGCCTCGTTGGGCGTGCTGGGCACGATGGGTGGAATTCTGTCGATCACTGGCATCTTCGGAATGGCAGCTTACTCAGTCAGCAAGCGCCTGCGCGAACTCGGCATTCGCGTTGCTCTCGGCGCGCAACGGAGAGAGGTGCTGCAGGCGGCTCTGGGACGCGCGTTCAAACTGCTTGCCGTCGGCTCGGGGGCAGGATTGCTGCTGGGAATTGTAGCCAGCAGAGTGTTGGCGTTCATTGTGTATCAGGCGACGCCGCGCGATCCGCTGGTATTGGCGAGTGTAATCGTTTCCATGGCTCTTCTGGGCGTGATCGCCACATGGATACCCGCACGCCGGGCATTGTCGGTCGATCCGCTTCGCTTGTTGCGCGAAGATTAAGCTACTGCAACGTGTGCGCTGATGACGCAGGGGAACTCACGCCGATGTTGTAGCGCTTCAGCTTGCGATACAGCGTCGCGCGGCTGATGCCAAGCATGCGTCCCGCCAGAGCTTTGTCGCCCTTCACCTGTTCGAAGACACGTTGGATGGTGGCTCGCTCGATGTCTTCCAGATCTGTGGTAGAGATGGGGTGACGCGGCGCCTCGTGCGTGGACATTCGTTCCGGCAAATCCGGGTCAAGGATTGTCGTCTTCTTCGTGTGAGTTTCGGGTACGCTGGCGCTGGACGCGATGGATGGAGGCAGATCTCCGAGGTCGATCACTTGCCCATCGCCCAGAGCCACGGCACGCTCCACGCAGTTCTCCAGTTCACGCACATTGCCCGGCCATTCGTATTGCATAAGGGCCTTCATGGCCGCGCTGGCAACGTGCATCTCCTGTCCAGCGGCATAGCGTTCCAAAAACCAGTGCGCGAGCATGGGAATGTCGCTCCGTCTTTCCCGCAGTGCGGGGACGAAGAGAGTCACAACATTTAAGCGGAAGTAGAGATCCTTGCGGAAGGTACCATTTTTGTAGGCGGCTTCCAGATCGCGATTGGTAGCGGCAATGACGCGCACGTCGACCTTAACGCGCTGATTACTGCCGACGGGACGCACTTCTTTTTCCTGCAACACTCTGAGCAGCTTGGCTTGCAGTTCCAGGGGAAGTTCTCCCACTTCATCAAGGAAGATGGTGCCGCCATCGGCCGCCTGGAACAGACCCTGCTTGGATTTCAGCGCACCCGTGAATGCTCCCTTCTCGTAACCAAAGAGTTCGCTCTCGATCAGGGTGGGCACGAGCGATCCGCAGTCAACCGCCACGAAGGGGCGCGAGCCGAATGCGCCGCGGAAGTGCATGGCGCGGGCGACGAGTTCTTTCCCGGTGCCGCTTTCACCATAAATGAGAACAGGAGTGCGCGTATCCTTCAGGCGGGCAACCATCCGAAGGACTTCCTGAATTCGCGCCGACGATCCAATGATGCCGTGAACGGCGGTTTCTGAGTCGGTACGCTGCCGCAGGAATTCGTTTTCTTCCACCAGTCGAACTTTCTCTGCCATGCGGCGAAGAAACAAACGCAACTCTTCCAGCGGAGAAAATGGCTTGGTAATGTAATCGTAAGCGCCGAGTTTCATCGCCTGAACCGCGGTCTCAATGGAGCCGTGGCCCGTCATCAAAGCTACTTCGGTGCGAGGCAGGAACTTCTTGACCTTCTCCAGAAATTCGAGACCCGACATCCGGGGCATCACCATATCGCTGAGAATCATATGCACCGATTGTTCTTCCAGGAGCGCAAGAGCCGATTCCCCGCTCTCGGCTTCCAGGCAGACGAAGCCCAGCGCCTCGGCCACGGTCAAGCAGAGCTTGCGAATACTTTGCTCGTCATCGACCACCAGCAGACGGATCCGTTGATCTTCTTTACTGTTATTCACTCGCCCTTCCCAAATGTCTTTGAAACAACATCTATAAATTGCGCGACGCGAAACGGTTTCTCTACGCAAGGAGCTCCGGTCTCGCGCAAGGTTGCGACAGTCTCCTCGTTCGCGATGTCCCCAGTAATAAAGATGATGCGTGAAGCCAGATCGGGACGGTGCCTCGAGAGCCATGCATGAACCTGGCCACCATCCACGCCACCGGGAGTGCGCATGTCGGAAACTACGCCCAGAAATGATCCGTTTTCGAGCAGTCGAAGCGCATCCACGCCCGATTCGCAGCAAACTACCGGATACCCGCTGCGCTCCAAAGCAGCTTGCACATAGGCCATGACGGCGGGCTCATCTTCAACGAGCAAAACGGGCAACGGCTGAGATTTCATCGCTGGTAGGCTCATGGTTGTATTACTCCTGCGGCCACACCTAATGACACGGCGTGGGAAGCGGCGGGCAGACGCACCAGGAATGTAGCGCCGTGTCCGGCAATGTTGTTGTGGCAGGAAATCTCGCCCCCATGCTCCTTCAGAATTCCGTAGCAGATGCTGAGGCCGAGACCGGTGCCCTTTCCAACTTCCTTGGTGGTGAAAAAAGGGTCGAAGATCTTATCGGGATGAGTAATGCCCTGACCGTTGTCAGAGAATGACACTTCAACAAAGTCGCCGGATCTGGCGGACGTGATTTCAATGCGAGCGGGCGATCCTACTTCGTGAACGGCGTCATAAGCATTGTTAATGATATTCAGGAAAACTTGTTGCAACTGGTGAGCGTCGCCCACGATTTCCGGCAAGTCTTCCGCAAGATGCTCAACCACTTCCACACCATGGTTGGTGAAATCATAGGAGCGCAGTTGAATGGTGCGCCGCAGGATGGTATTCAGCTGCACGGCATCGCGTTGCGGCGGCATCTGGCGCGCGAAGCTAAGCAGGTTTTGCACGATCTGCTTGGTCCGCTGCGCCTCCTGCAAAATTACGCGCAGATCTTTGCGCGCGGTATCGGGCAGGTCGGGATTTTCCATGAGCAGGTCGGCAAAGCCCAAAATTGCCGTCAACGGGTTGTTAACCTCGTGGGCTACGCCAGAAACCAGCTGGCCAACTGCCGCCATCTTTTCCGCGTGCACGAGCTTGTCGCGCAGCACGGCGGAATCCGTGATATCGGTGAGCACCGCGATAATGCTGGTGACGGTTCCCTGCTCGTCCCGCATGGGGCTCAGATTCGCCGAAAACTTTCCGGCCACGCCATTGCGCCGGACGATCTCCAGTTCGAGATTGTCGATCTGCTGGCTATGCAGCGTGTTTTGTACTGCTTCCGCTAAAGGACGCACAAAACCCGGCGCCGCCAGTTCCAACAACGGACGTCCCAGCAATTCCCGCTGATCGAAACCGGAATCATACCAACGCTTGTTGGCGTAGCTGATCAGTCCGGCCGTATCCGCCACCAGGATGAAACTCTGCGTATTGCTGAGAATCTTTCCCGAGAAATCCCGCTCGCGATGCAGTTCCGATTGATACGTGCGCAGTCCCGTTACGTCGAGCATCAGGCCGCGAATCTGCTGCAACTGTCCGGCATGATCATGAAGGCCGAAGGCATTAATAAGGACGTGAATCGGAGATCCGTCTTTGCGCCGCAGAGTCGCCTCGAAGTTACGCAGGCCTCCATGTTCCTGCATAAGTTTCGCTTGCTGCTGGCGCTGCTCGGGAGAGAAATAAAGCTCGGTCGAGATATCGACCTGCAGCAACTCTTCGCGGCTGCTGTAGCCCAGCATGCGTACCATGGCATCATTGACTTCCACGAAACGCCCGGCGGGTGTACTGAAAAAGAGGCCTTCCTGGATGTTGTCGAAAAGTTCGCGATAGCGCCGCTCGGCTTCGCGCCGGTCGGTAATGTCTTTCAGGACATGGATCGTCTGCAACCCTTCTCCCGTGGGTCCGTGCACACGGGAGGTCGACACCAAATAGGTTCGATCGAATACCGGGTGGGCAAACTCATCGGCGTCCTCGGCGTTGGAGCGGCAGAACGGGCACGAATAGGAGGCCGTATCGCTGGTAAGAGCCATGAGCGCGCGCATGTTCACACCGATCAATTCCTTCGGTGCGACGCCGATCAGCGCAGCCAGGGAGCGATTCACGCGCACGACCTTATCGTGTTGATCGTGCACCACAATAAAGTCGGTAATTGCGTCGAAAATTTCCATCGAGTGGCGATTGGCCTGTTCGACGCGGGTAAACAGCTGAGAATTCTGTAATGCCATGGCTGCATGTCCAGCCATGCTCTCCAGGAATACGCGGTCTTCTGTGGAACTCACTGCGCCGGAGAGACACAGTAACCCGGCAAGTTCGTCCTTTGTGCCGGGAAGGGTCACAAACGTGCACTCTTTCCAGCCCAATCTGTTCGCATCCTCTCTTCCGAACACTTGATCAGCGCTGCGCGTGGTCACGCGATCAGGACGATGAGCAACGAACTCAGCCAGAGCTGCGCCCAGCGAGTGCTCAAAGTCGGAATCCAAGGCGTGCGAGTGTGCAACAGGTAATACGGGCACGAGACCTTGAGAGCCGATTTGCGCTGGTGCTTTGGGCTCGCTCTCATCGGCAGCGAGCACAGGCGCGGATACGGATTCCCGATGGGAGATGGCTGCAATGTGCCAACTGCCCTCGTGTGGCACAGCAAGCAGTCCGCAGGCCGAACCGGTGAGTTCGGCCGTGCGGGCAACGAAACGACGGGCAAAGTCGGGCAGGCGCAGGGCTCCATCAATCTCACGCGCCAGGTCAATCAGGGCTTCGGCCTGCCGGCGGTGCTGCTCCGAAAGATGAAGATTGTTGGCCGCTTCCAGCATGACCGCAGCCTGGTTGGACAAAGCGCGAGCACGACGGATGTCTTCCTGCGAGATTCCTGCGCCGTCGAGACGATCCAGCACTCCAAACATCCCCAGGAGCTTGCCCCGCGTACCAAGCAGGGGAACAGCCAGGAATTGCTGCACCTTGTATTTGCTGACTACATCCAGATCGGCTCCGGGAGCGCGACTGGCCTCGTCGGTCCAGAAAACTTCCTTTGCCCGCAATGCTTTGGTCGCGATGCCTTCGGGGAAGACAACCTCGCTCCGGCGCGATTCACCGCGCGTGACTCCGTAACGCACCAAAAATTGATCACCTTCCAGCAGAGCGATGAAACACCGGCCGTAACCCAGGAACTCGGAGGCACGGGTGACGAAGGCCTGAAGAAAATGTTCGAGATCCGCGCTCGAGCCCAGTTCGGAGGAGATCTCGAGCAACTGGTGTAATTCATCCGCTTGCCCATGCGATGTGGCATATAACTCGGCATGCGCGACTGCCACTGCCCCGAACCCTACAATGGCTCCGACTAGCGCGCGTTCCTGGGCAGTGAAGATTCCATTCTGCCGCGGATAAATAAGGATGGCGCCCTGGGTGTGCGAACTGCGGAACGGAGCCGCGATCAACATTCCGGGCGACACCAGATTTCCCAGCGAGTGGACATCGGCGCCAATAGAGAGCGTGATGGGTTCTCCGGCCGAAACCGCGCGTTGCGCCAGATCAGCAGCAAACCGCAAGGTCTGCCGATCGTGACGGGCCCGTGCTGAGGTCGCGAGTTGCGCTGTGTCAGCGGAGACCGCCTTCAATTCGAATGGCCCGTCATGCCGCACCAGCACGCATACCAGCCGCGTGCGCAAGAGCATGCGCAGCCGGTCGGCCAAAGCTTCAATAACGGCGTCTACGTCGGGAGTCCCGTGCAGAACCTGGGCTACGTCCGCGAGAATCTGCGCACGGCGATGCTCTTCGCGCGAAACCTCACCCAGGCGAGCCGCTTCCAGCAGACTACCGAGTTGTCCGGCCAGCACTGTCGCCTTGGCCGCAAGGTCGTCATTAAAAAATTCTTCATCCGCATCGTGGAGCAAGGTGATAGCGCCGACAACCTCGTTTAACACTACAACTGGCGCCGCCAGGAGAGACCGGGCGTCAAACTCCATTGCGGCTGGATAGTCCACCGGATTCAAGTGATTAACGAAGAGCGTACGCCGCTGCCGCACGGCATCGGCAGTCACTGCACTGTCGTCCGGCCGAATACGGAGGCCTATAAAACGGTCGGCCATCTTGCCGCTCGCGTGCTCTCCCACCAGTTCGTCGCCGCGGTGGCATTTCCAAAAATAAACTCCTGAAAGATGGAAGGATTCGCGGACGGCGCGGCACAGCAAATCGATCAGAACGCCGGGAGTAGTTCGCTCTCCTGCGCTGGCGGAAATACGAAGCAGGAGCTTCTGGAAGTTCTCATCGGACCCCGGACCGACGCTGCTCGGTGGGGGAACGATCGAACTGCCGCTGGAAACTCCAACTGCCGCACCCAACCTGGATGAGTATGTGTCCTGATTCACAAGTACTTGAATCTATGTGGGAAAGTATCCGCCATCTCAATTTGAGTCAAGGGAAATGGGGCAGGGAGTGCCTTGCTGTGAAATCCCGAGACTCGGCTTGAGATTTTGTCTCACCCTGAGAAGTATAGGTCGCTTTTCGGGAATGAGACACGACTTATCTGTATTTCCGCTTTAAGTCTTCCCTTCAATTTGCTGAAAAGCATGAAGGATCAGCCACATAGCGCCCATTACTTTGGTTTTTCGCGAGAACATCCGGGTGGCACCGCGGGTGCACGCCTCAGCTTGCCAGCTTCTTGTACCCAAGGAGGAACTGTGTCTCAACGAATTGCGGCTGTGGTGCTAGCCCTGACTCTGGGAAGCACCATGGGACCAAACCTAAGCAACGCTCAAGCTACGCAGAGCGACGAGATGGTGCGCCGTGCCAAGACCAAAGTCCAACCCACCTATCCCGAATTAGCGCACCGGATGAACATCTCAGGGACGGTGAAGATCGAGGTGACGGTTGCGCCCAACGGAAGCGTGAAGGAAGCGCGGATCGTGGGTGGCCATCCGGTTTTAGCACAGGCCGCGCTGGATGCGGCCAAGAAGTGGCGCTTTGAAACTGCGACAGCGGAGAGCACAGGAATCATCGATTTTAAGTTCGAGCAGCGCTAACTCGCGCGGTCGCGCAGGAGATAGGCATGACTCTCGGTAAGAGGCTTTATCTGAACTTTGGATTCATTCTGGGAATGGTCCTACTGTTGTTCGTCGTCAACTACCTGGCGGTGCGGCGGGAGCATGCTGCCAAAGATGCAGCCGCGGCGTCATTGAAGCTGGCCGATACGACCAACTCCGTGCGTTTTCAGATGATGCAGAACCGGCTCTTTCTGAGCAACTATCTGCTGAGCGGCGATACCCGCGAAGTCGATCACATGAATGAGGGCTTGCGTACCTTGAGCGAGAAGTTGGAAGAAGGCAAGTCGCTAGCCAATTCCGAGATGGTGAAAAGCTCGCTGGTCAAGGTGCAACAACTCGAGCAGTCCTGGGGCAAGGAATTCGCACAGCCTCTGATCGAGAAACGCAAGGACGTGGACTCAGGCAATGCCACCGTGGCAGAGTTGCAGATTTATTACCTGCAGAAAGACGCCTCCTCGTGGGTGAAGAATTCGACGGACGCGCTCGATGTGGCTGACGGGGAGAATCACAAGCTGGTCGAGGAGCGCCGCAGTTCCGATGACAGTGCGGCCAACTGGACGATCTTGGTTTCTTTCATCTTTACCCTGGTCGCGCTCTGTTTGGGCGCCGCCGTAGCCTACCGCACAGCAAAATCCATCACCCTCCCCCTAACCAACCTGATGAATGTAGCCCGCGGGATTGGCAATACCGGCGATCTGGAGCACAACATCGACACCAGCCGCAACGACGAGATCGGCGAACTGGCGCATACCTTCCACAAGATGGTCACTTACCTCAAGGAGATGGCGGCAGTCTCGGAAGCCATCGCTGGCGGTGATCTGACGGTAGAGGTGAAACCCCGTTCTTCGCACGACACGCTGGGCAACGCCTTTGCCAAGATGGTAGAGGGCCTGGCTGGACTGGTACGCAGCGTACGGGACGCGTCTTCCCAGGTGGCCAGCGCCTCCAATCAAGTGGCGGGAGCCTCGGATGACTCCGCCAAGATCGGGTTGCAGGCATCTTCAGCCATTGATGAGGTCACCAGCACGATGCACGAGATGAGCGTGAACGTGCAGAACATGGTGAAGAGCACGCAGGTGCAGGCTTCCAGCGTAAGCGAAACTTCGGCGTCGATTGACCAGATGGTGGCGTCCATCCAGCGAGTAGCGGATACGGCGAAAGTCCTGCTGGATATCTCGAACCGCTCTCGCGAAGAAGTCCACAATGGCATCGGCACGATGGAAAAGGCCACCGATGGCCTGAACCGTATCAATACAACCATCAACTCTTCCGGGGAAATTATTGGAGCGCTGGGACAACGGGCTGACGACATTGGCAAGATTATCGAAGTCATCGACGACCTCGCGGAACAGACGAATCTGCTGGCCTTGAACGCAGCCATTGAAGCCGCAAGGGCGGGAGAGCACGGCCTGGGATTTGCGGTAGTCGCCGACGAAGTGCGCAAGCTCGCGGAAAAGTCAGCTCAATCCACCAAAGAGATTTCCGAGCTGATCCAGAGTATCCAGAAAGAAGCCCGCAAAGCGGTGGAGAATATGGACCGCTCGACCTCCATCGTTAACGAAGGGCTGGAACTGGGCGGCGAGCTGAATTCAGCGCTGAAGAAAATCTCCAACGTCGTCACCGAAGTTTACAAATTTGCCCAGGAAATCGGTGCTGCCACCAACGAGCAGTCTCACGGCTCATCACAAATTGCGCGCGCAACCACGCGTTTGAACGAGATCACCCACGAGATCAACTCGGCGGTCGAGGAACAGGCGTCCGGAGCGCAGGCGGTGGTCAAAGCCATGGAGAGGATGCGCGAATTGGTGCAGCAGTCCACTTCCAGCTCCACCGAGCTGGCAGCCTCTTCGGAACAGATGTCGAAGATGTCGCGCAGCCTGCTGGACTTCATCGATCGCTTCGCTCTGGCGGAAGCCTCTCGTGCCCAGGCTGCCGAGGCACTGGGCCGGAACGCTCGCCGCGCGACGGCGGGAGCGCAGTAGGGCGGCGCCGGGAGCATCCAGACCATGAGCCGCGAACTTCATATCGTCGGGTTCCAGGTGGGCCGCGAGACCTATGGCGTACCCATCACTTCCCTGCACGAGATTGTGCGAGTGCCAGACATCACTGCCGTACCGGATGCGCCCGATTATCTGGAAGGCGTCATTAACCTGCGGGGAAAAATAGTCTCCGTGATGGACCTGCGCAAGCGCTTCGGAGAGAAGCAGACCGGGGTCAAGCGTCACAACCGCATTCTGGTCGTCGAGCATGCGGGCCGGCTTGCGGGATTGATCGTGGACTCGGCCTCGGAAGTGTTGAAGATTCCTGCCGACGCAGTGGAGCCTCCCCCCGCTGTTTTTCAGGATGGTGGATTGAACTGTGTTACCGGATTGGGAAAGGTTGGCGGGCGGCTGGTAGTGCTCCTCGACATGAGCAAACTGCTGGCTCCGGCAAGCCTGCAGGGAAAGGTCGAGAACGGGGATAAGAAGGGACCAGGGGAAGCGCGTGGCGCCGCAGCAAAGTAGGCGCGGTTGCAATAACTTCAATTGAGTTTAGGCGGGAACGAGAACACGAATGAGTACATCCGGGGCGGCACCAGCTCCCATATTGACAGAAGCGGAACTGAAGCTGCTGCAGGCGCTCATCTACCAGGAGTGCGGCATGCACTTCGACGAGCGCCGCACGCACTTCCTCCAGGACCGGCTATTGCGCCGGCTGAAGGAATGCCGCGTGGACTCCTTCTACTCCTATTACAGGCTGCTGATCAGCCAGCAAGGCAAGGAAGAACTGGCCAAGCTGCTGGAAAATCTCACGGTTAACGAAACCAGCTTTTTCCGCCACAAGGCGCAACTGGATCTTTTTCAGAAGACGGTTCTGGAAGAACTGCTGAAGCACAAAAGCGCGCGCCGCGAATACTCGATTCGCGTCTGGAGCGCGGGCTGCTCCACGGGCCAGGAAGCATACACCCTGGCCATGCTGCTCACCGACGCCCTGGCTTATTACTATCTGCGCAATCCGCTCCCGGTCGAGCTTCCGCTTCCCAAGCCGCTGATACCGCCTCCCTGGCGGGTAGAGATTCTGGCCAGCGATATCAGCTACTCGGTGTTGCGCGCGGGTCAGGACGGCACCTACTCCGAGCACCAGATGTCGACCGTCGACTACGGATACCGCCTGCGCTACTTCGACAAGGTCGCCGACCGTTACGCGGTGAAAAAGGCAGTGAAAGAAATGGTTCACTTCGACTTTCACAACCTGAAAACCGAGTACCTTCCGCAGCGCAATGACGTGATCTTCTGCCGCAACGTCATGATGTACTTCGATGAAGCAGAACAGAAACGGCTGACCGAAAAGTTTTATCGCTGCTTGAATCCCAATGGCTACCTTTTTGTCGGCCATGCCGAAAGCCTGCTCGGCCTGACCAAGAAGTTCCAGATGGTCCACAAAGACAGCGGCACCGCGTATCAGCGGCTTGAGGTGCGAGAGTGACGAATTTGCCCGACGAGCGTGGCGCGGAGCTGCGGGATCTCTTCTACGAAACCTCGCAGGAACTGCTGCAGGCGCTCAATGATGAAGCTCTGAAGCTGGAGAAGCACCCGGCCGACGAGGAAATCGTGCGCGGCATCCGACGCACGGTCCACACGTTGAAGGGCGATTCTGCTGCTTGCGGGCTGCGTGAGCTCAGCGAGCTTGCCCACCAGTTCGAAGATGCGTTGTCGATGGATGGAGCGGCCTCTCATGCGACCGTTGCCGATATTGCATTTGGCGCTGCCGACCTCTTTGCCGAGATGATCGCGGCTTACAGAAAGGGCAGCAAGCTGCCATCGACCAGGAAGCTCAGCAAGAGAATCGAAGAGCTCACTTCGGGCCCCGCAGCCAAGAAATCTCGTAAAAAGAAATCTGCTTCGATCGCAACACCCCGCGCCGACTGGACTGAGTACGAGAAGCTGGCGATGATCCAGGCGCAAGCCAGTGGGCAGGACGTGCTTCATGTAATGGTCAAGATTGACCCGCACTGCGCGATGCCGATTGCGGGACGCCAGTTGATCCAGAATGCCATCTCCGGTATGGGCCCGGTGTTGGCAGTCCGGCCTGACGCCAAATCCGCGGCCGCGACGAAACACGTCGAATTTGTTCTGGCCAGCGTACAGTCTGCCGAGCAGATCATCGCCAAATGCAAGATTCCGACCATAGCTCAAGAGGTAACCGCCGAGATCCTGTACCCGGGAAGCGCTCCCGGAACTCAGAATCCGGTCCCGCAAGAAGAAGCCAGCGCAGCATCGGAGTTGACAGAGGAACAGCGGGGGGCTGACGAAACGATGTCGCAACCTGCGGCGCCTGCTGCGGAGTCCCAAAGCGTTTCCAGTGTAGAAAACATTCTGCGCGTCGAGGCATCGCGCATCGACAGCGTCTTGAACCTGGTGGGCGAGCTGATCATTGGAAAGTCGATGTTGCAGCAGGCGCTGAACGAGTTTTCCAAGCGCTATCCGAAAGAGTTGCTGCGCGGCAAGTTTTCTGACGCCATGGCCTTTCAAGCCCGCGTGCTGAACGATCTGCAACGCTCGGTGATGAAGATCCGCATGGTGCCGGTGGATCAACTTTTCCGCCGTTTCCCCCGCATGGTCCGCGATGTTTCGCGCCAGTGCGGGCGCGAGGTCGAGCTGGCAGTCAGTGGACAGGACACCGATCTCGATAAGGGAATCCTGGATGCGATTGCTGAACCACTGACGCACCTGGTGCGCAACGCCATCAGCCACGGCATTGAGTCCGCCGAGGAACGCCGCAAGCTGGGCAAGGCTCCGCAGGGGACGGTCCGGCTGAATGCATATCATCAGGGCAATCAGGTCGTAATAGAAATCAGTGATGATGGGCGCGGCATTGATGTGCACAAGATTCGCACCAAGGCCATCGAACTGGGGCTGGCGACGCCGGAAGAAGCTGCGCAACTTTCGGAAACCGAAACCTTGAATTACATCTTCCGTCCCGGTTTCAGCACCGCCGAGCAGGTCACGGAGGTTTCCGGGCGAGGCGTCGGCATGGATGTAGTGCAGAGCGTGCTGCACCGGCTGAAGGCCTCGGTGAGCCTGGAAACCAAGTTGGGCCAGGGCACCACGTTCCGGCTGAAGTTGCCGCTTACGCTCGCCATCATCAAGGCCCTGCTGTTCTGGGTCGAACAACGCCTCTACGCGATCCCATTAAATGCCGTGCTGGAGATTGCCCGCACCTTCGAGGGGGAAGTCCATCAGGTCGATAACTATGAAGTTCTGCAGCTCCGCAATCAAGTCTTGCCGGTGCTGCGCATGGGCCGGCCCGCGACCGAAGGCGATCGCAAATCGAAGCTTTTTGTGCTGGTTATTACGGTTGGGGAGAGGAAGTACGGATTGATTGTTGACGCGCTGGAAGGCGAAGAGGAACTGGTCATCAAGGCGCTGGACGACCACACATTCTCGACCGATCTGGTTTCGGGAGCTTCCATCCTGGGTGATGGGCGCGTCGTTCTGATTCTGAACCTGCCGGCGGTGGTTGAACACGTGGCGCATTCGCGTCCGCAAGAGATTGGACGTGCGAACTCGGGCCTGCTGCTGACCCATACGGACCGTGTGCGGCTTGCGCTGACTCCAACCGTAGGGGGCCAGGCATGAAGAAAGTCCGCGTGCTCGTGGTTGACGACTCCGCCTTGATGCGCAAGCTGATTCCGCAGATGCTGGCGGGAGATGAGTCCATCGAAGTCGTGGGCACGGCGATGGATGGCTCGTTCTGCCTGAAGAAGATCGAGGAATTGAAACCCAACGTGGTCACGCTGGATCTGGAGATGCCGGGGATGAACGGCATTGACACGCTGAAGGAGATCATGCGGCGCCAGCCGGTTCCGGTCATCGTATTCAGTTCTCATAGCACCGAAGGGGCGAGCGTGACCATGAAGGCGTTGGGCCTGGGGGCATTCGACTTTGTTCCCAAACCCAAAGATCCGTCTGCGCATATGGCGGAGGTGGCGCGCGAGCTTATCGTCAAGATCAAGGCGGCGGCGGACTGCAAGCTGAAGCCGCGCATGCTGACGGGAATTCCACCCCAGCCGCAAAAATCTGCCGCGCCGTCGGGAGCGCCCAACAAAATCGTTGCCATCGGCGTCTCCACTGGAGGTCCGCAGGCGCTCGAATTTGTACTCTCGCAACTGCCGGCCGACTTCCCTTCCACGATCGTGGTGGTGCAACACATGCCAGAGGGATTCACCGACATGTTTGCGCGCCGTCTGGACGAAATTTGCCCCCTGCGGGTGAAGGAAGCGCAATCGGGCGATCTGTTGCAGGCAGGACGGGTGCTGATTTGTCCTGGCAGCCGCCACATGAAGGTGAAGCGTTTGCCCCTGGGTGACATTGTTGTGTTGAGTGATGAACCTCGGGTGAATGGGCATCGTCCCAGCGCCGATGTACTGTTGCGCAGTGTCGCCGAAGAATTCAAAAACGGCGCGGTGGGAGTACTGATGACGGGAATGGGCGACGACGGTGCGGAAGGATTAGGCACCATTAAGAAAGAGGGCGGCATGACCATTGCGCAGAATGAAGAATCCTGCGTGGTTTACGGCATGCCCAAAGCCGCGATCGAGCGTGGATACGCCATTCGTGTGGTCGGCCTGGATGTGATGGGCTCTACGTTACAGGCCATATGCAGCCGGAGCGGCGGCGAAATCGGCAGTCGCGCAGTGCGCGCCGGAAATTAAGGGATTGGACACGGAAGCTTGTGACCAGCGTTATCTGTCTTGGGCCCGAGTGGTCGTGATATTGCAGTAGAAAGGGGAGGTCTGTATGGAGCAGTTTGCACCAGTAAAGCGCAGCAAAGACGGACAGGCGGTCCGCTATTTGATCGTCGACGATTCCGTATTTGCGAGGAAGAATCTAGCCCGCATGATCGAAAGTTTTGGCGGGCAGGTGGCAGCCGAGGCCGGCGACGGCCTGACCGCTATCAGCGAGTTCGACCGCACCAATCCTGACATCGTGCTCATGGATATCACCATGCCGCAGATGGAAGGGATCGAGGCGGCCGAACGGATTGTGCAACAGCATCCCGAAGCGCGCATCGTGATGGTTTCCTCGGTGGGATACCAGGAAAACATCGTGGCCGCGCTGCAGCGGGGCGCTCGCCATTTCGTGCAGAAACCTGTGAAACCCGAAGTGCTCTACGAGGTGATCAAGTACGTGCTGGGCGAAGACGGATCTGTTGCCAACGCCGCAGGAGCGGGAGCATAAGTTCATGAAGATGGAATTGATCCAGCCTTTCATCAACGCGGCGGACGCCGTGTTGTCGCAAGGTTTGCAGGGCACGACCAAGGTGGGCAATCTCACCATGGAAGAGGATGCCTATCGCCGCAAAGGCGTGGCGGGCATGATCGCGCTGACGGGCGACATCGAAGGGCGGATCATTCTCGACCTCGAACCCCAGACTGCGGTCAAGGTGGCCAGTCACTACGCCGGAACCGACCTCCCCGAGTCCGACGAACTGATCAAGGAAACCATCTTCGAATTGGCCAACCAGGTTGTGGGCAATGCCGTTTCCGCTTTGAACGACCAGGGTTTCCACTTCCGCGTGCATCCGCCGCTCCTCCTCACCGCGCAGGAAGGAGACAAGACCAGCGAAGACACTGAAGCGCTGATGATCTTGTTTGAGACTTCGCTGGGCAGTGTCTTCATGAACGTAGCCCTGCGCTACAACAAAAAACGCATGGCAGATCACGCGGCGCTGGGCGCATAACGCTGGATCGGCCCAGCAGGGGTGCACTCCTCGGTGCACTCCAAACGTCCGTCTCGGTATTCTCCGTATTCTCGCCAGAACGCTCGAAGAATTGGAATAAGAATCATTCACCCCGACTGCCGATTCTCTGTCTACTTTCGGTGGTCAAGTTTCAGATCGGGATTGCCCCACCCTTCCCGCGTTCTTGGCGGGAGGGTGGGCTCTCGCCAGGAGCACGACACCCAGTTGTTCTCGCCTGCGCGCTGTCCATTGCGATTCGATCTCCACAATCCCTTCCGCGCCCGTTGCATAGTGAACAAAGCTGCTCCATTTCCAATCCTCCGGGGCCTTCACCAGTCCTCGTCGATGCGTTTCGCCTCGCTCCAGACAGGAAAATCGTAATAGCGGACCTGCCAAAAGCGCGGAAGATGTTTGCGGTCCAGGTTTTGTGAGGTGATTTGCTTGAGCATCTGTATTACCACGGATAATTTCGAGCGTTCAGGT
>JBKOUZ010000051.1:0-15357 GCA_046723715.1 Acidobacteriota bacterium | reverse complement strand
CGTTTCACCTTGCCGGTCGTGCGATCGGTCAGGTAGACGTTGTAGTGGATTTCCCAGCCGTCCGCCTCGGTGGCGACTACCCTGCCTCTTTGATAACGCGCGCGTCCGCGTGCCATAAAACCTGCTTTCTGCGCTGGAATTGTTGTTCAGCTTTCGATTTCGCGCAAACGCGCGCGAGGAAGAGCTGTCACCCAGCCGAAACGGGCGCCCAGGGGCGAGATTCGGCAACGGCTTTCGAGAACCATCCGTGACGAAAATGGCTACGAGCTTTTTTATTGCACCCTTCCTGCACCCTTCAAAACTCTAAGCCATTGACGTAGAAGTGTTTATCGACGCATTACGGGCCGCCTCGAAAGTCAGTCGACTAGTCGATTGTATGCGCCAGAACATTGCAGTGATAGAGCAACAACGAGATAACTGACTGATATCAAACGGTGTCGGCGGACGTTGTTTGATACAAAACGGAGCCGCATGCCACTTCTTATCCTCTCCTTAACGTTCCCAGAATTGTAGAGCGCTTTTTGCCTCCCATCGGCCGCAACCCGACGCTCGAGATGAGGTCAAACTTTTGATTTGGTCCGCGTGGCAAACTTGAGCAACCGTTGCACCGCTCATCCGTACTCGATGCTTCATCGAGAAATTGATAACTCCTGCCACAGCACACTACAAAGACGGCGCGAGAAGCGATGAGCCGGGAAAACTTCGCAGAGATTCGGATGTGGGTTACCGCCGTGAAAGAACGGCGCATAAACGACTTTAAAGGACTTACAAGAGGCGGACGACCTCTAAGTCGTTGGAAATTCCCGGTAGCGGGAACAGAACCGTAGCGTAAACCGTAGTGCGGTGCAGCCGACATGAGCGTTGGAATCCAGTCACTGTGACAACCGCTCGTACCGCGAGTCTCGGCCACGAATTCTGGAAAATCGAGATTCAACGAGACTGAAAGTTATGAACCAACAACACGACATTGAACGGTGCTGGCAAGATGAAAATGACTGGCTCTGCACGATCGAATTCTTGCATAGTAATGACCCCGAAGGTCGAGTGTTTGCCTCAGACATTGTCGGCTGTTTGGCTACGCACAGCTGACGGATGCGCGCACTCTGGCACTCGTCGGCGATCCTGAGGCTGGCGCGTACGAGCTCCTTTTTTCCTTTTCGACGCCTAGGGACAAAGACAAGTTCCTGGATTTGGTTCGGTCGAATGAAGACATGGGGAACGACTACATCGAGAACGATTTCATGTCGCCGACGACTGAAGAGATTAGGAATGCTCGTCCGCTGGTGGCAGTCCTGCCTGAAGACATTGTGAGCCGTGCAACGCTGATTGCATCAGCTCTCTGTGCTGGAACCGAATGCGGTCCTGATGGCTCGTAGGAGGTTTCGTGCGTCGCGAGGAAACAGCCTCTGCCGTGACAGGGCAACATAGAGATGTAACTTGTTGGATCTTAACGGTACCGAGATTCCACTGTCGATTCGATGAATGCCGCGATGTGTTCGTCATCGAAACACCGGGCGCAGACGGAGTAGCCCTCGGTAGGTCCGTTGGAAGAAAACCCCGCATCCTCCTAGTCGCCCATCTGCCGAGAAGTTTACGCGGGCAAGAAAACTAAATTCTCATCCTTTTCAGCTACATCCTGCTTTACTTCCCGGAGAGAGCATTTGTGGTTTGGCCATTGGCCATGTATTTACTGAGGACGTCTACCAGACCTTGGTTTGGCACACACCGCTTTGCCGAAAAGGAAGATAGGATGTGATCCAGCTCATTCTCGGACAGGCCTTTGAAGAGGCCGGCGTAGAGCGGCTGCATCAGGGTTCCCGTGTAGAAGCACAATAGGGTCTGACTCATGCACCGTACATTGAGTCGCGCATCCAACTGCGGATCACCAACCACTTGACAGATCTGGGCAGCAAGCTGAGTCGTTGCGTCCTTTACCGGCGTTGGAGGTAGCCACTTCATCCAATCGTCGGTGCCAAGAGCAACCTTCTTGCGAAGAAGGTCGCTGATGCGCTCCATGTACGGAGATGCAGGGTTGAGTGTCAGCATACCCATTACGCCAACATCTTTGTAATTCCACGTTGTCCAGTGCGTCTCGTGACTTTCAAAGATACCAATCTGATCATCTAACGCGCGAAGCCGGTCACCACTCTCATTGGCAGGCCCGTTAAAGACAGACCCAAACTCGCCAACCCACAGCGGAACGTTATGCTGTTGGGTGAACTTCGTTCCCTCGGCATCGAGGAAGTTGCGCTCCAGTTTTGCCAGATCCCAGTCCTGAGCCGTGCCCGCCGCAGCCGATCGCGGATGGATCGTGCCAGGGTATCGGCCAGGTCCAAACCCAGGCACAGTGTAGTTATGTGAACTGTAGGCGAGGTTATCGTCGAAGGGTTTCTCTAGCCCTGAGAAGTCCTTTGCGTAGTCATCACCTTCAAGAAAGATAATGTGTCTGGAATCGATTTTGCGAATCTCTGTAACCAGGCGCCGGTAGACGGCATTCATACGGTCAAAGTTGGGCCTGTAATTGGAACCCACGTTCCATGGATAGTCGCCTAGGGCGTTGTTCGCACAAGGCTCGTTCAGCACATCGTAGCCGGCGATTACAGCCCTGTTCTTGTAGCGCCGCGCAAACTCCTGCCAAAGGGCAACGAAGCGATCCTGATAGAACGCAACCTCCCAGAAAAGGCTGATGCGCGATGCGTTGTCAGAATGCCAGTGGACATTCTGCCACCCCTGCGCCGAATGAAGGTCCAGAATGACGTAAAGACCATGTCTTTCGCAGTGGCTTAACACTTTATCGAGACGGGCAAAACCCGCCTCTATGTATTTGAAAGGAGCGGCATCGTCCTCGAAGTGCCGATAATTAAGAGGTATCCTGACGACGCTGGCGCCGGCCTTCCTGAGAAAGATCACATCGTCTTCATTGAAGAAGTAGTCCAGCATGCGCTCGAAGAAGAATTGTGCTCTGGCCGGACCAAGCACCTCCGCCATCTGCGCTCGGAGAGTATGCTCCGCGCCTGGGTGCCCATTAATGAAATCCTCCATGTTCATCCAGCCGCCCGGACAGGTTCCCCTCAGGCGAACCTGTTTCCCTTTCGCATTGACTATGTGACGACCGCTGACACGAAGGAACTCCATCTTGTCATCCCCCTCATGACTCTCCGCTGCTTGTGGACCGGCAATTTGGTCCCCTGCGGCTGCCACTCCGTTTCCCGTGAGCGCTGCCGCACCGGTCAACGCGGCCAGCCTGAGAAATTCACGCCGTGGCTTCAGATTGCTTGCTTTCCTTGTCATAAAACCTCTTCCGAGAATTTGGTTTGGCGGTTAACGATCGCGGTGGTTTGGCGATGTCAAGCCATCGGGTGAAGCGAAATCTCTGGTTACAGTGGCATCTCGCCAGTTCTTCGGATCAGAGACCATGAAAATTCAATTGGTGTTGTTTGGCATAAGGTTCTCCAGTCAGTCGCTATCGTTGCTCATCATGCTAGGAAAAATCCGCACCGGATGAATCGAGATCGCTGTAGTTCTTCGAGACCGTTAATCACTTCGTCGAGTTGAGTATCCCCGTCTTGAAGGTTCTCCGGCAGACCGTCACGCCAACTCTGCAACTAACCTATAAGCCAGCCCCAGAGCCCAAAGCGGCCCACACAGACTCATCGCTGACCTTCAGGCAATACCGTGCTCGCAATGCTCGCATGTCCGCAGAGTTGCCGGACGTTCTCAATCTCCGCCGTCTTGATCGTGTGCATTGCACGTGACGCAGGCAGTGCGTGTGTCGCTTGTGTTTCGCGAGTCCGGCTACGGTTGAATGCATCGCTACTTGGAACGTACGACTCCTTTCTGAATCAACCAATCCACGGATTCCCTGACGGCTTGTATTGAGGTATAGCGGGGCTTATACCCGAGCAGGTTTCGAGCCTTCTGGATGCTGCAGTTCGGCGAGTGGGATATATGATCCCACGTCGCTGTGGCATGTTCTTCCGTAACGCCCTTCCTCCATTCCTCCCACGGCAGGAACCTCATGCGGGCTGGTCTGCCAAAGTACTGCGCCATGCGTTCGGTGTAACCTCGTAGTGTCATCGCCGCTGGGGATACGACGTGAAAGCACTCACCCAGAGCAACGTTGCGCCCCTCCATCGCTCTCATAAAAGCCTGCGCCACATCATCGACGTGGACGTGATGCACCGTCTCCAGTCCCAGATTCGGAAGGCATATCTCGCCGCCCTGCACTAGCGTCGAAAATACCTCCGGGTTGAAATTCCCAGTCGGATTGATAGGAGCCCAGCCAGCTCCGACCAGGTGCCCCGGATGCAGAATCGTGACAGGGAATCGCTCCTCTCTTGCTTGTTGAAGAAGATAGGCTTCGATTGCGGCCTTTCTGATTCCATACTCGCCAAACGGTTTGCGTGGCTCCTCCTCAGTTGTCGGCACCTCAATGCTGGGTCCATGCACCCATATGGTTCCGCAGTGCAGCAGATGTCCGATCCTACCTCGAAGGGTTTCCACCAGCTCTTTTGCACTCTCAAGCCTGTAGCAGGTCAGGTCGATAACGACCTCGGCATCCAAGCTCGCAATGCGCTCGCCAAAAGTCCCGGCATTCTCTTCTGCAGTCCGGTCAAGCTCTAAGAGAGTAACGGCTTTCCACGCGTGATGTACCTGATAAGGCTGCTTCATGCCACGGCTGACGCAGGTGAGCGCGTGTCCAGCCTCCACGAGCCGGGGTGTCAGAAAGCTTCCGATGTGACCTGTCCCACCAATGATGACTACGCGCATGTGGTGATCGACCCTGCTGCCGAGCGCCCTGGCCTTGGCATCCACAAATTGTCGCATAGAACCAAAGCACGCTCACCAGATCGCACATGCAGGGATACATCGTCTCGATGATGGACATCTCATCCGCATTCGACTTTAGGTTGTGAACTGGATCGAAAGACAAACGGCTCCACTTGGATCGGTTGTGGGTATAATAGTTCGCCGCCAGCAGCACAAAACGGAACTCCTGATGAGGTTGGAAAGTATGGCCAGAGTTCTTGTAATCACGGGTGATGGCGGTGAGTCGTATGAAGCGCTTTATGCGATTCACCGGTTTCGGGAGGAGGGCTGGGAGGCCGTGGTTGCGGCTCCGACACGCCGGAGGCTGCATCTTGTGATGCACGACTTCAAGCCGGGATGGGACACCTACATCGAAGGAGAGGGATATGGGCTCGAGGCAGATCTAGCATTCGATGAGGTAAGAGCCGAGGACTATGATGCAGCGCTCATTCTTGGCGGCAGGGCGCCCGAGTACTTGCGGAACAATGTTTGCCTGTTGGATATTGTCCGGGCTTTCGATCGAGCGGGGAAGTGGATCTTCGCCATCTGCCATGGCATTCAAGTGCTGGCTGCGGCGGGGCTAATCAGCGGTAGACGTGTGACCTGCTACGAACATGTGCGCCTCGAAGCGGAGCAGGCCGGAGCGATGTATGTCACCGACGAAGCGGTGTGCGATGGGCGCATCGTGACGGCACAGACTTGGCGGTCACATCCGCAATTCTATCGTGAGATCTTCGCCCGCGTTTCTGGCAAATCCGACGTGGCTGGATCCTGAAGTCGAGGCAGCTCCCGGCTACATGGCGTTGGGGCGTGGGGTGGAAGCCCGGTGTGCTGATCCTCGGCACACCGAATCAGATGCTCGCGATAAGGGTTAACGTCCGATGGAATCTTGCGGCCCACGCCCATGAAGAAATCGTGTTCCACAGGACGCGATGACACGCCGAAATGTCCTTGCGCTCGTACGGCTTTGGCTAGGTTGCCAACAATATCGCGATGGGCCCATCTTTGCAGCCGTCCAATCACTCACTCCGCTGTCGTACAACGCCAGTCGTTCGCAAATGGCACCGTCGATTTGGCGTTGTATTTTTTGTCAGATTAGAACGGGTTCGAAAGGGCGCCACGGATTCGCTCGCCGTAGGTGCGTCCCGATTGCAGGCGTTGCCCGGATTGGAGTTCGATCACATACTGGCCATGCGCTATCGACCACAGCTGCGCAATTCGTCGCAGGTTCACGATATGCGACCGGTGAATGCGCAGAAAGCGGCCGGAATCGAGCACGGTCTCGATCGTGTTCATGGGCACGTGCAGGAGGTGGGTTGTCGGTCCTGCGTGCAGTCGTACGTAGTTCTGGAACGCCTCGATCCAATCCACCTCCTCGACTGGAACAAAAATCGTGCGCTCGCCCGATCGAATCGCGAACCGCTCTATCTGCCTGGGTGGGTTCGCGACTGCGTCGAGCATCGTCAGCACCTGTCGTGTGGCGTCATCCTGTGAGACGTCTCGTAGCCTATTCAGAGCTCGCTTGAAAGCGACGCCGAATCTCCCCTCCGTGACCGGCTTGAGCAGGTAGTCGAGGGCGGCGATCTCGAATGCTCGGATCGCATATTGGTCGTGGGCGGTCACGAAGATCACCGGAGGCATACGCTCTGCCCCAATGGCATGGACGACGGCAAATCCGTCGATGCGTGGCATCTGCACGTCGAGAAACACCAAATCCGGCTTCTGCTCGCGAATCAGGACGACCGCCTCTCGCCCGTTGCGCGCCTCCGAAACCAAACCAACCTGCGGCTGACGAGCGAATAGCAGTTTCAAGCCTTCGCGCGCAAGCGGCTCGTCATCCACTACGAGCACTTTCAATTGCATTGTTCGCCCCCAGGTGGGACAATCCGGATGGGCAACGTGATCGTGACGCGCACGCCTCGACCTGTCGCCTGCTCGACCGTGAGACTCGCGGTATCTCCGTATAACCGAGCCAATCGGTTCCTTGTGTTGGCGAGCCCGATTCCAGAGTGAGCAGCTGCCCCGGACAGGAGTCCGGGTCCATCGTCTGACACCACAAGCGTAAGAGACCCATTGTTGCTGCTTGCTGCCACCTCAATTGTCACCGCTTCCTCGCTCTGGCCAAGCCCGTGGCGGACAGCGTTCTCCACGATTGGTTGCAGCACCATGTGGGGCACGAGTACGTCAGACAGCGTGGCAGTTGGCACAATGCGCACCTTCAGCCGATCCTCGAACCGGACCTGCTCGATTGAGAGGTACAGTCTCAAGAATTCCAGTTCGCGCCAGAGCGGGACTTCTTGGGCTTCCACATCTTCGAGCGTGAGTCGGAGCAAATCGCTGAGCTTCTCCACCATCGCCTCAGCCTGAGCAGTTTTCTTCTGTTGAATCAAGACGACGATGGCGCCGAGAGTGTTAAAAAGAAAGTGCGGCTGGAGCTGCATTTTGAGAGCGCTTAATTGTGACGACGCGAGTTGCTGCGCGAGTTCGGATGCCTGCACCTTCAGTTCGAATGTTTCCCGCTCGCGAATCTTGGTCTGCTTCTGCGAACGATACACCGCTTGCAGCACGATAACCGCCCAATACCGAATGACGCCACCCTGGATGCCCCACGACAGAAACAGTTTGACTCCATTGATAACTGACGGCGGCTCTGCAGCTGGGAACACACCCAGCAGCAGCAAAATCGGTACTTCGATCGTCGTTGCCAGGATGGAAAATACCGCGCTGAACGGGAGATGCAATCCGGCGTAGGTGAAACGGCGTTCGATGGGCCACCGGTCGCCGAGCCACAGGACCGCCGGCGTGAGCGCGGCGCACACGTACATCCCCGCCATCCAGCCGACGAAAACGTACTTCCAAGGAACCGACCCACCTCGATAGAGCCGCGGCACCGCGTCTTGAACGATGTAGAAGAGTCCGGCGATCGTCCAGCCGAGCCATATGACTCCGACCAGTCGAAGCCGCTGACGCATCTGAGACAACATCACCGCTTCATTCTGCCATGGCTGCCGGTTCTCCCCTCAGTCTTTTGACCAAATGGCCTGCCGCAGTGACCAACCGCACTCGCCGCAGGCTAAATCCGGTTCGTCATCCTCTCAGGACACTCCGTCAAAAACGTCTATCGGTCTGTTCTGCATAGCCATTACGATCCGCGTAATGCTGGGAGCCAAGAACCAACTCCGAAAGGACGAAGACGATGACGAAATTGAGTGGGTGGGCTGGATTATTGTTGATGACATTTGCTTTCACGATTGCACCGGTCGCGCATGCTGGCGACAAGGACAAGAGCGAGGCGCCTGGCATCATTCCAAGCGGGTTTGGCGAGGCCGTCGATCGCGACATCATGACGGTTCGTGACGCGACCGCCAAGTTTAAGACGACTTCGGCTGCAGAAGCGGCCGGCTACATGCGCGTTACTGACTGCGTGCAACATCAGCCGGCGGGTGCGATGGGTTATCACTTTCAGAACAATGCCCTTCTCGACACGACGCTCGACTTGCACCATCCGGAGGTGCTGGTCTACGAGAAGATGCCCGACGGCAGCCTTCAACTGAATGGCGTCGAATTCCTTGTGCCGATCTCGGCCTGGAAATCAAATGAGCCGCCGCGCATCATGGGGCAAGCTCTCATTAAAGCGGATTCGATCGGCTTCTGGTTTCTTCACGTCTGGACTTGGAAGCCGAGTCCGAGCGGTCTTTTTGCCCCCTGGAACCCAGACGTGAAGTGCGATGTCGCTTCGTCGATGCAGCACTAGGCGACCGTCTCTGCGACAACATCCGTGTTCTGCGGGATAACGCTGAGCTTCACTGCTCGGCAAGTCCCGCTTCCTGCTCCCATCGACGCGTCACACATGGAGGTTCATGATGAGAAAAGCCATATTGATGCTCTCGCCAATCGCAGTCCTGATTGTTAGTTTCGCTTTGTCGGCGCAGACTGACGAAACGCCTTTGTTTCCCAAGGAATTCCGCAGATGGGCGCACGTTAAGAGTGTGTTGGTGGGGCCGCACAGCGCCGCATTTGCCACCGACGGTGGAATCCATCACATTTACGCGAACGATAAGGCACTCGAGGGTTACGAGTCCGGCAAGTTTCCGGATGGCTCGGTGATCGTTTATGACTTGCTGGAAACCAAGGAGTTTGCCGGCAACACCGTCGAGGGCCAGACGCGTCGCGTAGATGTCATGGTGAAGCAGAGCGAACGTTATGCCTCGACTGGAGGGTGGGAATTCATGAGTTTCTCTGGAAACGATCAGACAAATGGAAACCTGCCCCCTGCGCGAGAAGCAACATGTGCTGGCTGCCACGCTCATAAAAAAGACCACGATTCCGTTTTCAGCGAATTTCGCAAATGAACCAACTTTTGATTTTGCTCGCCATGCCGACAACTGTGATTACGAAGGAAAGGAAGTGAAATGATTCGCCAGCAGAGGGCGCGAGTTGGTCGCGGCCCTCCTCGCTAATCGGCACCGGCATAGATGCGACGCGTAACTGAGGGTCATGAATTGAATGCTGGCCCAGATCTTCGTCGGCCTGCGGCCTCCTGCGTGACAGGCAGGGGTTCTCGCCAATGAACTACGCCCTCATGATCGACGATGATTCTCAAAGTGCCATCTTGTTCCTACTCGCCGTGCCCCCCAAAAGGGGCGGTAACATTCCCTTCAACGCTTCTTGCGCTGGTTCATCTCCTTCAAATTCATCACTTCTCAGCTCGGCATTTCGTTCGGTTCTTTGGGACGAGATTGCTTTGACTCGTGATTACCGTAGCGCACTAAAACTTAAGTCAATGCAAGTTGTTGAAAGGTTGGCGTCCCCGACGGGATTTGAACCCGTGTTTACGCCGTGAAAGAACGGCGCATTTACAACTTTAAAGGACTTACAAGAGGCGGACGACCTCTAAGTCGTTGGAAATTCCCGGAAGCGAGAACAGAACCGTAGCGTAATCCGTAGTGCGGTGCCGCCGACCTGAAAGTCCTTCGAGGCACGGCGAGAGTCGTTGTATCACGAGTTTCCGCAACGAATTTTGAATAGTAGAGACTAAGCGGTCTGCGTATGAACCGGTAAAATGCGATTGAACCGTACTGGCAAAGTGAAGATGACTGGCTCTGCAGGATCGAATTCTTGGCCTGGCGATAATCCCGAAGGCCGAGCGTTTGGCGCAAACATCGTCGGTTATCTCTTTGGCCACGCGCAACTGACCAACACTCGTGTCCTGGCACTCGTCGGCGATCCTGATGCCCGCGCTTACGAGCTCCTTTCGTATTCCGCAGAGAAAAAAGCATTCCTGAACTTGGTCCGTTCAAATGAGGACATGGGAAACGACTACATCAGTCTGGCACCCATCCCACGACTAGTTCAAAAGTGAGCAGTTTTTCAAATGAACTGATGCTAGCCTGACACACGCTGGGCTAAGTTCAAAGCTGCGACAGAGAAGGCGGAGCAGGGGCGGCGTTTGAGCCCCATGATTCTGACTGAGTCGGCGGCAGCCGCCACCTTCGGGCTCATCACTTCGGTCTCGCAACTCGGTGGGTTCGCTGGACCGTACGTGATAGGTTTTCTGAATGACCGAACCCACTCGCTTGCCGCTAGCTTTGGATTCATCGCACTCGCCTATGTTGCGGCGGGAAGTCTGGTTCCTAACTGATGATCCACCATCCCGAGAATGGGAAGGCGAAAGACGAGATCCTGCACGAATTGTCCAAAACGTTTCCAGAACCGCCGCGGCCGGCTTAAAGGTTCGCTCCGATGCCGACGCAATCATTCACTGCTGATCGATCCCGTCAAGATACCGTTCGGTCCTTTGGGCGAGCACCTGCCCGAAGTGGATGCTTCGCACAATCCGCCTCGCGCCCCGAGAACGGACGGCCTCTCGTTCGGAGACTCGGTGTTAGGTTGTTGTTGCGTCGGCTTCTGTATCTGCTCTGGAGCGGTCTGAGCCGTACCCTTCATCCCAAGTTCGTCATCAAGCGCGCAGATTATCCCGGGACTTGTAAAGGTCACGCGGAACCGCGTGACGCCTACCGGCAATTGAGCAAGCCCGATCCGCTCCTGTGCCGCAGCGACAATGAAGCCCGCGTGCACATTATCCACAGGTGAACTGTTGGTCGTGCGTACGTCACTAAGGCATTGTTACCCGTGGATTCTGCAGCACTCAACGACAAACTCCGCCTCGACGCTGGCGGTGCCATCACCTTCATCATCAGCGGATACGTATTGTTTCCCTTGTTCTTCCAGCTGTAACGGCGGTCCCGATCTCGCGTTCTCATCTGGCGGGATATGTGCCGCTTTTGCACTACCGTGCATCGATGGAGACACTAAACGACGCTCAGTTGCAAACCTCCCGTTGGGCATCTTGCCCGATCAACCTTTGGCAGCCGGCACTTTTCGATTTGAGTGCGGTGACCTTCTCGCTGTCGTCGCCGACCGTTTTCCAGAAACTGTCGACTCCAGAGATCGTGAGTTCGGGATGGCCCGGATCAAAGAAATCGTCCGGGCTGCACGAAGGAAAGAACTGAGAGAGATCTCGGCTGAGCTCAGGGCTGGCGTTCAGCGGCACGGGCAACAGAGGGATGACCAGACGATTCTTCTGGTTCGGCGCCTTGTAAGCTCCACGATACGTTGATTCCGGGATCCGCCAAACTGGGAGAATTTTCTCACGCAGATGCCTGCCTGATGTGATTGGTTCCGTTCGCGAGTTATCGTGAACGGAACCAGCTACCCCGCCGCATGCAGTGCTCTGGTCGGATAGAGTCCGCTGGTAGCATCACTTCGGCAGGCCGTTCTCGGCGGCGGCAGATCGCAATTATTCGGATTGCCTGAGTGTGAGAGCGCGTTCCAAAGGACAAGCAAGACTGCAAGCCATCTCATATTTGCTTCAGTAAGATCAGGCAGCAGCCGAGGTAAAGCATTCCCAGAAAGTTCTGGGCATATCGTTCATAACGGACTACTAACCTGCGCAGCTTTTGCAGCCACGCAAACACTCGTTCAATCTTCCAACGTCGGCGATACTGCCGCAAACGCCTCAGATCTTGCGTTCTGTTTTTTGCGGTTCTGCGGGTGTGGGGAGATCAGTTCAATGCCATAGGTCCTCAGCTTGGTGTCCAATTTGTCGGAGTCGTAGGCGTTGTCACCGACGAGAGTCTGTGGAGGTTCCGGAATCACCATCTGCACGAGGGCGGGCTCGGCCAACTTCACTTCGTGAGGCGTAGCACTTTCAACGAATACGGACACTGAAAGACCATGGCAGTCTGCCGCGGCCATGATCTTCGTTTCCTTACGACGTTTCGTTTTGCCGATCTTCGATCCCCCTTTTTGGCCGGCGCAAAGCTGCCATCGATGAAGGTCTCACGGACATCCAGCGGCATCAAACGGATTCAATGGACTCCTCCTAGTATCTCCCTGATCGTGCGCGCGATTAGGGCTTGCCCCGACTGGCTTGGATGGATGTCACAAACGAACTGGTTTTGAGCCGATGCGTTGAGGAGTCCGGCACGGCACGCGTGTCCACCGGCAGGCGCCGCTGCGTGCTGAAACGCGGTGAAGACATCAGCCACCGGCGCTGCTTCCTGGGCCGCTGCGGTCTCTATGGCTTGGTTCAGCGCCTGGAAGATTGCGGTGACACTTGCATCAGTGTCGTCCAGCGAATAGTAATTCATCACAACAATTGGCCCTTTGAAGCCACTGGCACGCAGATCTCTGAGAATCCTTACCAGATTTGTTGTAACTGTCGCAAGAACCTGGGGCAATCCGCTCTCAATACACGAAGTGTCGTTGGCGCATTGAGCCTGAAGTAAAAGCACGTCATTTGCTCCCAGACCGACGCTTACCAGTTTTATCCCGGGATGTGCTTTAAGATACGCAACCGCGAAGTCCCCTTGCGTGGAAGTGTACGCCACATGCAATGGCACGAGTGAGCGGTAAAACCGGCATCCGTTGTCAGGAGCAGATTGAGACAGAAAGCTGCCCGTGGTTTCTCCTGGGCAGGATGCGTTAGCATCCTCAACCCTAAGACTCCGGCTTAGGTAGTCCGGGAACCCGATGAAATTGGCGGGATTGAAATACGCAAAACCAGCATTGGCGATGAAGCCGAAGGAGATGCTGTCGCCGAGAGCGAGATACGGGCGTCCACGTACACGCTCGGCAGCATGCAGGCCGAAAGCGAGGAAAAGAACCAGAAGCAAGGCTAATTGGGTTCGTATTCGATGCATTGTTGTTCTCCTGTGGGAATCAGTTGGTCCTATTGGCAACAGAACGTGTGATAACCGGATCAGTTGAGGGTACGGGAGCTTCGATTTCCACCCAGGCATCGCCGCCGAAGTACAGCTGAAAGATTTTCTCAGCGGTTCGAGTCGCGAGCGCCTGCGTAGTGAGCGTCGGATTCGGGCCGCCGATGCCATTCGCAAGTGCGGAATTATCCGCGATAAACAAGCGCTTGACCTCTCGGGCTTCGCAATTGCTGTCGAGAATCGAGTCCGAGACGCTCAACCCTCCCCGCATCGTGCTGTGGCTGTGAATCACGAACGGCGGCTTGTTAATGCGATGGATTTTCTTCGCGCCGAGCGCGCGCAGCAGTTCGACGGCCTTTTGAGCAAGAAACTCGCGGTTCCGAATGGTTCGCGCCGAGCGCTTGCGCTGAAAAATCTCGATGCGCGGCACTCGCCCATGTTCGTCGGGAGGATAGTTCGTAGATAGCGCTACGTTATTTTGGACCTCAACATCGTCGTCCGTAAAGATGTCAATGTTGAGGAGGCGATCCACGTTGCTCATCGCTTCCTTAAGTTCGTTTCCAATAAGCCGGCCGACGGTATCGGCACCGGAGGGGCCGCTCGGCAGTCCATTGTCATAGAACCCAGGGACACCAGCGTCGCTGAAAGCGCATAGGCCTGCCCGTAACCCTGGAGTGTCTCCGACGACCTCAAGCATTCCGTAGCCTGGATAATCGATTCGTCCATTTGAGCCGGGGCCTCTGGTCGTCGCCACGTCGAACGGCATCACGCCCGTGACAACATCAACGTAATGGTCCGTCAGGCCTCGTCCGACCCAGCCATTTGAGTTCGGAAGTCCACTGTTCAGCCATAGCCGCGGGTTCTCTACAGTGCCGCCAGCTAGAACGATGACTCCAGCTTCTTCGGTGATAGTTTCGCCCGTCGCTCCAACGCGCCACGTGACGCTGCGGGCTGAAACTCCATCTGTATCCACACGAACCGCAAACGCGCCGGCAAGCAGGGTGATGGGCTTCCCATGCTTTGCCCATTGATCGGCGGTTAATGCCATGGGGATGTAGCTGACCGATGTCGAACGCTTGGCTTTCAAATTGATGGGTGCACCGAGCGGCTCGAAGCAACCTTGGGAGCAATGCCCGCAGAAGGTACAGCCCTTCGCTGCAGGGAACGTGATTTTCTGGAGATCGGTGGTTTTTCCGGCAGTTCCTTGAGGCTGAAGAATGGCGTTCTCCTGTGGGCGGAATGCCGCGCTGGTGATGTCTTTCCCGCGCTGCAAGGACAAGCCAAGCAGTTCCGCACCCCTGAAGAACACTTCTTCCTTTTTCCCCATGGGAGCCGTCTGAACCGGTAACGTGGCCTCGACCCATTCGTAATAAGGAATCAACTCGCGATAGGCGAACGGGAAACAGTGCTCGGTATCATATGCGTCTCGATCTGTGCCCTCGTATCCGAGAAAGGCGCCTGGCATGGCGCGTGGAGAATTGCCCTGATAATGATTAGTCGAGCCGCCAACTCCAGCCAACTGGATAAACAGCATGCTCTGCGGAATCTCGCGGACCCACTCAGGCTTCGATCGGTCCGCTGGTCCAAAGCGGAAATATCCCAGGTTCGGATTGTTGGCATCGCTCTCGAAATGAGTCCAGTCCTTCTCCGGATCTGAAAACCGTGCGCCCGCTTCGAGCAGCAGCACGTCCAACCCGCGGGAAGCCAATTCCTTTGCGACAACCGCTCCGCCGCCACCTGCCCCAACGACAATCACATCACGCATGGTCTTTTCCCCCGCTCCTATTCATTTCCGTCGGCATTCCGTTTGTTTTCAAAATAGCCCTGGAATTCATCTCTGCCGTCGGACACTCCACTGTAGTCTGAAATAATCCATCCGGCAGGCGTCCCCCTAAGGCTGCGAGTGGCGGGATCGAATGTGGCTGCGTCCGAGTAGCACAATGCAGCAACGAATAAGGGCAAGACACCGCTTAGCGACTTGAGCTCATCTGTGGAGTCCATGATTTCGAGCACGGCCACTTTCTCCGGATACTTCAGGTTGGCAAGGGGTGATGCAAAGCGCGAGAGCGCGGAAGACTTGACCAACAGTGCAATGTTGTTCAGAATCGCAGCCACTGTCGTGGAAAACTGCGGAATGAATGGCACAGATACATCCAGTGTCCCGATAAGCGCCTCAAGTACATTCGCATCTACCCCGCCGGGAGTGGGTGAGGTGACAGCCTGAGCCTGTGAATAGACGTCCGGACCGGGAACAATGAAGGCGAGGAGACCGTTGAAGGTGTCGCGCAGGAGATCAGGTGCTGCAGCCTTTGCCGTCTTCATCAAC
>JBKOUZ010000175.1:0-8156 GCA_046723715.1 Acidobacteriota bacterium | reverse complement strand
AATTCGTTATAGGCTCGTGACTGCCAGTAAAAGGATTCGGCATTCGGCTGCTTTGCAGCGACAGTGAGCTCATCAAATTCTCCCGCGTTGAACTGACACTCCAACTTCTCGATGTGGCAATCCGGAGCAGGGAGCTGAGATTCCTTCCTGTCTTCGGTTTCCGCCCAGTCTGGATGGCCTGTCTGCCGGTAAATTTGCGCCACTCCCGTGTGCAGACCGCGCAAGGTGGGCATCTGCTCCAAGGCACGACGATAAAGGAAGAACGCGCTGGAGAGTTGCTGCTCACGCAGGCGGGTCTCCGCCAGCAACGACAGCAGGTATGCCGACTGAGGGGCAGTCTTTTGGAGATCGTCGAAGCTACGGCCGGACAGAGATTCGTAAGAGCGCCCCAGGCCATACCAGCCCTGTGCATTTTCTGGATCCGCCACCGTGAGTTTCCGGTACTCGGCCGCCGCTTCGTCGGGCCGGCCGAGCGAGAGCAGCGCCCCTGCGAGCATCTGGCGAGCTTGAGGCTGGTCTGGTTCGAGGCTCAGGGCCATCTTCAGCGGCCTCAGGGCTGCCGTGGGCTCCCCTAGTTGCAGACGAGTGGTGCCCAGGAAGAGCCAAGCGGGCTCCAGCGTTGCGTCAAGCTTTACCGCCGCTTCCAGTTCCGGGATAGCCTCACGCTTCTTGCCAGCCATGTGGAGCGCAATTCCGAGATTTAACTTCAATCCTGCATTATTGGGGACGGCTTGATTCAGTTCGCGATACAGGGGAACGGCTCGCACGAAGTTGCCTTCCGCCATCAGCTGCTTTGCCTGTTGCGACTTAATTGCGAGATCGTCTGACTGCGGTAAAGCTCTCGATTGGGGCTGCACCGACAACAGGCAAAGTAGGAATATGGCAATCTTCATGACGACGCTAAACAATCCACTGGACTCCATTGCGCGAAAACGTGCCAAGCACCACCAAGAGAGTTCTCGCGACTTGCCTATCTTCGCAGCTTTTCATCGAAGCCGCCGCGCGTTTGGAGGACCACCTAACGTCCCGCCTTCGCTAAGCCCAGGAAGTTACCGTAGCCGACGATCACCGTGGATGCCACCAGCAGGAAGAGTGCTAAAGTGAGCAACGATCCGGCACGAACGCCAGCTCCCCGCCACTCCTTGAACCCGATTCCCCACAGGCTGCTGAAGATAATGATGCTGGCCATGTGCAGCGTCCAGCTGGAGAAGCTATAGCGGCCCATCTGGCTTTCCCCCATAGTGTAAAAGAAAAACTGGAAGTACCAGGTTGTGCCTGCCAGAGCGCATAGAAGATAGTTGCGCAGCATCGGGGCGCGCACCACCGATTCCGCAGGAGGGGATTGCGCCATTACTGCTTGAGCGGATCCGCGGGGAGACCCTATGTGTTCCACAACCTCGCGACTGGGCGCGTCTACGGCTGTCTCGATGGTAGGTTCATCGCTTATCCGAGTCGTCCGAATTTGTGCATTGAAGAATTGGTACCCGGTGTGATTGCGCTGGAGCAGGATGAGGCACCAGATAAAATTTGTCAGGAAGCCGCCGACGAGGACCACGATGAGCACCGGCAAGCCCTGCCACAGCTTGGCCGTCCCATGCTGCAGCGTCAAAGCTTTGATCGGATCTCCTGCTGCCAATCCGTAAGCGAAACATGCGCTCATGACTCCGGAAAGAACGGCGACGCCGATCCCCTTGCGCAGATCGAATTCCTGAATGGCCGCTTTCTGCTGTTCCGGTGACATCACGCGTTCCTTCGAGATGCCCGCCAGGCCTGCTGCGCCGATGCCGACGAGGCAGACAACGATTCCGAACAAAATGACCCGACCGGAAGAGGTTCCTACAACCTGGGTCATGAATTCGCCGCGAAAGATTGGGGGCATGAGAGTACCGAAGGCGGCGCAAAGCCCCAGCACCACCGCCATCCCGAGCGAAAGGCCAAGATAGCGCATGGTCAAACCGAAGGTGAGTCCACCGACACCCCACAGCAGGCCGAAGAAAAAGGCCCAGAAAAGTACAGACGCGGGAGCATGACCCAGTACGGCGAACAAATCTTTCGTGAGAAGCGAGGCCAGAATCCAAGGGGCAATGATCCAACTGAAGAAGCCTCCCGCCAGCCAATACGTCTCCCATGCCCAGTGCCTCACTCCTTTATAGGGGACGTAGAAGCTACCCGAGGCGAGACCGCCGAGCCAGTGAAACAACACACCCAGTGCCGGGTTTGGATTCATCAGGTCCTCAATGTGAGCTAGAGGTGAAATACTTCTTCCAGCGGTCGCATGGCACGGTCTGGTAGAACGCCGTCAGACTGGACGAAAAAATCCCCCATCTCCCGCTGCCATCGTTGATTAACCTCGCGCTGCGCCATGCCGGCGCGTGCTCGTTCGAAGTCCTCGGTCTCGAGATATCCGACCAGCAGACCGTCATCACGCAGGAACAGCGAGTAGTTGCCCCAGCCCGTTTCGCGCAGGGCAGCCTGCATATCGGGCCAGACGCGGCGATGCCGCTCCTTATATTCTTCCAGCCGCTCCGGCTTTACTTGCAAAACAAAACAGATGCGCTGCATACGATCGCTCCTCAACGCAAAAAAGCTTCTGAGAGCCCGCCATCAACAGGAATCACGTGTCCCGTGGTCTTGCCGCTGTGATCGCCCGCCAGCCAAACGATGGCATGGGCACAGTCCTGAGGGAGAATGGGACGCCTGGTCAAGGTACGCTGCGCATAGAAATCCGCCAGTTTGTCGCGCAATTCGTCTGACGATTCCGATTCCGAGAACTCGATTTTGTATTTTTGCAGCGACTGGATCACGCGATCGCGCGGAAACATCGTCGAGCCCAAGACTACGGTAGCCGGGGCGATTCCATTCACGCGTACATGGGGACTCAGCTTGATTGCAAGTTCGCGAATCAAATGATTGAGTGCTGTCTTGCTGGTGTCGTATGCTTCGCTGCCCTTCTTGGGCACGACAGCATTGGCGGAACTCGTCAGCACCATCGCGGCAGGAAGACGCTGATCCTTAACCACCCATTCAGTTGCGCGGGCAAGGAGATAGTTCCCAGTGACGTTTACCAGGAACGTTTTTGACCATTGCACTTCGTTGAGCTCTCCGTCAGAGCTTGGAACTGGATAAATGGCGGCAGTGTTGACGATGATGTCGAGGCCGCCGAATTTCGAAATCGTGAAATTCACCGCTTCGGCCAGGGATGGAGGTGAGCTGATATCAACCCGGGTGTGGGCGACAAACTCAGATGCGGAAATCGCGCCGACCTCGTCGGCAACCTTGGCCGCTCCATGCTCGTCGAAATCGGCGACGACGACGTGAGCGCCGCGGCGGCCGAGCAACAAGGCCACTTCGCGCCCGATGCCGCTTGCACCTCCAGTGACTAGCGCAATTTTGCGGCTGAATTCTGCTTCCGCCGGCATGCGTTGCAGCTTAGCTTCCTCCAGCGCCCAATATTCGATGCGAAACGCTTCCGAGCGCGGAAGTGCGACGTAGTTATGGAACTGGATGAACTGCCGTGATTGCTCCGCCGTACGCGCCTGGGGCAAGGGATGAGATGCTTCGCCGTCTTCCAAGGCGTTGGCGCCCGCCATCACATGGATGGCATTGATAAAGAATTCAGTTGTGATTCGGGCTTCTTTCTTGTTCTTGCCGAAGCCAAACAGTCCCAAGCCCGGCACAACTACGACTGACGGATTCGAATCGCGGAGCTTGGGAGAATCTGTTGTCGCCCACTCCTCGTAATACTTCTTGTAGGTAGCGCGGTACTGGCTAACCTCGCCTTGAATACGCTTCTTGAGAGCCTTGACGTCTTCCTTTACAGGATCCCAGGAAAGGAACCACGGGCAGACCCGCGTGCGCAGAAAGTGGTCCGGGCAGCTGGTGCCCAGACTACTCAATTCCTGTGCCCACTTCGATCCAGCAAAAGCGACGGCATCTTCATCGTCGGCATAATGGGCGATCACTCGGCGGTTGGAGGACACTGCTCCGCGTAATGCCGGCAGAATCTGCGTGGCAATATCTTTGCGGTTGGCAAGCGGCTGATAATCGATACCACCGAAAAGCGATCCTTTCTTCGCCTTATGCCGCAGAATAAATTCTCCCATCTGATCGATGGTGTGGATGCTATTGAGATAGCAGTCGCGCTGCGTCATGCCCCAGGTGAACAGACCGTGCCCACCCAAAACGAGGCCTTCTGCTTCAGGCTTTTCTCTTACGGCTTTCTCGATCAGGAGAGCCAATTCGAATCCCGGGCGCTGCCAGGGAACCCACACGATGTTGCGACCGAATTCTCTATTGAACTCTTCCAGCTTCCGATCGCCATTGGCACTTGCAGCTAAGGCAATGGCCCAGTCGGGATGAAGATGATCGACGTGCAAAAAGGGAAGGAATGCGTGCAGCGGAGTATCGATCGAAGCCGCGACTCGATTTTCGCCGAATGCAGAGAGAGGGTAGTAACGGACCATCTCGTCTTCGTACTTCTCTCCCCGATACAGATCTTTCAGTTGTTCAAGACGATCCAGGTAAAGAAGAGCGAAACCGGCGTCCGTGATTGAGCCTATATCTCCACCGCTGCCTTTTACCGCAAGAACCCGAACCGGCCTGCCTGTAAAGGGATCAGGCAGTTCGATCTTTGAACTTGTGTTGCCGCCGCCGAAATTCGTGATGCGCAAATCCGCCCCAAGCAAGTTCGAGCGATATCGCAAGAGGGACAATTGATTGTCCCCCAACAGGCGGGCGTGTTCTTCGTTCCACAAATCTTTGAGGTGAGTCGTTTCTTTAATCTCAGGCATAAGTCATCTCGCAGTATTGTTCGAAGCGTTGTGTATGCCGCTCCCATTTGTCGGTGTCGACAGGTTCAAAGATCTCCGTTGGAAAAGATCGATCGACAATGGCACGAACTTCCGGAAGTGACGACGCGTCTCCGGTAGCCAGAAGTTGTATGGCGACATTGCCAAGAGCGGTCGCTTCGGCCGGGCCGGCAAAAACTCTTCTGCCTGTAGCATCTGCGGTGAATTGATTGAGCAATCGATTCTTCGAACCTCCCCCGATGACGCGGATCTGATCCATATGACGGCCGCAGACTTGTTCAAGATCGCGCAGTATCAGGCGATACTTCAGAGCCAGACTCTCCAGCACGCACCGGACGTAGGCCCCAGATGTTGCTGGACAGGGCTGATTGGTCTTTCGGCAGAAATCGTCAATGGCTGTTGGCATCTCTGGCGCGCGGAGGAAGGATTCGTCATCAGGATTGACCAAATGCTCAAAACCCGGTTCATGGATCGCCAATTCGACTAGTTCGCGGTATTCGGAAGACTGCCCGCGCGCGCTCCAGTAGTTCCTGCAGCCTTGAAGCATCCACAGTCCCATTACGTTTTTCAGGAGTCGAGTCGTTCCGTTCACGCCGCCTTCATTCGTGAAGTTCAATCTCAGCGCCTCAGTCGTAATAACAGGCTCGTCAACTTCTGTACCGATAAGTGACCATGTCCCAGAACTGAGAAACGCGGTACTGTCTCGCGCCGAGATCGCCGCTACGGCTGAACCTGTGTCATGGCAAGCGGGAGCGATCACAGAAGTTCCAGACAACGCAGAAGTACGTGCAACTTCGGGCAGCAGCTTCCCAATGACAGAGCCAGCTTCGACGATTGCTGCCGGCAATTCGGGACTGAAGCCCAACTTGTTTATGAGATCGGCGGCCCACGCCCGCTTCCTCGGATCCACCATTTGAGTTGTCGTGGCATTGGTGAATTCGCAGACCGCATTTCCTGTCAGCCAGTAGTTGAAAAGGTCGGGAATCGTTAGCATCCGCTTGGCTGCATCCAGGATTGACGGTGTGTTCCGTTGAGCAGCGAAAAGTTGATAGAGAGTGTTGATGGGCATGAACTGGATGCCGGTCGCATGGTAAATTTCATCTTTGGGCACCCGGCGAAAGACTTCTTCCATCACACCCTGGGTGCGCCGGTCGCGGTAATGATATGGATTTTGAAGCAACTCACCCCCTTCCCCAAGTAATGCGTAGTCGACGCCCCAGGCGTCTACACCGATTCCCGCCAGTTCGAAATTCTCAACGCAGCTAAGAGCCTTGCGAACTTCGAACCAGAGTCTGGGCATGTCCCAGTGAAGCGATCCTCCGTATTCGACGGGCTCATTGGCAAACCGATGAACTTCTTCGGTCGTGATGATTCCAGACTGCAGATGGCCGAGAACTGCTCGTCCGCTTTCGGCTCCGAAATCGAACGCCAAATAAGGTCTGGAGTGAGCGGCGCTAGGCATAGGAAGAAACGTTATTAGAATTCTTTGCCGCCCGTTCCTTGGTGATACGTTCCAAATAGCCGCTCTGGCGAAATGCTTCCATAGGATCCTTGGGTAGGCCTTTGGAGTCACGCCACTCCTGTAATGCGGGGCGAACGTCAGTCGCAAATGCGTCCTGCAGAATGGACTCCGCTTTTACCAGATCGCATTTTGTTTGCGCCGCGGCCAGGTTCTCGGCATTGACTAAAGCCGCTTTGGCAAAGAGTTGCTGCGCAATCGTGACGGTCTGAATCATGGCCTCAATCTTGCCTTTCAGATTGTGACTCTGATCCACCATATAAGCGATATCGGCGCGCTTGCCGGTTTCCCATTCACAGAATCGGATCTCGTGAAAAATTCTGAAGACCTGATAAGGATCAATCGAGCCCATAGTCAAGTCGTCGTCGGCGTAGCGGCGATCGTTAAAGTGAAATCCTCCCAACATGTTTTCCGAGAGCAGCCAGGCCACGATTTGCTCGATGTTCTGTGCAGCGTAATGGTGCCCGGTATCAACCAGGACTTTGGCTTGCGGCCCAGCGGAGCGCGCGAGTAGCAGTGCCATTCCCCAATCAGCGATATCTGTGTGATAAAACGCCGGCTCGAAAGGTTTGTATTCCACTAACATGCGCTGATCCGGAAACAGCGCCTGGTGCGAATGCTTCAGACCTTCTTCGAACCAGTTCTTACGTTGCCGAATATTGGCGGTACCGGGATAATTCGAGCCATCGGCAAACCAAAGAGAAATATCCCGGCTCTTGAGGCGACGTCCGATTTCGATGCTGTCCTTGGTGTGCTGCAAAGCCCGCTGGCGGACTGAACTATCAGGATTGGCAAAAGAGCCGTATTTGTATTCCTGATCTTGAAAGAGATTTGGATTGATGGAACCGGGCGCCACGCCATAACGGCTCGCGGAGTTCTTGATCTCGTCCGCGCTATGAATGCCTTGTGGACAGTCCCACAAGACGTGCAATGCTACTGTCGGGCAAACCCCAGTAAGCAAGTGTACCTGACCCGCATCACTAAACTTTTCTTCCGTGGTGGTTGCGGCTGCCGCTTGGATGAATTTTCCAAAACGCGTGCCCGTATTAGCAAAACCCCACGAAGGAAGCTCAATGCGAAACGTTTCGAGCGCGGCAAAAACCTTCTCAACGGCGGTTGCGTCCATCATTAACCCCTATTCGGGACCGAAGATTACATTGCTTCAATCATAGCGGTCACGGTTTAATTTGGCGAACCCTCCAGTTTTGCACTGCAAAATTCCCGGGGTGCCTTCCGACGGCGGCTCTCGTGCTAGCAAACGAATAGAACCCACGTCGGTTTGCGTTCGGATGAGAATCGTGAATTTCGCGTTGCAAAACGAACATACGGCTCGCGAAATCGTTTGGGTTAGCAGCGCCTCAGTTGACACTCAACTGCAGCAGGTGAAATTATCGCCGCGCATTGTTGACAGCCTGTTTAGAGGACGCCGGCCTGAGCGTTGGTGGTGTCACTCTCATGCGATATCCCATGGAAAGAGAATGGGGGGACTCTTGAGATTTCATAATGTATTCGTCGCGATTATGACCCTAGCGTCAACGGCTTACGCGAGACCGGTGCATTTGCGCTGTGAATACCGGGAAAACCCCCTCGCGATTGACGCACTCACACCGCATTTGTCCTGGCAGAGCGACAACTCCGAGCGGAATTGGAAACAAACCGCATACCAGATATTGGTCGCCTCCAGCCTGGACGCATTGCACGCCGGGACAGCAGATGTGTGGGATAGCGGCAAAACGCAGTCCGATGAATCCGTTGGGGTCGCTTACAGCGGTCGCGCGCTGGAATCTAGAAAGCGATACTACTGGACAGTTCGAGTCTGGGATGCCGCA
>JBKOUZ010000187.1:0-14195 GCA_046723715.1 Acidobacteriota bacterium | reverse complement strand
GGCAAGGATGTACCGATGGCCGGTTGTGCTGAAGATTAGTGTAATCCCGATATTAAGACAGTGATCGCGAGGATGATGGCTTTTTGCGGGTTTTCTCGCGGACGAGGCTGCCATATTCGCGTTTGAGTTCCTCGTATTCCGCCATCAACTGATTGTGCTGCTTCCTCAGTTGTCAATTTTGTTCGAGGGAAGTATGCGCCAAATTACCCTAGTACGTCGCTACTGTAGTTGGTTCAGCTTCTGATAGATCAACATTGCCACGAACACAAGCAGAAATACTCCAGACCCGATGCTGAACACGCGCACCGGGATGATAAGGCGGTTGACCTTGGCCAACAATTCCGTCTGCTCAGCGTGCATGTGCGAACTCGTGTCATCCAGAAACAACTGGTCATCCCGGTGCATGGTGAGTGTGCTCTTGTATATCAGAAGGACGGTCAGAGCAATTGCGAAGACTCCAAAGATCACGGCCACGATGGTCAGCGCCATAAGTCACCTCGGCCCGATTCCAACCCAAGTGCAGGCCGGTTTCGGGGCTTCCTAGCGCCGGGGTCGCCGGGCTTCAGCCCGCGCGGTTTGCGCTGGGGTTGAGAGTTCTTTCGGACGACTCCCGGCCTATATTCTTTGTAACGCAACATGTCTGAAATTGCAGTGATGGGGAACACGGTGGTGGGTACGCTTACGCAACTGTCGCAACCAGGCCTTCTCACTCAAATTTCGAATACTTTTGAATTAATCCGTATCCACTCGTTTGTCACTCATTAGCCCCGAGCCAAGATTGTTACCATTCCCACCCGGGTGCGCCCAACTCTGTGCGGAAGTGCGACATGGGTTCTCTCGATGATCCGAAACTCTGGCATGATGGGGCACTATGGATGGGACCAGCCAAATTTCTGCACTCATATTTTCAGCATTCCTCAAATGTCCGACGAAAGCCCATCTGTTGGCGACCGGCGAACCTGCGACAGACGCATTCTTTGTGGACGTTCAGGCGCGCATATCGTCTTTGTACAAGGCGGTGGCAAAACGGCAGCTGCAGCTACAGGCCGGGACCAAGGAGGTTGAACTTCTCGAGTTCGGGCAGCTGTGGTGTTACCTCGACGATGGCACCGCCACTCATTACGTCGACTGCGAAACAGTCGTGTATGACCTTGCACTGCCGCAGGATGGAAATGCAGGCCCCCGCCCGCGGAAACCATCACCATTCAGGGACATTGTCCCTGTCCTGTTCTCACCCTGGGACAAGCCTGATCCCTCCGACAGCTTGCTTGTTTGTTTTGGCGCTCTTGCGCTGTCGCAAGCCACCGGGATAATGGCAGACACAGGAGCCTTGATCTACGGTGATGGCTACCGTCACAGAACCGTGAGAATTGCAGACCACCTTGTCCGTACGCGCCACACCATTGATGAAATCGGGGCTGCTCGGAGCAGCCGGGAGCCGGAACCGCTTGTCCTGAACAGGCATTGTGCTGTCTGCGACTTCCAGCCGAGGTGTCGCGCTCTCGCCATCCAACACGACGATTTGAGCCTGCTCACGGCGATGACCGGCAGGGAGAGGACGAAACTTAATGCAAAGGGCATCTCTACGATCACTCAGATGTCTTATGGCTACCGCCCACGGAGACGAAAGCGAACTAGGCCTGATGCCGAGAGTTCCGCTAAATCCGCCAAACTTATCGCCCCTGTCGCGAGAAACGACCACAAACTGAGGGCCCTGGCTGTCAAAAAGAACCAGATCCATGTCATTGGAGTTCCGGCACTTAAGTTCGAGAGCGTGCCTGTTTTCCTCGACGTGGAAGGGATGCCGGATAGGGACTTTTACTACCTTATCGGGCTTCGGTTCGAATGCAACGGAGAGAAAGTGGAACGCTCGTTCTGGGCCGACGGACCGGATGGCGAACGCGCAATATGGCAGAACTGCCTGGAAACGCTAAAGACGATCGGGAATGTGCAGATCATTAGCTACGGCGCGTACGAGGCGCGATTTCTAAAGCGCATGAAAGAGCGCTACACCTTAGCGCCGGCCGATATAAAGTTCGTCGGTCAGCTCATTGAAACATCGGTCAATCTCGTCGGCTGCATTTACGGCAAGATCTATTTCCCAACGTTTTCGAACAGTCTCAAGGAAGTCGGCCGATATCTTGGTTTCGAGTGGACCTGGCCACGGGCTTCGGGCGCTGCGGCGGCTCTGTTACGCCGGGCCTGGGAACTTGGCGGGGATTACAAGCAAAAGCAGGAACTGATTAGATACAACATCGACGACTGTCGAGCGGCCGCGAGAGTCGCAGACGTCCTCCTCAGTATCCGCATTGGCGCGTCGGACCACGATGCCGTCAATGTTGGTTCGCTGGAGGTCAGTTTCCAGAGAACCTTCGGTAAATTCGATAGCGTCCTGCCGGAATTCGCAAAAATCAACCGAGCGGCTTACTGGGACTATCAAAGGTCAAAGGTATACCTGCGGACCGACAAGACGATTAGGCGAACTATCCGGAAATCCCAAGACAGGAGCAAAGCCACAAGGGTCGAACAGGAGGTGACGCTCGAAAATTCGCCAGAAGAGTGTCCCAAGTGTCATGCAACAAGGTTATGGATGTACCGCGGACGTCGCGGCAGCGGGACACACGTCCTTTATGACCTGAAGTTCACTCGAAGAGGAATCAAGCGGTGGGCTGTGCGGTACCGCTACAACATGTATGTATGCAGTGAATGTCGCGCACAAATGACCCCCTATTTGCGAAATTCGAAGTACGGCCCCAACCTACGAGCCTTTGTCGTCTATCTTCTGATCGAATTGCGGCTTTCGAACCAGAAAGCGGCTGAGCACGTGTCCTTAATGTTCGATGTATCGATGCCGAAAGAGATCGCTCATGAGATCAAATCCGATATGGCTGAAAAGTACTCGCCTACGTATCGCGGAATTCTCCGCCAGATCGCGAAAGGCACTCTGATCCACGCCGATGAGACGAAGGGTGTCGTGAAAGGCGGAGGCCACTACGTCTGGGTGTTTACCAATATGACGACAGTTGCATACGTGTACGCCGAATCGCGGGAGGCGAACATTCTGAACGATGTACTGGATGGTTTCAGAGGGGTACTCTTTCGGACTTCTACGCCGCGTATGATTCCGCACCGTGCGCTCAGCAGAAATGCCTGATCCATCTGATGCGCGACATCAACGAGGACTTGCGCAAGAATCCCTTCGATCACGAGTTAAAGGTCATCGCCAGTCGATTTGGCACACTGCTACGCGAGATCGTCGAGACTATAGACACGCACGGGCTGAAGGTGCGACATCTTAGCAAACACAGACGATCAGCTGAAGAATTCGTTGAGCACGTTGTCGCTATGAAATGCACAACGGAGGCCGGGCTTTCGCTCAAGAAGAGAATAGAAAAAAACAGGAATAAGCTGTTTACATTCCTCAATTACGACGGTGTGCCATGGAACAACAATAATGCGGAGCATGCCGTGCGTGCTTTCACACGTTTGCGAAACGTAATCAATACGAGCACACCCAAGGGTACCCGTGAATTCGCCACGCTGCTGAGCATTCAGCAGACGCTCCGATACCGCGGGAAGAGCTTATTGGAATTCATGCGATCGGGCAGAATGGAGATTGAGGGCTGATCTTGAACAAAGCTGCGAAACCTGCAACAAAAACATTCTTCCACAAGAAGGACCACCACTTGGAAGCCAAACTGTCACCAGTTCAGCGAAACAGCGAGGACAGAGCCCGAAAGAAATCAGCGGGGGTGGCAATCCGAAGCGATGTCCTTTCAGCGACGGCTTTCGTGAAGTGCTTGGTGTTGTGAGTGAGTAGCCAATCAGGTTTGCTAGTGATGGCCGACAAGAGGACCGGGACGTCGGCAGCGTGGCGAATTAAATGACGACTTGATCGAACCATGTCTTTGTCAGGGTAAGCAACAACTTCGGGGTTGGTGAGTTTGAGGAGAACCCGGTAATCCTCGATCAGTTGATCTGCGTCGAGCGCAGGCAGACGTTGTGCGTGCATTAGTAGATTCTCTTCGACTTCATCCCGGACCACGTCAGCTAGAACGAGCCTGCAAACTCTCGCTGCGCAAAGTGACAGCGTGGCCTTGTCTAGTCCCCAGGGTGAGACAATTCCTCCGGTCAGGACATTGGAGTCCAGAAAAAGGCGGATTCTACGCTGCTGAGTCACTTCCCGCGGTGGATTCGAGATCGCCGTTGGGTGACGCCTGCTGAAGGCTTCTTTCCGTAGAAGCGGTCGTAAACTCGGTTACGGGCTTGAGGGAGGGTCGTCAGGAGGTCGTCCGGCGTCAGCCCAGCGCTTGCGAGGCTAGCACTCACCTTTTCGCAGAGCTGCTCAAAGCGTTGCTGTTCGGGCAAAAGAATGAGACCATCCCCCAAACGCAAGACTGCAAAAGGCGCACCGCTACCCAATCCAAGGTCCTCGCGGAACTGCTTAGGAACGGTGAGCTGGCCCTTTTCGCCGATCTTGGTAGTGGTTAAGTATTCGAGGGTGCTATCGTGACTTGCCATAAGTAGGAAAATCCTACCATACTTTTCGCTATCACCCAAGCCCTTATTTCGGCTGGTCTCAGGCTCAGCCCAAAACGAAGAAGTTGCCGCCGCCACGAAAAACGTTTCCGTACAACATCCAGTGGAGGTGTCTAGGTCGACGCCTAGAGAGGCGAACCTCGGCGCTGGTCACAGCGCGGTCACAATAGATCGACCTTCTTGACGAGTTACGTTATTGATTGAAAAGGGATGATCAAGCGTACTTTGACTCCCCAAGAAGTCCCAAAACTCGGAGCCGCGAGGGGTTAAGGCGTGTCTCGACAACAACTTAAGAGAGCGCTGCTCTGACTCTTAATCAGTAGGTTGAAGGTTCGATTCCTTCCGCGCTCACCACCTTATCCCCTTGCAAGCCCAGTATTTTCGCGGTGTTTGAGCTTTTTTTCGTTTTCTACCCTTTACACCGCCAGTCGCCAAAAGTAGCGCTCAGTAGCCTAGAATCCCGTAAAATCCCCGCAGTTTTTGCCGGGGGGTCCCGCAGTCTTTCCTACGTCACTGAACGGTATCCGTCGCCGGAGGCTGGCCGATTGATGGACTCGTCGTGGTCTTGACCGCCCGTTTGCGAGCGGCACGCCGATCTCGCCGCTCATTGCGGACCTTTTTCTGAAACGCGTCCTTCATCGTCGGCGGCGTCGGATGGACGTACTTCCGTGTCGTCGTGATGCTGGCGTGTCCAGCGGCCCGCTGCAAAGTGAAAGCATCCACTCCGGTAAGGCCTAGATTTGTGAGTGCCGTATGACGTGCGCTATGCACGCATGCGTCCCATGGCAAATTCAGCACGTTCCGCATCCGTTCTTGCTGTTGGATCAGTGTGAAAGCTGAAACTGGACTGACGCCGTCCTCCCGTGTAAAAACGAGATCAGACTTCGATTTCGCCATCCACGCCGTGAGGATTTCCTTGGCGCGAGGGGTGATCGGCAGGCTGCGCTTGCGGAATTCGGTCTTGCCTTTCCGGATTTGCAGATAGCCGTAGTGTCCCCAGTCGTCAGCTTTCTCTGTGATGTGGACATCCGGTTTGAGCAACTCGATGATTTCGCCCTCGCAGATGCCGATTTCGCATGAGAACTGGACAAAGCTATTGAGCGGCTCCGGCGCCAGTTCGTCATACTTCTTTCGAAGTGTTTCCGTGAATACGAATGACCGTTCTCGTTCACCCTTGAGTCGTGGGATCTCGGGCAGGGTCTGGATAACCTTCCAGCGCCGTGCCATACGAAGAGCTTTTCGCAAGGTAGCTCGCCATCGGTTGACCGTGGCGACGCTACAGGTGCGCTCTTCATCCCTTTCGCAGGTGCGTGCGAGTGCCCAGACTGTGAACCTCTGCACGAGCCGTTCGTCAATGTTATCGAGACGCGCCTCGGCAAGAGGCTCGTACTTCAACAACGAATCGAACGAATACGTGTAGAACTGCACAGTTTTTGGCTTGTCTTGCTTTTCCGCTTGGACTGCTGTGACGAAGTCCTCCCGGAATGCTCGCAGCGTCGGCGCGGACTTCGGTTCCCCGATGCCTGCCTCGCCTTTCACCAGCGCGGTGAATGCCGCGTTGGCGATCTTTAGCGCCTCACGCTCATTCGTCATTTTTGTGGTACCGCTTTCCGTTAAGCACGAACTCGTACTGCCAAAAGCTCGTGCCATTCGGCTTGAATATCCTCATTCCTCCTTCTTTCCAGAGTCAGAGCACCGCCATTCTAGCCGACAACCCTATTGAAGGGCATGAACGGTATTCCGCTCAATGAACTCCACCAACCGGTCTGGGCGGAAGAGCACCCGGCTACCGACCTTTACGTAGTCGATACGGCGGTGGAGGACGTGATCGCGCAGCGTTTTGGGGCTTATTCCGAGCACCTTCGCGGCCCTTGTGATATCGAGCAGACCCTCAAGCTTGTGCCCACTCTGCATTGACGTTTCTGCGGGGTTTGTCGAACTTGGCTGGGTTGACATGGAGTCCTCATCGTCGCGGGATCTTCGTGATCCGCGAGAGACGCACGTCAGACCTGGGACGCGATTTGCGGGCGCGCGGTGGCGACCCGGTTAAGACGGCCGCGGGCTGGAGCGCGTAGTTATTGGGCTCTTTTAGAACGGAAGGGCCTTTCGGTCAAACGGGGTCGGCTTTGCCGCACTCGCTGCGACTTCCACCCGCATAGTTGTGGCTCGGAACTTCCTCTTGCGGCTTGCTTTAGGATTTCACGTCAGGATTGCTGGGACCCCGGCTCTGTTCACCACCCTCTCTGCGTACAGGCATTATTCAATTGGCTTTGCGGCTATCGAACTCCGGTAGATCTTCAGACACTGCAAGAGCGCAGGGTTGGCCGTCGAAGTGGATTCTGTCGGCCGAGTAGGCGGTGAGCTTGACCTCGTCCGATTTTGTGCGAAGCCAGGTAATCCGGTTTCGCACGGCCAGTCCTTGCCGCAACTGCTCCGTCATGAACATCCGATCGGCTGGATCACACCACGTGTGCAGTTCGTGGACCATCCGGCCTAGCACTTCAGCCCGTGAATGGCCATAGCGCCGCTCAAAGGCTGCATTCACGTCTAAGAGGATCCTGGAAGAACAAAAGAGTGCCCTTCTTCCTGACACAGGCACAGAAAAACACCGGAAGCCCTGGGCGCAAAGGCTGGCCTAGAATAGATCCATGCCGCTGATTCGAAATTGCCCCTCTTGCGGTAGGTCCAATCGCATTCCCGCCAAGCATCTTTCCGATGTTGGTAAATGCGGTGCCTGCAAGGCGGAGTTGCCGGCAATAGGCGAACCGATCGAAGTCAACGAAGAGCAGTTCAACGAGATCATTCGCGACAGCAAGGTTCCTGTTCTGATGGACTTCTGGGCTTCCTGGTGCGGGCCGTGCCGGATGGCGACGCCTCACGTGGCGCAAACCGCGCACAACCTCGCGGGTCGCGCAATCGTGCTGAAAGTGGATACTGAACGGTTTCCACAACTAGCAGCACAATACAACGTGCGCAGCATTCCCAATTTCGCGGTGTTTTCGCGAGGACAGCTTCAGTTCCAGCAGGCAGGGCTGGTAGATGCAGCGACTATGGAGAGTTGGCTTACACGCGCAGCATGACTGAAAGGCAAACAAGAAAAGCACAGACGAAGAATTCCTTTGAACTTCGCCCGATCGGGGTGATCCGATCAAGTCTCAAGGAACGAAGCAAAGCACCCAAACAGGGTTCGGAGGGAGCTCCGGATGTGTGGCTTGAAGTCCATCCGTTTGCCACGCAGGCCCTGGATGGAATCGGTGTAGGCGACGAACTCATCGTCTTGACCTGGTTACACCGGGCACACCGAGACACTCTCAAAGTTCATCCGCGGTCAGACCCGAAGCGACGGCTTACTGGAGTGTTCGCGACCCGATCCCCGGATCGGCCCAATCCGATCGGCCTTCATCGAGTCACCGTCCGCAAAATAAACAAGAAGCGTTTGCGAATCGGTCCAATGGAAGCCATCGATGGGACGCCTGTCATCGATATAAAACCCGTTCTGGGTGAAGTTCAAAAGAGATAGTTGGGTTGTCGTCAGTCCTGGGTCTCAAAGCAAGCATAGACAGCGAGCATGTTAGTATCTTGTCCTGCAGCCGCTCGTGAGGCCAATCCCGCAGGCACGAGCTCTGGCGAGCCGTCCGCGACCACGCCCATGGGCGGCTTGCTTCCCAATCCAGTTTTGACCTTCTATTCTGATTTGTCCCAGCCTTTCAAGCGAGGCCACCAGCGGCTCACGTTCCGACAATACACTTCGTACTCAGCGCCAAATTTCCGGCGGAGCGTCGGTTCTTCATACAGAATTACGAACAGATGCACGCCGAGAGCAACTGCCGCGACGGCGGCAATCGCCGGTAGGTTAGCGTGTCCGAAGACGATCCACAGCCCGATCCACCCCACTGCGAAACCCACGTACATGGGGTTGCGGACGTGGCGGTAGAAGCCTACAACTACCAAGCGCTGCGGTGGCGCGATCGGTGCCGGAGTGCCGTGTCCAGTCCAGCCAAAATCCCAAACGCAACGCAGGGCGATTGCGAATCCCAATACCGACGGGAGTGCGGCGAGCCAGCGCCAATGGGCTGCGCCCGCTTCGACGTGGAATCCAAGCCACTGCGGAAGGAGCCAGAACCACAATGAGAAAAATGCTGTGCCTACGGCTAGCGCGGCCAATGCTGTTGGCCAGTGCTGTTCATGTGGGACTCCCGGCATGTTTTCAGAATGCACGCTTGTCATAAGTCCTCCATTTTGCTCACAAGCTTTACTTACTCTGATATCCCTGCAACTCGATTGCAGAATCCGATCAGGTACTTCCAAACCAGGTAATAGACGATCAGCGCGAAAGGAAACACAACTGCCAGAAACGCATAGTGGATCTCCACCACTCCGAAATAAGTGAAGCCGTAGCGCGTGGTGTGCAGGAAGCCCAGGCCGCGACCGAGCAGGAATCCCGCCGGGGCGATGATGAAGGGCAAAATAGCACCGTGAACCCCGAGCGGCAGGCGTGTAGTCGCGCGAGAAGCCAGGTGCAGGATGTTCCAGACGCCGAACAGGTTCGGGATGATCGCCATCGGAAAGAGGATGACTCGCTCGACCGGAACCGGGACGTTGTATACGAATCGTGCCAGGAAGAACGCCGTCAGGGGGATCAGCAGAAGCGGCGTCGGCACCGAGATCCCCGCCATGTAGGCGCGCAGGTATGGATGGTTGCTCATAATCCCTCCTCTTACAGGTGGTACGCGAACACAAGAACCAGCCGCGGAAAGGCTAAGATCATCGCGGCGCTCAGGCCAACCAGGGCCCAGTCATACCAGGGCACACGAACGGGGCGAAGGTCGAGTTTGCGCAAAACGTCCGGCCACAGGTCCCTTCGAAGCCCAGTGTTGACTGGCGGAAAGGCTTGCTTCAGTGCATCGCGAATCTGGCGGTCATCGTGTTCGGTCATGTACTTGTCCTCATGTCCTATCATTCCGGCCTGACTCCGGCCTGGCTCAAGCGCTTGCGCAAGATGCGAACCGCTCGAAACACGCGCAGCTTCACTGCGCCTACTGACGTTCCTAGGGCGTTGGCAATTTCGCCGTACGGTAGCTCCTCGACCAGAGCGAGCGTTGCCGCAACCTGCAACTTGGCCGGCAAACGGCGAAACGCCTGCTGGATTCTCTCCTGGGTTTCGCGCTGTACCACAGGATCAGCCTGCGGCACTCCTCGAGGCTCGGCCAGAAAACTCTGTTCCGGCCGGTTGCGCCGCAAATGGTCGATCGCCAAGTTGGTAGCGATCCGCCGTGCCCAAGCACTGAAGTTGTCATCGGGGCGAAACTGATGCCGGGCGCGGTAGACGCGCCAAAGAGTCTCCATGGTCAGATCTTCTGCAACGCCTGGGTCGCGCACAATACGCACGGTCCAGGCGTAGATGTCGTCCTGAAACTGATGGACCAACGTCTCGAACGCATCGATCTCGCCATGCGTGAACCGCTGGAGCAGATCCATGAGCTTCTCTATCGTGTATTACGGAACACGAATCCGCAGGTTACAACTTCTTCGGTTCCCGCCAGACGCGTAGTCCCTGATGATGTTACGCAAGGAAACCGTGCTATACTCAGTTTCGAAGATGACTATAAAGACCAAATCCATGATGAGACGGCGCGTCAATCGCGCTCGGCCTTCGGGATTGGTCTGTCCATAGCACTCTAAGTTCAGATTCGATTCTCGAAGGCTCCGACAAAAGTCGGGGCCTTTTGGTTTTTTTGCGGATGTTTTTTGGCCGGTAGCCAAGCTGGAAAGGCACGTGACTGTTAATCACGCCATGCGCAGGTTCGAATCCTGCCCGGCCAGCCAATTTTCGAGGGAAGACCAAGGCTCGCTAGTTCAGTAGGAAGAACGCGGCTCTCATAAAGCCGTCGTGGATGGTTCGAATCCATCGCGAGCCACCAGTGGAGGGGCCTCCGGGAGGAGCAGTGGCTTATACCCACTTCGGCGCCAGATTAGCGCGGCTAGGCAGGTTCGACTCCTGTACCCTCTACCAATTTTGTCCGCGCCGGTAGTTCAACGGACCAGAATAGTTGGCCTACACCCAACAGATGCGGGTTCAACTCCCGAACGGCGCACCATGCAGGATTAGCTCGAAGGTCGAGCCCGCGGTCGATAACCGCGAGGTGTTGGTTCGATTCCAACATCCTGCACCAGTTTTTTATTGAGCACGGGTGACTGGCAGAGATGGCTAATGCACTCGCCTCTTAAGCGAGACCAGGCTGGTTCAATTCCAGCGTCACCCACCAGGTTTTGAGCGGGATTGGCAGATATGGAAATGCACTCGCCTTTTAAGCGAGACGAAGCAGGTTCGATTCCTGCATCCCGCACCAAGTAAGAGAAGAGGCGGCATAGCATAACGGACCAATGCGCCGAGCTTCTACCTCGGATGATGAGAGTTCAAATCTCTCTGCCGCTTCCAACATAGGGATGTGGTCCAACGGACGAGGGCGCAAGGCTACGAACCTTGAGATCAGAGTTCAATTCTCTGCATCCCTACCAGATGTAGTTCGGCTCGCGTGGTCTAAAGCATCATGACGCTTCGGTCCTAACGAAGAGATCCGGGTTGGATTCCCGGCGCGAGTTCCAGAGGGTGGGTAGTGTAACTGAACAACACGGTAGCGTCCGAAGCTGCAAATCCGGGTTTGACTCCCGGCCCGCCCACCAAATCCTAAGCCATCCAAACCTTAGGCAATGCATGCCTCACGCCCTGGACTCGTCTGATGCCTCATGCTGAGTGCTGGCTTTCCTGCAATACGGATTGATTTTGATGTTGCAGGAGAATCCGAAAAGCCAGTCCATGCGTGATCAGCAGTAGCGGCACAATGACCGTCGGAATGAAGTAAGTGGCTCCCAGCTGTCCCGCCAAGAGCTCTGCATGATTGGCTTGGTAGAACGCATTCAGGAGATCGACTGTGCCCCAGAGATTGAAGATCCATGTGACGAAGGCGCCAGCCCCGTTGCGCAGCAGGAACAACGAAATCAACGCGAGTGTCGCCGCAATGATATCTCCATAAGCAGCCGAATGTGCGAATACAGATGGCAGATCCGGAGATACCACGCCCGGAACTATGAATGCTAGGCCGACGAACCGGAAGCTATGCAGGATGAGCAGAGGGCGCAACGCTTCGGTCCGTTGCCGTAGGCAGAGTTCTGGCCAGATGTATCGGGAGGTGACGATCCCCCACGCGATCATGCTGAAGGCGATGCTCGTGAAAAAGCAGAGTTGTGGTGACATAGGATTCTCCTTCTTAAAATCCAGTTCATTCTTAACGGCGTATGGCGATATGGGCGCTAAGTTCGGCTGTGCCGACGCGGCTTCTGCTCGCTCTGGCTTCTTTTCGAGTCCCGCTCAAACGTCGCGATCAAAGCCGCCAAGGCTCCCGGCTGTTCATTCGTGGTGAGGTGACCGCCGGGTAACCGCTCGATCTTGAGTCCGAGTTTGGCCAGTCGTTCCTGCGCGAGGTCGACCTGCCGGTATTCAAAGGAATCTTCGTCGCTACCGCCCACCAAGAACGGGAATTGATCGCGATAGACCTTGAAGAGGTGCTCGAAATCGAGGCGATCGCCTTGCGCTTTGTGATCAGCCACAAATCCTGCAGCCGCTGCGAAATAGAACAGACCATCGTGCCGGTCCATGGCGTTATGAAGCTCGCGAATTTCTGCATCTGATATTCGATAGCCTTTGGACCACATCTTTCTTATTCCTGGCGTTCTTTTGAACAGCGTGAAAGGGCGGCCCACGCTCGCCCGCTTGGGGAGGAGACGCAACATGGGCGTGGTATACCACGGGTGAGTGTGGCCATCCGTAAACAGCCCACCATTGAAGATGAAAACGCCACGTACCTCTGGTCCGCCCGCGGCTTCGCCTCGCTCCAAGCGCTCCAGGCGACGTCGCAATATTTCCAGAACCACAAGCGAGGAAAAATCGAAGGCGACCAGCGTTGTGGACTGGACGTTGTACTCACGCCAAACTGCCTCGACGAGATCAGTACGCTCCCCGGTGGAATATGCGTAGTCCTTCGGCTTATCACTGTCGCCCATGCCCACGTACTCGATGAAGAGCTTTGGCATTTCGGCCGCATTCGGTAGATGCGGCAGAACCTTGGCCCATCCGAATGAGCCGTCGGGAAATCCCGGCAAGAAGGAGACGGCGTGCGCAAGGTCTCCCTCTCGCCTCAAGAAAACCTTGAGAGGAGTGTCTTGCGCCGCAACAATGGCGTGGGCTCCTGGATCGTAACCGACCCGTTCACCCTCTGCGAACCAAGCATCTGCGGACGGCGATCCGGGTATTGTTCCGCTGGCGGCGCCTGCCGCAGAAACGTGGGCGAAAAGTGGATGAGACATCAAAATTCTCCTTTCAGTTCATAGGATTATATACATCATCCTACGGATTCGATTTTTTCGTCCGATCAAACCCGACTTTACGGGTTTGCACCGTTGGATGATTCGCAGCATCCTATAAGCCATGCGTTACCGACCTGAACACAAACCAGAGATCCATCAGAAGATTGTGGAGGACGCTTCGCGTCGGGTCCGTGCCGAAGGCTTGAAAGGCGCGGCGGTTACCGATGTCATGAAGGATACAGGCCTCACCCACGGAGGCTTTTACAAGCATTTCGGGAGCAAGGACGACCTGCTTGTGGAATCACTGATCGAAGCTTTCCGGGAATTCACCGCTACCCTGGTTCATGCCGCTGAGCAGTCACGCCCTCGGGAGGCATGGAAGACAATTGTGAAAACTTACCTGCGCCTGGAACTGTGCGAACATCCCGAACGTGGGTGCCCCTTAGCGACCTTGGCGCCCGAATTGGCGCGGGTGGATAAGCGGATGAAGCCTCAAATCGTGGCGGAGCTAGTGAACTACAGAAACAGAATGGTGCCGTTCATGCCTGGCCGGCGAACCGTTGACAAAGAACGTGCTTTCTTTGCGATTTTTTCAACGATGATTGGGGCCGTCGAAATCGCCCGCATGCTGCCAGATCCGGTGCGAGAAACAGTGTTGAAGAGCGCTAGAGATTTTCTCTTGCGCAGCTTCTGATCTCCTTAATCATGAGGCCCAGGAAGGATCGCTGACATATGCTCCGATTAGAGAACAGCCACGCTGTTTGCTGAAGTAATCTTCTGACTGCCATCCTGGTGACTACGGGGAGACGCGCTTGTGTTCCAGACCCAGCCAGTTTTTCGGATGTCCACAATTCGGATAATACATTTACTTTTTGGGTATTGACGAATTACAGGAATGATGTAACAGTGAAGATGAGCTACAAACAATGATGCGCAAGCCCCATACCGATTACTGCCCGACGCCAGCCACGTTTATGTGGCAAGGTGCGGGAGAAGGTACGTTCATGTAACGGGGGCGCATCCATAACGCGTGATTTTCTGAGCCTCCGATACAAATCGGGGGCTTTTGGTTTTTATGGCGCATTTTTCAATAAACGCGCAGATAGGAGGCAGTGTCGTCTAACGGCCAGGATGCGGCCCCTTCAAGGCCGGGATGGGAGTTCGATTCTCCTCGCTGCTACCAACTTATGAGTACACAAATGATTGAACTCGACGGTTTCGAAATGGAGATTGCATCGGAGCTGTATTGCGAGCGCGGTGGCGATCACAGCGAATTGGTCGATATTGCCCGT
>JBKOUZ010000188.1:0-15546 GCA_046723715.1 Acidobacteriota bacterium | reverse complement strand
ATATCGAATAGCCTCGGATGAACTTCTCTTCGTGGGGATTGCTCAGGTTTTGCCAGCGCGGCATCCATGCGATCGTGCTGTCAGCCACGTGGTCAGGAAAACTTGGCTGCCCCATCAGTTGCGGCAGATATCCACGTGCGCAGTCGCCGTAAAGGTGATCACAGAGATTCCGCCCCAGTTGCCCGCTGGAGTTCGCGATGCCTTGAGGCCAGTGACGCGATTTAGAATTCAGCATGATGCGGGACGACTCGATACAGCCCGCCGCGACCACCACCGAGCGCCCGTAGACCTCGACCTCCCGTTTTGTCTTTCGGTCAATGTACGCCACGCCATTTGCCTGCCCGTTGTTGTCGGCCAGAATGTTTTTCGCGAGAGCGTCGGTGCGCAGTTCGAGATTTTTGGTTGCTTCTGCCCTGGGCAATAAGAAGTACGGGCTCGAAAAGAAAGCGCCCACATCGCACCCGGTAGTGCACTCTCCGCAGTAGTGGCAAGCGGGATGTCCCTCGTGCGGCTGAGTCAACTGCGCACACCGATCCGGCAGATAGGGCACCCCGACTTTCTTGCAAGCGGATTCGAGAATGAAATCCAGGCAGCGGAAGTTGAACGCAGGCAGGTATACTCCGTCGGGATTGCTGGGCCGGTTCTGCACGGTGCTCGCTACTCCAATCATCTTCTCCACACGCGTATAGAACGGGTCGATGTCGCGGTAGGTGAGCGGCCAATCGACGTCATTGCCGTCGAGCGAAGCTGCCTTGAAATCGATATCTCCAAATCGCGCCGAACTGCGACCCCAGAAATTCGTCTTGCCTCCCACAGCACTGGCCCGTGGCCACATCCACTGCGTGCCAGGAGCAACCGTGAATGGAATCTCGTGATCCCATGCGGCCTTCGTGTATTCGTTATCCATGTAGCCGTACGACTCGGCGCGATGTTTCGGATCATCCAGTCCCCGGAACTTCATCTCCCACGGCATGCGGTGAAAGCGGAAATCTTTCGCCGGATCCAGTCGCCGTCCGGCATTCAGTGCGCACACTTTTAATCCTGCCTCGCAGAGCGTCTTGATTGCCATGCCACCGCCAGCGCCCGTTCCGATCACGATTACGTCGTAGGTTTGCTTCGACATCCCAGGTATTTGCCCTTCAGGAATTCGTCTTGGAAAGATGCTTGTGCTCAGGGTCGTCTTTATGCGGGCACTCAGGGGACTGCGAATAGAATTTCAAAGCGGGATTGTCCAGTTGCTTATATCCGACCTCGCTGGTGTAAAAACCGGTAATCGTGTAATTCCTCATAAGAACGAAAAATTTCCGGCCATCTTCTTCTCCGGGACGCACCTTGTCTTTGAAGGCTAGGGGAGTTACCAATGAATTCTGCTGATCGGCTGTGAGTTCCAGGAACCGCTTGCCATTCATCTGCTCGGCCCGCGCACTCAGCCACGCTATTCCCATGCGAAATGGATACTGATCGGCGGGAGTATTGGCGATCATGAAATCAATGAACTCGGCCACTCCAGCTTCTTTGGCCCCTGGCGTCGAGTCGCTCGGAATGATCATCTCCGCCAGTCGCTCCACTACCGAATACTCTGCTGACGAGAAAAACTGCGGCTGATATTGCGCAGGCTTGATTTGCAGCGCCGCGTCTCCAATGTGCCCGCATGCAAATCCCCATTTGCTGAATCCGGGAAAGTGGGCCACCGCGGCCGCTGTGCCCATAATCCGCAAGACTTCCCGCCGATGAATTCCTTGTCCAGCCATAGCTTTGTGTCAGATATCCAACGGTTCGCCATCGGGGCGACTTTCACGGCAATTCACGACAGAAACTTGATCGTCTCTTCCACCATCTCCGCAGTCGGTTTGTACGGATCGCCGGGAGCATCGTACTCGATCGAGCAATAACCCTTGAACCCGTGCTTCTTTAAAACTCCGAACGTTTTTGCCATATCCACGTGCGTCGGCCTGCCATGTTCATCAGGTTCGCCGTCCTTCACATGGCAAATCCCGTAGGCGTGCGCGAACATCACCTCGATGGCGCGATCCTGAAAAGCCTCATCATGCGCGGCCAATGAATTCCCGAAATCCGGCAATCCGCGCAACCAAGGACTGTTCACCTTTTCAATGATCTGCACGATGAAGAAGGGATCCTCACTGATGGGATTATCATTCTCCAGGTGAACAACAACGTTCTTCTTCGCCCCATACTCGGCGGCATGGGCGAGCGTGTCGGCGGCGCGTCCTAGGTCCGGCTTGGAATCTTTTGCGGCATCGATGTGAGTGCGAATGCTGGGCGATCCGAGCGCCGCCCCCACGTCGATCCAATGATTCGTCGCCTTGACAGCCTTTTGCCGCACGGAAACATCCGCCGAATACTGACTATATCCACCGTCCACCGCAATGTCGACAATGGAAGAACGAGCCTTCTCCACCGCAGAGCGGAACTGCTCCAGATACTTCGGATCCGTAGAAGGAAACACCGGACTCCACGGCTCAATGTGATGCACGTTGAACTTGTCAGCCACATGCGCCGCAAAATCCTTCAATTCCATCTGTTGTTCCCGGGGCACCTTGCTGGGAGTCTTTCCATCCCAGCCCTTCCAGCCCACGATGAATTCGCGGAAGGGATACGCCGCTACCGCCACCCGGTGCGTGGGATTGGTAGGGAAGTCAACGTGAGGCCGCGCAGAGGCTGCCCACGACCCTTGCGATAGAAGATAAGCCCCTGCTGCCGTAGACCCGCATCGCGTAAGAAATTGTCTTCGAGTAGAAGCGCTCATGCGCGGAAGTGTACCAGAGAAGGCATGGTACGAGCGTAAGCCGTATCCGCAAACTGCGGTCGCTATCATCGATTTTCGGTACTGGCACTCTCCGGGGCTTGGATGTACTCGCGTTCTGGAAAAAGCACAGACTCAATCTGAGCTTGCAGTTTAAGACCGGTGGATTACGATCGCAAGAAGAACCACGAGCACACTTGCCACTCCGAGCGCGAGCACTAGCCCTTAATCGCTGGTGAGCCCCTCGCATTCTTTTTCGCTTAATTCGACTCATCGGCAATTGTTAACTCCAAGCGAGGTACAGAAATCTTTTAAGGCTGCATGCCAACTTCGAAGTTGAGGTTCGACAGCGTCAGTCGATACTGGTATTGAGCATTGACGTAACCGATGGCGGCATCGGTCTGCTGCAGTTGCGCCTGGCTGAGTTCCACGATCGAACCTAGGCCAAGGTGATACCGGCTTTGCGCCAACTGGAGGCTCAGGTCCGCCTGTTTGGCCAACTCCGCGGCGACGGCGACTCTCTGAAACGCTGTATTCGCGGCCAGCCAAGCGGTGCGAACATCACGCGCGATCCTGTTCCGTAGATCTCGCGTACTTTCTGCCGCCGCTTGAGCGCGGTACTTCGCTTCCGAAGCCTGGGAGGTGATCAGAAATCCGTTGAAGACAGGAATGCTCATGTTGATCCCAATTGCGCCATACCAACTGGAGACGAAATAATTGGGAAAGCATCCGCCAAAGCAGTCGGGACGCACGGGCGTCGCGCCCGCAACGCCGAGCGCGCTGATCGTAGGAAACAGCTGGTCGCGTTGCGCGCGCCGAAATTTCTCTGCCGCCTGCTGTTGGTAGGTGAATGCCTGCAGATCCGGACGCTGCTGAAACGCGGTGCGAATGAGCGCCTCGATATCAGTCGGTGGCGACAGAGGCTGTGCATCCTCCTCTTTGAGTCCGAAGGACACCTGCTTGTCGAAGCCAAGAATTGCCGTAAGTGCCGCCATGCTCGAATCCAGATTGTTCTGCGCGTCGAGTTGCATCAGCTTTGCTTGCGACAGGTTGACCTGCGCGAACGTCAGATCCAGATTGGATTTCAAACTGTTTTTCGCCAGTTCGCTTATTTGATTCTCGACCGACTGGCGGGTAGTCACGGTTTGCTGCGCCACTTTCAGCAGCGCCTGGCTTTCCAGCGCGGTGTAGAAAGCCTGGTCTGTCGCGACAACAATGTCTTCGGCCATAGCAAGTGCGTTCGCGTTCTGCGCTTTGTCACGAAGCTTAGATGCGGAGACCAGGTTCGTACTCCTCCCGAAGTCTGTGAGCAACTGGCTGAGCGTCACACCCGCCCCGGCATGTTCCAGAAGACGAGGGGCATTGAGAGCTCCCGCGCCGACGCGACTTCCCTCGTTGGCGTCAACTGCGGTGATCGCAGCACTCAGAGTGGGAAGCTCGATAGATCTGGTTTCGCGATACACCTGATGTTGTGCAAGCGCCAGCAATCGGCCTACGCTGATTCGCGGGTTGTTCTTGAGCGCGAGCTGTTCTGCATCCTTGCGACTGAGACGCATGGGACCGGTGGGGGCTTGCGCTGCAGGAGCCGCTTGGGAATTTACAGCACCATTCATTTGCAACTCTGCCGACGCTGGCAGACCTACGGCCGCAGCGCTCGGCCTGTTGAAGGATTCCGCAGCGGAGGTGGAATTCATCCGCGGTTGCGGAGCCGATGGCAGCTCGTGCCGCCGCAAAGGTTCACGCTTCTGCGCACTGGTCGGCTGAGCCATAACCGCAGCGAAACCGAAGAGCAGGGTGCCGAGCAAAGCCGTGGTCCTGCAGTATTTCATTCGGCAATCTCCGTGCCCAAAGCTGCCATGGTTTGCTGATTCCGTTTGCCATACACGAGCAAGTAAGCAGCCGGCACAATGAAAATCGTCAATACCACCGACGACGTCAGCCCGCCAATGATGGCGCGTGCCAGAGGAGCGTACTGCTCGCTCCCCGTTCCCAACTTCAATGCCATTGGCACCATGCCAATGATCGTTGCGAGCGAGGTCATCAGGATCGGCCGCAGTCGCACTCGGCAGGAAGTAACAATGGCGTCCTTGACTGACCGGCCCTCGTTCTCCAGTCGATGAGCGAACTCCACAATCAAAATGCTATTGGATGCGGAGATACCCACCAGCATGAGAACACCCATCAATGACATTACATTCAGCGTTGTGCCCGTCAGCGGCAAAATAATAAGAACCCCGATAAATCCCATCGGAACCGCCAGCATGATGAGCAATGGATCCTTGAAGGATTTGAACTGAGCGACCAAAATCAGGTAGAGAAGAATCACAGACATGGAGAGCCCGATCGCAAAACTGCGGAAGGAGGCGTTCATTCCTTTGACCATTCCCCGAAGGTCGACCCTGATGTTTTCTGGAAGCTTCATCTGGTCGACCGTCTTTTGCACTTCGTCAGCAATCTTGCCGAGGTTTTCGCCGACCGGTGTCACATACACGTCACTGACTCGTTGGATCTGGTAGTGATCCACCTCTGTTGGGGTCTGCACGTTCTGGATCTTCACTACAGCATCCAGGGTAGTGGGTTTCTTCAGGTTGGGCGCGCGTAGCGGGATATTAGTCAGATCGGCAAAATCGTGTATCGAGGAGCGGCCATTCTCGAAATATTGGACGGTGAGGAAATAGTCATTGCCGGTCTTTCGGTCCAGCCAATAGTTCGGTGCAATCATCAAGTTAGAATTCAGCGCTGTGATGACGTTGTCAATGACTTCTTTCTGTGTCAGTCCTAGCTCAGCCGCATGCACCCGGTCCACGTTCAGCCGTAATCCGGGATAATTCATGTCCTGCGGAATATAGACCTCCCCAACCCCGGCCAATTGGCGGATGCGGCCCGCCAATTCTTGGGCGACGCTGTACGTCTCCTTAAGGCTGCGACCGCTCACCTGCACATCGATGGGAGCCGGCATTCCCGAGTTCAGGATTGCGTCGACCATAGAGCCGCTCGCCAAGAACGTCCGGATTTCGGGAAACTCCTCCGCCATCTTCTTCTGCACCCGATCCATATACTCGAAACTGGTCAAGCGATGACTGTCCTGAAGTTCCACCTGAACGGTCGCCGTGTATCCCGCGGAATTAGTCGTATAGATCGAAGAAAAGCCGGGCACGACCCCGATGTTGGATACGACCATCTTCAAGTCTTTGGAACCCACCACATTGCGGATCAGATCTTCAACTTTAGCCACATATTGCTCGGTGATTTCCAGTCGCGTTCCCGTCGGAGCTTTCACGTTGATGGTGAATTGTCCAGCATCGGTACGCGGGAAAAATGCCAGACCGAGGAATGGGTATATCGCCATGCTGACCACGAACATGACGCTGAGCAGCGCTACGGTCAAACCCGGCCGAACCAGCGCTCGATTCACCCAATGCTCGTAGAAATCCAGCAAACGGTTGAATTGACGATTGAATCCAGCGGTGAATTTGTGCCAACGAGACTGGCCCTCTGCCGAGACCGGTTCAATTTCATATCCCGATTCCTTACCTTCACCAGCAAGAGGCACCGCTTTGAGAAATCGCGAGCAGAACAGCGGAATGACCGTCATCGCCACCACATACGATGCGAATAGGGAAATCACAACCGCGAGCGCTAGAGCTGAGAACAAGAACTTACTGACGCCGTAAAGAAAAGTTACCGGGAAAAATACCACGACGGTTGTCAGCGTGGCAGCCAGGACGGCGAGGCTCACTTCCGAACCGCCGACTTCCGCGGCTGCGACGGGCGCCGCGCCGTGCTCCAAATGCCGATAGATGTTTTCCAGCGAGATGACCGAATTATCAATGATGCGCGAAAACGCCAGCGCCAGTCCTCCCAGGATCATGGTGTTGATGGTGCTGTTCATCATGTACAGCACGACGAAGGTTGCCAGCGCGGAAAGCGGTATGGAGAGAAACACCGCCGAGGTTGCACGAAAGCTTCCCAGAAAAATGAGAATCATGAGACTCGTTAGTGCCAGTCCGATTACACCTTCGTGAAGTAGCGTTTTGATAGCCTCCTTCACGAACGCCGACTGGTCGAATACCACTGACGATTTCAATTGCTTCGGGACGTCATACAGATGCCGAACCGCATCGCGAATGCCTTGCACCACCGCGATAGTGTTGGTGTCGCCACCCTGCTTCATGATGGGCAGATACACCGATCTCTGACCGTCTACTCGCACTACGTTGTACTGGATTTGATTGGCGTCCTCGGCCTTGCCGATGTCATCGATCGAAACCCAGGAGTCTCCTACGGTCTTGACCGGAATTTTCGACAACTCATCCATGTTCTCGACCAGACTATTGGAATAGACGTAATAGTCGAACGGTCCCAACTTAACGTCGCCGGCGGGGAGAATCAGATTGGAGCTATTCACCGACTTCACGACATCCATCGGGCTCAACTGCCGGGACGCGAGTTTGAAAGGATCGACATAGACCATGATCTGTCGATACTTGCCGCCAAAAGGCGGCGGGATCTCCGCCCCTTTGACGACTGCAATCTGGTTGCGAATGGAAAATTGACCGATATCATGAAGCTGACTCTGGTTTAGGCCTTCTCCTTTCAGCGTCACCAGGCACACCGGCAAGCTGGAAGCGTCAAACTTGAGTACTACCGGCGGCAGCGTTCCGGGTGGCAGGCGCCTCAGGTCAGCCAGGGCTAGGTTGGACATCTGCGTGACATCCGCATCTGCATCTGTTCCCGGCTGAAAATACACCTTAATAATGCTTACGCCCGCCAGCGACCGGGATTCCATATGATCAATGCCGCTGGCTAGGGTAATGAAGCGTTCCAAACGATCGGTTATGTCAGTCTCAACATCCTCTGGAGGCAATCCGGAATAGAACGTGACCACCACAACTTCGGGCAAATTGATCGTGGGGAACAAGTCCACCGGCATCCTGGCCAGGCTGGTCACACCGATAACGGCCAGTGCGAGACAGACAACGATAATGAAGTAAGGATTACGAATTGAGAAATTTGTCATGTTATTTCACTCGTGGAGTCCGCAAGGGAATCCCTCATGGTTGCGTACCTGGTTCGAATTGCATGACTTGCACCACGTGGGGCGCAACCTTTTCTCCAGGTCTCAGCCCGGCACGATCGCTTACCACAACCATCTCGCCTTCATGTAAACCAGCAACGACCTCGACGTCGTTGGCCGTCTGAATGCCAAGGCGTAAAGGGCGATCTTCCAGTTCGTCATTGCTGTTGACCACGAAAACCGTGGTCTTGTCGCCTTCATGATTCAGCGACTGCAGGGGAATTGTGGGAATGTCTTGTTTGTGCTCGAGGGTCAGATCAGCTTCGGCGTACAAACCCGGGACCAGCAGATGATCAGGATTGCGAACATCCACCTCAGTATGCATGGTTCGCGTGTCTTCCCGAACGTCCACAGAAAAGCGCGCGACCTTGCCCTTGAAGGTGCGATTCAGCGAGGGCACGCGAACATCTACCCGGTCGCCGACGCGAATGAATCGAACGTACGACTCAGGAACTGGAATGACGAGCCTGAACAGATCGTCTTGGGAAAGCTTGACGATGGGCAGCGCCTGCGTGCTGGAATTCGTACCCGCCTGAACCAGGGTCCCCAGATTGGCATAGCGTTGCGTCACCACACCGGGGAAAGGAGCCGTAATCCTGGAGTAGTCGAACAAGGTCTGATCGTGAGCGAATTTCGCCTTGGCAACCGCCAGTTGGCTCTGCGCCGACTCCAGCGCCGCCTGACCAGCGTCAACTTGCGAAGAAGCTGCCAGATCTTTCCCCTGAGCGTCATCGACTTCCTGCTGGGCAACAATCCCGGGCTGGCTCTGGAACACACCGCTGAGGCGGGTGTATTGCAAATGCAACGCCTTATACTGCGCCTGGTACCGGCTGAGTTCATGCTGCGCGCGGGTAACCTGGTTATTCGCATTCTTGATCTCTGCGTTGTCTTGCTGGAGTTGCGCCTCAAGTTCGGGGATCTCCAAAATCGCCATAACCTGGCCCGCCTTCACGTGGCTTCCGTAATCCACGAGCAGCTTCTTCACATATCCGGATTCTTTGGCGTACACGTCGATCTCTTGAAACGGAACCAGTTCGGAGGAGAGGGTGATGTCTCGTCCAAGAGATTTCTTGACAACTTTTGTGACGCCCACCGTGACGCCGGGTCCACTCGCCTGCACATGCTTTTCTTCCCCGCCTGAGCACGAGGAGAAAGCTAGACTCAGCAGCATGATGCTGAGCCCGGAGAGGGCAATGCAGATACTCTTATGGCGCAAGAGTGCCTGTCTCAAGGTAGGCCTATTCAGAATTTCGGTCATGTAACGATTCACCAGCTTTCTCTGGTTTGGCTTGCTAGCGCGCCTTCTTCATCAACTCGCTGAGCTCAGCGACAGAAAATGAGCTCGATCGGCAAAATTCGATGAGTTCTTTTTCGGAACGCTGCAGTGCTGCCGCAACCCCGGCGACATCGGCAGCGATTTCAGCGGGAATGCTAAGTACGCCGTGCTGATCACCGTGCAAGAGGGTACCGGTCTGTACCTCCAAGGCGTCAATGGTCACAGGAACGCCGATATCGAAGATGTGCGCGTAGGCGTGCGAGACTGCTGTGCTCGCCGCAAACAAATGGACCTCCATACCGCGGACCGAGGGCAACTCGCGGACGGCGCCATTAGTCAGATAGCCGACGCAGCCCAGCGCTTTCAGAATTGCCGCGTGCATGTCACCGACAAATGCTCCGCGACCGGGCTTGTCGTCCATATCCTCGAGCACAAGAATTCGCGGCCGCGGCGAGTTCTGTATCCGGCTCCAAAGGTCCCCACGATCGTGATACGACCCACTGATTGGTGGATCTCCGCTGCGTAGCCGGCCGGTAACGGCATAACCCACCATCGGCGGCAAATCCGGAAACAGACATCGGACATGCCCATCAGTAAATCCGGTATTGCGCAATCGGATCCTGAACGTCTCGATCGCATTCGCAATCATGCACGTATCGAAGCCGCGGAGCGCTGCGATTTCCTGTTCAGATAAAAGGGGTGTACTGGCCATGTAGAGTCCTGACCGGTAACGTTGTTCGTTTCCGGGCGTGATCGGTTGTTCACTAGCTAGGTTGGAGTCTTTAGGCGTTCTGCGGCTCAAGATCCTTTTGTGGGCGACAACGCATCCCACACCGACTGAAATCCATTGTCCGAGTTTGAATCCGACCCGAGAGAGAAACAGAGCCCGACGCTGGAACCTAAGATTTCAGTCTGGATTGGAGCCCTTCGTAGCAACGCTACGAGCAGCGGACGGCGACGGCGGGAGGAGGACGATTGTAGAGATTTCTTTCGAGCAAGACGCTAGCAACGGTTGGACCCGACGGGGCTACCTCCCTGTATTGACCAGGGGTATAGAAAATTGCGGTCCCTACGACCGGAGGTATCCAGGTTACCGCATTGTTCAGGAGTCGCTGGAGTCCTGGCTCCCACGACGAATGTTTTTGTAAAACAACTACCGCGTTGTCGGGAGCGACAGCGGAGCCGTAGCGAGTAGCTACGCTGACTGTCAATGCGCAGATCGCGATCAGTACAAGCGCGGTACAGCAGCGCTTGCGCCCGGAGTTTCCCAGATTTGTTAGCTTCACCATCGACCGAACATTCATTCTTAGCATATGGAGGGGGAGTTCCGCAACGCGAGGTGATCCTGAAGCTTTGCTTAAGTCTGATTCACGAGGACGGGGTATGGGCAACCCTAGCGCTGAACATGCGCAAAACCCAGCCATTCTCTGACAGCAACAGTGGCCCCGCTTCGCTGTTTCCAAACATCACGCAGAATTCGGACGAGAGTCGCTTCGCTATCAGTTCTCTTCGAATAGCTGTCGACCCAGCGACAATTCCGCAATTCAAGCCGACCAGGAAAATGCGCTCCAGCCCGACATATCTCAACTCGACGTCTTCCAGCAAGATCTGCAGGTCGTCGAAACCGCGAGTGGATCTCCTCTGCTGTCCCTGACGCTTAGCCCCGCAATGATGTCGGCCCGCAACTACTCCATTTCTCCCGATGGACGCCGACTCGCGGTGCTCCAGAACGAAGACTTGCAACTGTTCGATCTTCCGCAGTCCAGTCAGGACGAACAAACCAAATTCGCCGAGCTCAAGTCCGATCTCCCTGACTTCTACAGTATAAGCAGTGATCCGGACTCCACTCCGCTATCCGCCGAACGCATGAGCGCTCTGCCAGCTGCCAGCACCAATGCTCCGGACGACAACTCCGCAAATACCCCAGCGCCGTCTACTCCGACCGGCGCTTCACCGGATCCCAGTTCGGCTTCGGACTCGGAACCCGTTGCCACCATTCGCGTCAGCACGAAAAGTGTCCTCGTCGACGTGGTCGTCACAGATTCCAAGGGCCATCCGATTCCAGACCTTCGCCAGGAGGGTTTCCAAATTTTCGAAGATGGACATCCTCAGGAGGTCGGCTCGTTCCGAGCTTTCAGCGGCGGCGAGCCGAAAGGCCACACTTCCAGCACCAATTCCTCGCCGGTTGCCAAGCTCGAGGCGCCGTCCCCAAACGTTTTTACGAATCAGACTCATGGTCCCGAGACGGGTGCCGTCACCCTGGTCCTCTTCGACATGCTCAACACTCCGATACAGGACCAGGCCTACGCTGGCCAGCGATTGGTCAAATTCATCCAGGCGAAGCCAAAGAACATGCAACTCGCCCTGTGCACCATGAGCCTTGGCACAAACACCCACCTGCGCCTCATTCAGGGGTTCTCTCCCAGCGAAAAGGTTCTGTTAGCGGCGGCAAATGCTAAGAAAGCGACTCCAAAGGAAACTCGCTGGCAAGTCTCGAGCTCCGGAAACCTGAACAACGTCAACACCGTCGGCGATCTGGCCCAGGGCGGCCCAACCAGCGGCTTTCAAGGGCTTCTCAGCGCGTTGCAGCAAGGGCAAGCGGTCGAACAGGTTTCTGATACGGAAGAACGTTCGGCGATCACCCTCGAATCCATGATGCTGCTGGCCCGCTATCTCTCAGGAATTCGCGGACGCAAGAACATTGTGTGGCTCTCGGGGTCATTCCCCATTTCGCTGGCTGCGACTACGAACAACAACAATATCGCTCTCGAGAACCCAAACTACACCGCGAAGATCAAGCGTGTAACCAATTTGATGGCTGAAGCGCAGATCGCGGTTTATCCGGTCGACGTCCGCGGGCTCATCGGTGCCGGGCAAAGCGCAGCCGGGGCCGGCGGCATGGGAGGCCCGTCCTTCACCGGATCGCAGGACTTTTCCGGTGGAAATATGATCTCTCCCCGTCCTTCGATCCCGTCCGACATGCAGGCACTCGCGCAGGAAGCCGCCGAACGAGACACTCTTTTGCAGTTCGCCACGGCGACGGGCGGAAGAGCTTTCTTTAACACCAACGGAATTCGCGACGCAATCGCCAATGCCGCCGAACAGGGATCGAATTACTACGCGCTCTCCTACAATCCCACAAACAAGAACTTCGATGGCAAGTTCCGCAAGATCAGAGTTCAACTCGCCCAGAAGGGATCTTCGCTTCACTATCGACAGGGATACTATGCCGACGACCTCCGCAGCTCCGCCCGTGAAACAGAACTTGCTCGTCGCGCCAGCGTGGTTGCCATGCAGCATGGAACCCCGCTCTCCCACCAGATCCTTTTCTCAGTAAGGGTGTACCCAGTTGGTTCCAAAACGAAAATGGAAACGGCCAAGATCGGCGGAATTGTCGCTGCACCATCCAGGAAAGCAGCACAAAATGCAACTCCCTCCGCTCTAGTCGAAGTGCAACACTACATAGTCGACTACACCATCAACGGCTCCGAGTTGCTGTTCCTCCCGCTCGAGAATTCGAAATACCGAAACACTCTCACCCTGATGGGAACCTCGTTCAATCGTGAAGGTCGCATGCTGACGGGCGCCTCTAGCCTCGGGAGCCGAGAACTTCCGCCAGCTGAGTTCGCAAAAGTCGCAGAAGGACGTTTCGGCGTGCAGTGGGAAATGGACGTTCCGCTCGAAGCCACATCGCTCCGTTTAGGTCTTCAGGACCAAATGAGCAATCGCCTAGGCACAGTCGAAATCCCGCTTCCCGTTCCTCCCGACCCCGAAATGCAAGCCGCGAAAAACAGCCTTCCCCCAATCGAGCCGGATTAAGCCGCAGTCGATGCGACCACGGCAAACTCGGAAACATTCTCGTCTCCGTATCTGCTCAATAAACTCTTACTCGTCATGGGCGTACACGCTCCCGAGTTCTCTAAGTGTTCAATATTCATCCGGAATCCGGCGCTCGGCCGCGGGCGTCGGCCCGGTGTACGTGAGCCGCAGCCCCCAATCGGTATCGGCAGGGAACTCAGGCAACAGGATGATTCCGATCTCGTTGGACCGGAGCCAGCCTTTCTCCACCGGTTTCCAGCTTCCATTCCGCGGATCGAACCACTCCGCGCGGTACTCGCTCCACAGTTTGGCGCCACGAACCTGGCTCTTTGGGGAGCCCTTCTCGAAATATAGAAGGAAGATTTCCTTGTCAGGGGTGCGAGCGCAATAGGCCCAACCTTCGTACGCTTCCAAATTGCGATCTTTGTCAGGCGAGACCAGGTCTGCATCCGGAACCAACTCCTGGTAACGTTTTCCTATCGACACGGCGAACGTGCGCAGATATTGCATCTGGGTTGCGGAATTCCATTGGAACGCATCCCACATTTTGATCGGCGCTGCCGATTCAATGTCGGCTCCCCAAATGCCTTCGGCTCCATATACGTGACCGCTGAATCCGCCCGACAGAAAGCTGCCGTACATCGAAGACCGCACGAACTGATCGTCTTTCGGACTCCCGCCCGGCGCGCCGAACTCGTAGCCCTGGCCTCCCAAACCCCGTTCATCCTTATAGCCCGAGTAGTACGGTTCGCCGTTGAGCGCGGGCTGCGGATTTGCCGACCTATAGATCTCTGTCAAATACCAGTAGTTATTGTGCTCGCGCATATTGCCGGTCTGGTGCAGGGTGACCCAGGAATCTTCCCCCCAGTTCTCGAGGGTGGAAGGATTGGCATTTGCCGAGAGTAGTGTCCCGAACGGCGGCGGTCCATACTTCTCCTTCACAAGTTCAATTGCTTTCTTAAAGTCTTCGGGACTGACACTTTCGCTGATGATGTCGAGGTGGATCGGACTGAGCACCGTATTATTGGCCTGATACCGTGACCACACGTACTCGATAAATCGCGCGTATGACTCCGGCCATTTGTAGTACTTGCTCCAAAGCACGCTCGCATCACGCCGCGACACTTCAATGAACGGTATGAAGCCATGTGCATTCAAATAGTCGATCTTGCGATCGATGTATTTGAAATATTCTGGATTCACTCGGTCCACATTAGGGAACATGGATTCATAGCCTGGAACTTTCCCCGGAAATAGGAATGGCCGTCCGCCTTCGTTGTTCATGTTTTTGGCGCTGCCTGTGCCGAATTCCAGCCACGCCGAGCGAACCGGTGTTCCGTCAGGCATCCGGACATGCCATGGCTTCCCATCGGTCATCCAGTTTGGGAACGCAGCGATAATATTGACCCAATTGAAGCCCTGTGCTTTTCGGTAGCGGACATAATCCTTGAAGCCGGCCCGAGGGCCAATGGGGCGCTCCTGGTCATCTTCATACCATTTGAACCGGTTAGTTCCTGCCGAATACCAGGTATCGCCAATCACGAAGAACGGTGTTCCATCCGCCTGCTCCAGGGCGTGATGGTTGGCAGTGGGCCGCAAGAATCCGCGACGTAGCGGATTGTCGCGTTTCTCGTCTTCCGTCCAGTCAGTGGCCGTGAATCCGCCGGTTTTCCCGGAAAGTCCCGGGTCTTCGGGAGTTGATCCGCTGCGCCACGACCATGCTCCGGGGGCGGTCGCCAGGAGGCGAACACGGAAGATCTGCCCGCCATCCCAAAAACCGTAAACGCGTTTGTGGAGGCCAGGCCCGCTAAGGTCTACCCAAACCGTCACGTCCGTGTACGGATTCGCATAGGCCCGTCCGGCCGTGAACGTGACTTCTTGCTTTTCCCAGATATGCACCGAGTCAGCGCATAGCGCTGGCATAGGCAGTGTCAGAATAAAGGTCAAGCAGGCGAGAATCAGCAAGCTCTTAATTCCGACATTACGATCAACTTCTGGCATTCTCGCTGTTGCCCTGCCCACACTAAAGGGGTTTACCCATTCATTGTGGACCCAAGGCTCAATTTCCATCGTGTCGCGCATCGGCCTGAAGTGTAACTCGATTGGGGGGAGGTCGGAGGCATTACCCGCCGTATTCGTAAGCAAATTTTAGGGTTGCATAACTTCCCCAAAAATATGGTGATTACGGCCACCCCCCGAGAGATAAACGGTTGCGCTCCTTAACACAAGAACGATTTTGTTCTTGACAAGCAGTACTCATTGGGTGCGTAATCCCGGCGGTAGTAGAAAACCACTAATACTTAACCTCTAGAACGTTGGGACGGGACAGGGGCGGTTCCTTCCTCAACCGGTATTTCCGAAATCGGTTACTCACCTTGGTGGCAATTGGAGATAAGTTATGTTGAAAACGTTGAAATTAACGGCCGGTGTGGCCTGCATGATCACGTTGCTCGTGGGCGTGAACTTGTGGGCACAGGGCATTTTCGGCACCCTGACGGGAGTCGTTACAGATCCGTCACAATCGGTCGTGCCAGGGGCAAAGATCACCTTGACCGATACGGCCTCGGGTTCAACCCGCGATACCGTGACCAACTCCGAGGGATACTACAG
>JBKOUZ010000273.1:0-11277 GCA_046723715.1 Acidobacteriota bacterium | reverse complement strand
GACGGTCAAAAAAAGTGCAATCACTTGTCGATGCATTTGTATTTACACGGGCCCATTCCGGCCCGTGGCCTGTAGTACGGTAACAGAATCGCCCTGCGGACGGAGACAACATCGAGCCGTGTCGAGGCTGTTTAGTCGCAGGGGTTTCCGTCGTTCTCAAAAGTTTTAGAAAGTGATCCCAAACTGTTCCCGCAACGTCGAACTCCACTCGTCTGCCGAGTCCAATACCCTTTCTTCCCGCTGCCCGTTGCAGGTCACGATCAACTTCATCTCCGATAGCGTGATTCGTCCTGTAGAGGTAGCTCGCGAACAAATCCGTTTTTGCGTAAATGACGACTCGCTCGAGGTCTGATGAAAGTGGCACATGGCCGCGAATTCCTCTAAGCGGCGCGGCTGCAGCGAAAAAGAGTACTGCTGCTTCCAACTTCCGTCCGGCTCACTCTTCTGCAGGTACCATCGGCTCCCATGTTCAGTGAGCCGAAATCTGCCTGCCGGATCGACCTGTTCTATGCCCGGTTCGAGCCGCAGGGGCTCGAGAAACGAGTCGCCGAATCCAACGTCGGCCAGCCATGCTTCTTTCAGATCGACACGCAAAGTCAAATGATCGAACTCCGGACCTTCCCCGCCGCTCTCCCTCGCGACCCGCGCCGAAAGCAGCGTGACGGGAAATCCTAGAGCTCGCAGCAGAGCCGCAAACGCGCCGTTCAATTCGTAGCAGAACCCTCCCCGGCGCAGATCGATGATTTTCGTCAGAATCGCGCTTTCGTCGGCAATGATCTTGCGCCCGAGAGAAATGTCCAGATTCTCGAACGGAACTGATAGCAGGTGCGCGCGGTGAAGAGCACGGAGATTTTCAGCCGTTGCTGCTGTCGGGCCGGAGTAGGCAATGCGAGCGAGATAAGAAGCTACACTAAGCATGGTTTCAGGATAAAGAGTAATGGGGCGGTGATCTACCATCAACATCAGGCTTGAAGAGCTAAGCCAATTTTGCTTCACGCCGCGATCAATCCGCTTGTTGATTTACACTCGAACGTCAGTGTGGAACTGGAGGTGGGGCTCATGTCCGATGGAATTCTGATTGCCAAGGGAACCGACGACCTGGAACTCGTGCCCCAAATGGCGAACCGCCATGGGCTGATTACGGGCGCAACGGGCACGGGAAAAACCGTGACGTTGCAGACGATGGCTGAAGGATTCAGCCGCATTGGAGTTCCCGTGTTCATGGCGGACGTGAAAGGCGACCTTGCCGGTATGAGCCAGACCGGCGGCAACAACCCAAAGATTGCCGGGCGCGCGAAGCAACTCGGGCTGACTTTGACCCCTCAGGCAATGCCCGTTGTCTTCTGGGACGTGTTCCAGCAGCAAGGTCATCCCGCCCGCGCCACGGTCAGCGAAATGGGCCCGCTCCTGCTCTCGCGCATGTTGGGTCTGAATGACACACAAGAAAGCGTTTTGACGCTGGTTTTCAAGATTGCGGATGACAATGGCCTGCTGTTGCTGGATATGAAGGACCTGCGCGCCATGCTGCAGCACGTGGGCGATACGGCTGACCAGTTTCAAACGGAGTACGGGCACATCTCGGCCGCCAGCATCGGAGCCATCCAGCGCAACCTGCTCGCCCTGGAACAGCAGGGCGGAGATGATCTGTTCGGCGAGCCTGCGCTTGATCTTTCCGATCTGATGCAAACCGATGCTCAGGCAAGAGGCGTCGTGAATATTCTTGCCGCCGATAAACTGGTCGGCGCGCCCCAAGCCTATGCCACCTTCCTCCTCTGGTTGCTTTCGGAACTGTTCGAGCAACTGCCGGAGATTGGCGATCCTGCGAAACCCAAGCTGGTGTTCTTTTTCGATGAGGCTCATCTGCTGTTCACCGACTGCCCCAAACCCTTGCTTGACAAAATTGAGCAGGTGGTCCGGCTGGTGCGCTCCAAAGGCATCGGCGTTTACTTCGTCACACAGAACCCACTGGATGTGCCCGACGCCGTGCTCGGTCAATTAAGCAATCGCGTGCAGCATGCCTTGCGCGCTTTCACACCTCGCGATCAGAAGGCAGTCAAAGCCGCCGCTGAAACTTTTCGTTCGAATCCCAAGCTCAACACTGCTGAGGTAATTACACAGCTTGCTGTTGGGGAAGCACTGATCTCCTTACTCGACCAAACTGGCACACCGGGAGAAGTTCAGCGCGGCTTTGTAGTGCCTCCTGCCAGCCGGGTGGGCGCGATTACCCCGGAGGAGCGTCAGCGGATCATTCAGAATTCCGTGCTGTTTGGTCATTACGAAAAATCCGTAGACCGCGAATCGGCCTACGAGCGCCTCAAAGGACGCGCAGAAAGCGCGTCTCCGAGTCGCAATGCTCCGCCCTTTCCGGCTTCGCAGCCTGCATCTTCTCCTGCGCGGCAGCCATTTCCAGAGCAACCACGATCGAGTTGGACGGATTCGATCGGTTCGGTTCTCGGACAGCTCGGCGGAGGCGGACGGCGCGAAGGAATGGCTGAGGCATTGGCTAAGAGCGCAGCGCGAGCTATTGGAAGTCAGGTTGGACGGCAGATTGTGAGAGGTGTGCTGGGAGGGATTTTGGGCGGGAGCACCAGCCGCAGACGCTTCTAGACCGGCAACTGATCCTGCATCCAGCCCGGCGCTTCCACCTTTAGGTCTGTGGTCAGGTCCATGACCAGGCGCTCCAGCACCATGCGTTTGCTGACAGGATTGGAGCGCAGGGCGAGATCGGCTTTCGCTACCAGACGGATGGCTCGCGTAAGTTCGCGGCGGTTCTTGTAACGCCGAGCCTGTTTGATGATGTCGTCAGCCGCAAATGGCGGCACGCGGAATCCCTGCCATAATGCCGCCCACAGCATCCTCTGGTCCCGTACGTTGCGCTCCAGGATAATCAGCATCTGACGGAAGGTCTTCGCCAGCATGTACACGTGGCCGATGGAAGCTTCTTCTCCGTCTCCCGATGAAAGAATCGCGTCCAGCACTTCCAGCGCGCGCACCCGGTCTTTCGACGAGATCGCATCGGTTAGCTCGTACAGCGATCGTTGTTTGGCGGCTAGAACCATGGTCTCGACATCGCCCAGCGTGACGCGCTTCTTTTCCCCCACATACAGGATCAACTTCTCCAATTCATTGGAGATCATCATCATGTCGCCGCCTAAGGCATCCACCAGTTCACGCGCGCCGTCAGCTTCGATCATCACCCCACGGCCGGTGCAGTAATCCGTGATCCAGCGAACCGCTTCGCCTTCTTCCACCCGCGCCAATTCCACGATCCCGCAGTACTGGCCCATCGTGTCGCGAATGCGCTGGTAACGATCCCGGTCCTGCATCTCCATCTTGCGCACATCTGCCGGAATGCTGATGTGGTCGGCAACGAACACGAGTAGCGCATCGGGGTTGGGATTGTTGCAGTATTCCTCGATGGCAGCGAGCTTCTCTTCATTCGAGCCGCGCCCATACAAATTCTTCACACCACGCACAAAGAACACCTGAAACGGAGCCATGAGCGACGGCGTCCGGGCACGGTCGAGAACTTCAGCCAGATCGGTTTCCGCCAGATCGAATTCGAACAGACTGAAGTCCCGCAGATCCGCGGGGACAAGGTGCTCCAGGATGGCATCGCGAAAGCGTTTGCGAAAGAAAGCCTCGTCGCCAACAAAAACGTATGCCGCACGCAACTTGCGCGACTGCAGATCGCTGACGAACCGTTCGGCTTGGGCAAAAGCGCGCATTAGACTGGGATTCTCACAACAGCGTGCATCGACTTACGTCGACTTTAGCATTGAGGGCCCGCTTCGCCTAGTGACCCATTCGTGCACTCCTACATCCTGCTAAGGAAGGCGACGACGTCGGGGGCATTCCAATCGACCGGGCCAACAAACTTTCGGCGCAACACACCTTGTCGATCGATGATGTAGGTTTCGGGCCAGCCCGAAGTGCCGTACATGCCGGCAACTTTCTGGTCGGGATCGCGCACAGTGACAAAGTTAATGCCGTGCAGCTTAAGAAAACGGTGATACGCATCGCCATCGACATCAATGCTCACACCCACCACCACGACGCGCCCCTTCATCCGCTCCTGAAGAGTCATCAACGAGGGCAACTCCTCCACGCACGGGGGACACCAGGTGGCCCAGAAATTTACAAGCACTACTTGCCCGCGGTACTGATTCAGGCTGACCGTGTGATCCGAATCGGTCACGCTAAATTCTTTTGCCGGCGAACCTACATGCGGCGGCCTCGAACCGCTATAACACCCGGCGCTCAGCACAAGGGAGAGTAGGGCCGCAGGCAGACGAGAGCGCTTCAACATCAAAATCCCTCCAAAATATTCGCCACCAGGGTGCGGGCGAAGTCCTGTGAAAGGCGCCGGAACGCCGGCGAGTCTTCTTCAAAAAAGCTGGCCAGGTCCTGTGAGACTTCGTACTGCTCTCGAAATAAGTATGCGGGATTCTGGTACAGCACCTTGCCCGCGCGATCCGTCAGGCTCACTCTCATGCTGACCACGACCAGAACGCTGGCTGCGCGGCCGGTGGAAGTGTCATAGGTGAGAGGCGACGCCGTGGTCGAGAGCACCGTCCCGCGCAAGGTCGCATCGGCATCATCACCGTTGTCGCGCATAATCGTGTAACGCGTGCGCGTGTGGAATTCGCGCACCACGGATGCGGTCAGCATCTGATCGATGCGGTACGTCAGCGTCTCATTTTTGAAGGGCGGAACGGCGATGGTAGTGAGGTTCTGGGGAAGTTGAACTGCGTGTCCCGCCGTGTGATATCCGCAACCGGTGGTGATCGCAAGCAGCAGCCCCAGCCAACCGGCAACCCTCATCACTGGATCTTTCCTGTGGGGCGGGCCGCCGTCATGCTCTCCGCGCACTCCACCGCCGTGACGGCGGAGATGCGCAAGTTATCTGCTGCCGCCCACAACCAGACCGCATTGGGCTCGGTGGAATCCATTTTCACAGAAACCTGAATGTCAGCCTGCCCCGCCGAACTCACGTTGCTGGGCGCATCTTCTTCTGCGCCCGGAATGGAAACGTGATCGCCGGCCAACACTCGATTCAATACCCCGGCATCTGCGGCCTGTTCCATTTCGAGGAACACGGCCATGGCGTGCCCGTGAAAAATGGGAGCCTGCAGCAGCAAAACAGAAGGTTGCGGAGCATCGTCGCCCGCAATCCTGCGATAGTGCCGGAGCACTCTCGCTTCCACCGAATCGAGCGCAGGCTCCGCCTTCTGCCCGTAGCGCGCCACCATGTTAAAGGCTACCTGCGCATCGAATACGTCTTTGGGCAGCGGCTGGAACGAGAGCAGATTCACGGTCTGCTGATGCAACTCATCCATGCCACGCTGTCCGTGCTCGGAAGCAGGCTCAAAAATGGTAGCCGCTGCGCGGCGGATCGCGCCCGCTCGGCGCGCGCGCAACAGTAGAAGTGCCAATGTCACTGCGGCTGGATGCGCCGTCACACAAGGTCCGGGCTGCAATTCCGGCGTGGCCACTTGCCCGCGTTCGCGCTCGATCCACAGCGACCGGATGGTCGCACCCGGCTGATCTTCGAGAACTCCCGAGAGATCAACAATCGTGCTTCCCGCGTCCCGGGCGTCCTTCCAACTGCGCCGCGTGCTCTCCTGATCGGAGGCGAAGAACGTGAAGTCGACGTTCTCGAATTGCTCGGCGCGCACGCGCTGGATGAAACTGATCTCGTCGCCCATGGCTTCCAACTGTCCCAGCGCCTCATCATCATCCAGCAATCGAATATCGGCAGCGGGAAAGTTCCGTTCGTTCAGCATCTCCGCGACCTCTTTGCCCTTGAGCGACGCTGCTCCAACAATGGCGGCGCGATACAACTTCGGCCGGGTAGCCGAAGCCTGCGAGGTGGTTGTAGGCCGTGTGCTTTCGCTCATGATGCCTGTGAAGCCTCCTTATACGAAGGTGGAGGCGGACCAGAGCGGCGGCGAAAAATCCATTGCAGACGCCAGAACACGCCAGAAACCATGTATAGCAGCGCAATCCCGAACAACACTCTGCGCGAGAAGAAAAAGATCAGTCCAAACAATGCCGCTAACAATACGATCAGACGGAACGGGTGGCGCGAGCGAAAGTCAATGTCCTTAAAGCTGTAAAAGCGCCACGTGCTCACCATCAGATATCCCACGGTGGTCACCATCGCTGACCACGCCAGCGCGGTGTAGGCGGACGCCAGCGGCTCGCCCCCGGGAAAGTGCACGACCGCCGCGATCACACCCGCGCCCGCGGGAATCGGCATGCCAACGAAATACTTTTTGCCCGGCCGCCCCGGATTGGAGGGCTGCGGATTGCTGGTGATATTGAAACGCGCCAGGCGGCTCGCACCCGCAATCAAGAAGAGGAAGCTCGCGATAGCGCCCAGTTGCGTTAACTTCAAGTGCCAATTCCATTGTCCGAGAAGAACTGTGGGCATGAAGTGAAACCCCCAGGCCCACGCGAGCATGGCCGGGGCAACTCCGAACGTGATTACATCCGCCAGCGAATCCAGTTCCCTGCCGAAATCGCTGCTCGTGCCCGTCATACGAGCGATGCGTCCATCCAGCCCGTCAAACAGCACGGCGAAACCGATCGCTTTGGCGGCATTGTCGAAGTGCCAAAAATCGATCGCGTTTGCGTGCATCACCTCGAGGATCGCGTAAAATCCGAAAGCCACGTTGGCCGTAGTAAACAGCGAAGGCAGGATGTACATCCCTTTCGTGATCCTGCGTCGCGGTCTGGGAGTGATTTCGGCCATCAGTGCGCTTTCCGGACTGAGGAAACGGTGCCCGCCCCTGCGGTCTGGCGCGGCTGTGTATAGGCGAGAATGCTCGATCCGCCTTTCACGTGATCGCCGGGTTTCACGTTCGCGCGCGCGGACGCGTCCAGCACCACATCTACGCGGGATCCGAACTTGATCAAGCCCACCCGCTGTCCGCGTTCCAGGCGATCTCCTGTCTTCGGGTAGAAGACGATTCGCCGCGCCAGCAATCCCGCGATCTGCTTGAACATCACTCGCTGCCCGTCGTCGCCCTCGACCGTGGCAATATTCTGCTCGTTCTGATCGGCCGACAGATCGCTCATTGCATTCACAAACTTGCCGCGCACATATTTCACTTCGCGCAACACTCCAGAAATTGGCGAGCGGTTTACGTGAACATTGAAGACGTTCAAGAAAATGCTGATGCGCAGCCGCTTGTCGTTACCCACGACAACATCGGTCACTTTTCCATCTCCCGGTGATACCACTGCGCCGGGCTCATCCGGAATCAAGCGCTCGGGATCGCGAAAGAATTGCACAAAGAAAGCCGCGAGGAGGAAGGGAATAATCGCCCAAACCGGACGAGTGAGCCAACCCAGCAGAACGCCGGCAGCGATGAAGGTCAAACCGTAATAATAGCCGTCACGAACCATGGAAGTATTTCAATTATATCCGGTGACCGCTACAAAGGTGGATTCGCTCGCTCAACAAAACACTCGTAAGTATAAATAAAAAAAGGCGCTTGAGGCGCCCTTTGGTGAGGTAGATTGCTCCCCAGGCGGCCGCACCGCCGGGAAGCCAGGCAATTGAATTCTAGGCTACGTTGACGCCGTACTGCTGCCGATACTCGCGCTCAATGGATTCCATCTGGTCCTTGAGTCGTAGTTTCAGTTTCTTTAAACGGACTTCTTCCAGCTTTTCGTCTTCGCTCAGATAACGTTTTTGGTTGAGTGCATCGAGGCGTTGCGCGTATTGGGAGTGCTCCTGAGCCAGTCGGCGGAATTCTTCATGACTGGTCAGAAGTTGGTCTCTCGAAGTCAGCATCCAGCAGACCTCCAACCGGGGATATAGCCTCACGGTAGCACACGGCCTATATGGGAGCAATGCCAAAAAGTAGTGCAATGTTTGCAGCATGAAGCCCTTTAGAGCAGGCTCAAACGATACAAAACCGCATCTTCCAAAGGATCGGGATAATATGCTTTGCGGCGTCCGCTCTGCTGAAATCCGGCTCTCGAATAGAAGCGCCGTGCGCATTCATTCGACTCGCGAACTTCCAGCAGAACAGCTTCGCCACAGGCTTGCCGGACGGCTTCAAGCAGTGCCTGAAGAAGAGCGCCACCGATTCCCTTCCGGCGCGCAGGCGGGGAAACGACAATATTTTCCAGTTCCCACTCGGGCGTAACCTGTCGGGCGACGAGGAAGCCCACCACGCTTCCGTCCGGCGCCTCAGCAAGCAGCACGAGCCTCGGAGATGCGAAATCCGGTCGGAACAGATCGCGATACTGCTCCGCCGACCAATGGGCTGCGGTGCCGGAAGCGCGATCCAATTCGATCAGCTGAGGGACATTCTCCGGAGTTGCAAGGCGTATCTTCACCGCATTCGAGCTCGGGAGTGAAATCTCGGAAGTCATCCTTTGCTGGAAGCTAATTCAGCTCCGCGGCGGATGTAGTTTGCGTCAAGCTGTTCGGGTGAGACGACCGATCCGGCTTGCAGCTTTCGCCAGCCCAGAGCAGCGATCATTGCCGGCGAGACAGCTTCGACCTTCAACACTGAAAGGCCTGACTCTCGCAGCGTCGCTGCCAATGAAGCGTCGGGTGTTGAGATTACCGCGGCCTGCGCGAATTGCGCGAGGTCGTCTTTGCGAACAAGCTTCTCGTGGATGCGCCGGGCATGGGCCAGCCGGCCATCGCCCGAAACGTCGTATTCCCCCCCGTAGACTTCAGCGCGCCCGGCGTCGAGCGCCGCCAGAACGTGTCCCTGCTTGCCCGCAGCCAGCGCAACTACTTCCAGCAGCGAGACGGGCACGATGGGCTTGCGCAAAATCTCTGCCAACGCCTTAATCGCTGCCAGACCGACGCGCAGCCCGGTGAACGATCCTGGACCGGAGACTACGACGAAGCCATCGATATCATGCTTGCGAAAATTATGCTTCTTGAGCAGATCTGCAATTTGTGGAACCAGCTGTGCGGAAAAAGTGCCTCCGGCCAGCGGCACCGAATCGATCACCTGCACGCCTTCGGGATTGCTGCCTTCGGTCGCGCGAGCCAGCGCCACGCTGCCGTTTTTCCCCGAAGTGTCGCTGACGAGAAGGATCATCTCTGGCCTGAGTTCATGGTGAAGATTCGGGTGCGATGGTTCACCCCTGCACCAACTCCAGCAGCACGCCACCTGTGCTCGCAGGATGAATGAAGATGTAGCGATGCCCGCCTGCGCCGACCTTGATTTCCTCGGAAACGAGCCGCACGCCATCAGCCTTCAGGCGCGCAACGGCAGCGGACAGGTCAGGAACTTTCAGGCACACGTGATGCAGGCCCTCGCCGCGCTTCGCCACAAATTTGCCGATGGTCGAGTCCGGGGAGGTGGCCTCGAGCAGTTCGAGGCGGCTTTCCCCTATGGGAACCATTACCAGTTTTACCTGCTCGTGTTCGACCGTCTCTTCGGGAGACACGCTGAGGCCTAACTTTTCGTAAATGGCTTTGGCAGAGGAGAGCGACTTCACTGCTATGCCGAGATGATCGATTTGGAACGGGGGTGTCATGTCTGATGTGTGTAATTTTTTTTCAGACCACTTATGACAAAGTATTCAATTCACGAGACTTACACTATAGCGATCTAAGTCTTCCCCGCCAAAGTATTCAATGTAAAAGGGGTTGCGGGTAAAGTATTCTGGAATAAGAACTTACATTACGCCAACTGCGACTCTTCTCCCGCTTGCCTTCGTCATCGGCAGAGACGTAGCGAGCTACGTCCCTACGGCGGAATCCGCAGGAATGTGAATGCATGATGTGATTGTCCGACTTCTTCGCGTCGAGAGTAAAGGTTGTTCGTCACAGCGGAGTGCGTTTTGTTGTGGAAAATTCGAGAATTAGTGGGCGCCTCCTCTTGCGCCGCCTCCATAATCTTTGGTGCAACGCTTCAATCTTTGGTGCAACGCTTCTAGGGCAGCTTCGACAGTTCTTCCACGACGGTGTAGGGGTCGCGCTTGTGCTCGGCAACTTCGGCGGCCAGGACGTTGATCTTTCCGATGTGGGCACGTGCTTTATCGAGCATGGCGTCGCGCAGCATTTCGACCAGGCGCTCCTGCCAGTTTTCGACGCTCTTTTTCAGCGCGCGATTTTCTTTTTGCAGGAATTCTTCATAGCTCGCAATCGCGCGGGACAACTCTGGCACTCCAGTTCCGTCGCTTGCAACCGTCTTCACGATGGGGGGCGTCCAGCCATCCTGGCGCGTGGCCAGGGTCTGAAGGGCACGAATTTCACGCTCGACGCGTTCGGCGCCTTCGCGGTCACTCTTGTTGATCACAAAGATATCGGCAATCTCCATGATGCCGGCCTTAATGGTCTGCACATCATCGCCCATCCCCGGGACGAGGATCACGACCGTGATATCAGCGAGGCGAACGATGTCGACCTCATCCTGGCCAACGCCGACGGTCTCGATCAGGATTACATCGCGTCCAGAAGCATCGAGGACGGTGGTGACATCCGCCGTGGTGCGGGCGAGGCCGCCCAGAGAACCGCGGGTGGCCATGCTGCGGATGTAGATACCGGGATCGGCAAAGTGGTCCTGCATGCGGATGCGGTCGCCGAGAATCGCGCCGCCCGTGTATGGGCTGGTGGGATCGACGGCGATGATGCCCACGGTGCGGTCTTGTTTGCGATAGAGCTTTGCCAATTGATCGACCAGCGTGCTCTTCCCCGCTCCGGGCGCGCCAGTCATGCCGATGACGCAGGCTTTCCCCGTGAAAGGAAACAGAGTTTTGAGGAGATCAGACCTGCCGGGAGAACGATTCTCAACGATGGAGATAGCACGGGCCAAGCCGCGGGCATCCCCGGAACGTACGGCGGAGATCAGGGCTGAGTGGTTCGCGTCCAAACTGATTCAGTGTAAAGCAGAAGGAGAAGAAAGACATGCATTCGGGGAATAGATAGCTTCGCTGGACCACCAATCTGTTGAACGACGACGCCCGGGCCAATTCCGAAAAACTGCCGGGCGACATTATGAGTGTAAAGGAGAGTGGGTGTTGACAAAGTGCCTCAAGCGAACGCCTTTTCATCTGCGGGGTGAAGTTGCCGGTTTGTTTTGTCTGCGTTCGACTAAGTGGTGGCCGGTATAACCGCTGTTTTAGGCTGATTGAGGAAGCGCACCAGTCGCTTTGAGGTTCTGAGCTACCGCTGCCAGGAAGAACTGCTCGCGCACGAACCTGAGTCTGCGCAGACGCAAGCGCCGTAATCCGATCTGATTTTTCAGTTCCGCGAATAAGGCTTCCACCTTCTTTCTTTGCCGCTGTGCTTTA
>JBKOUZ010000259.1:0-4846 GCA_046723715.1 Acidobacteriota bacterium | reverse complement strand
CGTCTTAGTGAGCGAAGGCTCCCAGCGCCAAATTCTGCTAGTGCAAAACGCATCCGCACCGCTAAGGTCAGGCTTCGAAAATAGCTCCAACGATCACGCGGCGACAGAGACAAGTTTTTTGAAAATGCTCTCGTCGACTTTGCACAGTTTAACGTCGAGCGGCATTGTCAGGTAAGGCTCGTAAATCGCCTTCACCTTCGGAAAACTTTCTTTTTCATACTTCTCCGCGTCAGTCCTTTGGTGCCACAGCGATATAAGATACAGCTTCGTGGGTTCGAGCTCGACTTCCATTGGGATTACATCAACGAAACCGCCGTATTTGGTCAGAAGAGGAAGCACTTCTTGCTTGATTTTGTGGAAGAGTTCGGGCTTCTTTTCCGGATTGACAGTCATTTCAAGCAGACGGGCGAACATAAATGAACCTCCTTCTTTAGGTCTTCTTTGGAATTGAAATGTTTTCTGCGCTGCAGTATTGCGTACCGTCCCCGAACACTCTGGAGACTCTGCGCACGACCGTTAGCCTCAGCAGGTGTGCGCTCAGCATCGAAAATGCTGTTCGGCAAATATTCCCCCCGTAGGTAGATATTGTCAGTGACGCTCGTCACCCGAGACATTTACCTAATTAGGTTGCTCTCGCCACCTGCGCATCATGCACCGTGTGTGCATGCCAGCTTCCGTTCTGCAAGTCCCATCTGCACCAGATAATGGGGGCATCGACTCGTCTTGTGCTTAGCTCTTGAGATCGCGTGCTCTGTACATGAATGTGCTTCGGCTGCTGACGCATCAACGGGTCCAACTGGCTGATACTGCCGTGATTAAAGACAAACACACCCAGGTCCCCGGGGTTAAAATTTCACATGCACGTGAAGCATCATATGAAACTGAGGAGGCCGCCATGGAACGTCGCAAATTCTTGAAGACGGGAACCGCCGCCGGATTAATTGGTTCCACTAAACTGCTCGAGCCCCTCGCCAAGGCAGAGCAGACAACGAGCGCATCGGGCACGGTCCCGAAACGAAAGCTGGGCAAGACCGGCGAGCAGCTTTCCATTGTTGGCTTCGCGGGAATCGTCGTGATGGACAACAGCCCATCATTCGCCGCCAATATTGTTTCCGAAGCCGTGGACCGCGGCATCAACTACTTCGACGTGGCTCCTACTTACGGCAACGCACAAGAGCGGCTCGGGCCCGCGCTCCAGCCCTATCGGAACCAAATCTTCCTTGCATGCAAGGAAGAAGACTGGACGAAAGACGGTTCTGCCAAATTGCTCGACGAGTCGCTGCGGCAACTGCGCACCGATCATCTCGATCTCTATCAATTTCACGCGCTTTCCAAAATGTCGGACCTAGAGCAGATTTTCGGACCAAATGGCGCCATAGAGACCTTCGAGGCGGCAAGGAAGGCGGGTAAAGTCCGCTTCATCGGGTTCTCTGCGCACTCGGTGGAAGTTGCGCTCGCGGCCATGGACCGATATGCGTTCGATACCATTTTGTTCCCGGTGAACTTTGTGCTGTTTTCGCAGGCCAAATTCGGCCCACAGGTGCTCGATAAAGCACAACAGAAGCAGATGGGAATCATGGCGCTGAAGGGAATGGCGAAGACAACCTGGCCTGGGTCTGCCAAGAACGATCATCCGCATCCGAAGTGCTGGTATGAGCCCGCGGCGTTTCCTCACGAAGCCGAGCTGGGGTTGCGCTGGACCCTGTCGCAGCCGGTCACTGCCGCGATTCCCCCGGGAGATGAGCGATACTTCCGGCTGGGGATGGACATTGGTCAGAACTTCCAGCCGCTTACGTCATCGGAAACGCAAACGCTGATGGCGGGAGCCGCCGGAATGAACCCACTGTTTCACCTGAAGAGCGCTTAAAGTGCACCGTGGTCAGAGTAGGAATGAACTGCACATTCTTTTCGAATTAAACAGGCCGTGGTGACGATCCTCAACCAGATCTACGAGGTCGACTTCAAGGGATTCTCCTACGGTTTCCGGCCCGGTCGCAGCCCGCACCAGGCGCTGGACGCGCTGACGGTGGGCATCCAATGGAAGCGAGTGAACTGGGTGCTCGACGTGGACATTCGTGGCTTCTTTGGTGCGCCAGGATAAACCGGGCGCTTCCAACGGGTGAAACTCCCGTCCTGGCAAGGGAAACGAGCCGCCCCACCAGGAATCGAGTCTTGGGCTCATGGAGGCAACGACATGGGCTAAGCGTAGACCGAGCGATGTCCAGGCCGTAACGCAAGTGAAGCGATTGAGCCTCGTTACTCGATAATCCAGAGGCCGACAAGGTCGAAAACTTGGAAGGCAACAGTAGACTCCCACGACGGGCGAGGGAGTCGGAGACTCTGGCGGGGTTCTAAGAGCACGGCACGGACAGAAAAGGAAGTGTCACGGAACCTGGGAGATCCACCACGGTCTTGACCGGTAAATAGTCAAGTAGGCCGACCGAACGGACCATCCACAAGAAGGCCGATGTCGTGGTGGAAGTCGGATCCGCTGGTAGTACTCGGAGCGCGGGAAAGCTGCGCACAAGGGGAAGCGGCGGAGCAGGTCGAGAAGCTGAGCCAGGGAAACATCGCCTACGCTCAGAAGTAGGAGACGGATGTCACACAACTGGAACAGATCGCGGCCAAGGCCAAGAAAGACCGCACACTTCGCTTCACGTCGTTAGCGCATGTGCTGACACCAGCGTTTCTCATCGAGACCTGGCGGCAGATGAACCGACGCGGGGCAAGCGGGGTGGACGGAGAAACGACAAAGCAGTTCGAACAGGAACTGGAAACCCGAGTCCAGGATATACACGCACGACTGAAGGCCGGGGCCTACAAGGCTCCACCCGTTCGTCGGGTGGAGATAGCAAAAGGTCCAGGCAAAGTCGGAACGCGTCCGTTGGGTATTCCCACGGTCGAGGATCGACTGGTTCAGCGTGCGGTCGCACGCATTCTGGAAGCAGTATTCGAGGCGGACTTTCTGGACTGCTCGTACGGATTTCGGCCGGGGCGCAGCCCGCACCAAGCGCTGCGCACATTGAGGTCCACACTGATCAGCAAGAAAGTGCGACACCTCTACGAGGCCGACATTCGTGGATACTTTAACCACATTAATCAGCAGTGGCTGAGGCGGATGGTGGCCCACCGCATTGCAGATAGCGTCATCCTGCGCCTGATTGGCAAGTGGCTTAAGGCGGGCGTTATGCAAGACGGCATGGTCGTCCGAATGGAAGAAGGGACGGCGCAAGGGGGTCCACTCAGTCCACTCCTGGCCAACGTATATCTGCACTTTGTGCTCGATCTCTGGTTCGAGAAGAAGGTGCGATATTGGTTTCGAGGGGAAGCCTATCTGCTTCGGTTCGCTGACGATTTTGTGGCAAGTTTCCAATACAAGCGGGATGCGGAAAACTTCGATCGATATCTGCGGAAACGATTCGCGCGATTCAACCTGGAACTGGCCGACGAGAAAACACGGCTGCTGCTCTTCGGACGCTTCGCTGCAACAACCAAAGCAGCATACAACGAGAGACCCGGTACGTTTGACTTTCTGGGTTTTGAGCATGTATGTGGAATCGGACACCGCGGCGAGTTTGCTGTGGTCCGTCTTCCGAGCAAGAAGAGCTGTCGAAAGTTTCTGGCGCGCACCAAGGAGTGGCTCTCGGGACATCGGCACTGGAAGCGGCGGGATCAGCAACGTCAACTAACCATGATGTTGCGGGGTTTCTATCAGTATTTCGGGCTGCACCACTGCAAGCCGAAACTCGACATGGTTCGGCGCGAGGTTCAGCTGGAGTGGATCCGAGTACTGCGCCGACGCAGCCAGCGACATCGTTTGTTCTGGTGCTACCTCATGAACTGCGCATGGTTCGAACTGCCGTACGCGGAACTCCGTCATACGACGATCTGAAGAGGCCCGGCTGTGAGTGCGACCTGGGGAGCCCGGTGCGGGAAATCTGCACGCCGGGTTCTGAGTGGGGGAACAGGTACAAGGAACAACGCCGACTCGGTGAGGGCACTGTCGCGAAAGCGACAGCTGCAGTGAGGCTCCGCACAGGCTACCGCTCCAAGACCTGTTCCTACCAGCCACAGCATGAGTCACGAGTGGATCATGAAGTTCATCGAGCATCATGTGGCCGATCGCCGGATACTGCGCCTGATCCAGAAATGGCTGAAGGCGGTAGTTTCCGAAGACGGTCAGTGGTCGGAGACGAAGCTGGGAACACCGCTGGGAGCAGTAGTTTCACCATTGCTCGCCAACGTGTAACCTGCATCACGTTTTCGATCTGTGGGTCGAAGCCTGGCGCAAGAAAATGGCGCCGGAGCGTTTGCTTCCGAATGACGCTAGTGCTTTTCGGACGCGACGTCGGGATGATGCTCAAGGCTAAGAGTAGGTGTGAGGCGTCGCGTTCGAAAACGGGGCAAACCAGAAGTCAACTTCCCGGTTGCCGACTACTCGACAACAATAATTCGACGAAATCAACTGCAAACAGCCGCCCCACGCTCGCGCCCGCAAGCGACCGTTTTTGTGTTGGTACCGTTTAGTACTGGATAACACCCACGTCTATTGCTTCCGAGTCGCCTCAACGACCATCAACCCTGGATCTGTCCCGATGAGACGAACTTCCTGCGACTTTCCTACTCCAACGATCCATCCGATTTCGTGAACAACACCCACTGCGGTGCTGGTGATCTCGACCGATACGCGGCACTCCTCGGTGACGGTGTAAGTCCCAATGAACGTGTCTGGAACCATGGCACCGTTCAGCATGATCGTGTCGCTGCCGATAAAGTTCCCTGCACCGTCGTAGGTGACTGTTCCAATATGAGCGATCGGCGCAGGCGGATTGAGAGCAGTAACCGA
>JBKOUZ010000196.1:0-20319 GCA_046723715.1 Acidobacteriota bacterium | reverse complement strand
TGAGCACGACATGCTGAGCGACAACGGCGAGGAATATCTCAAGCGCTATGGAAAGGGCACGAAAGGGTCCGGGTGGTACAGCTTCGATCACAAGGGCGTCCATTTCGTTGCCCTCGTAAATGTCGCCAATTTGAAAGCCGGGGGCATGGGGTCGCTCGGCCACGAACAGCTGGAGTGGCTGGAGGGAGATCTGAAAGGCCGTTCTGCCAGTACTCCGATTGTGCTCTTTGCACACATTCCGCTATGGACCATCTATCCCGATTGGGGTTGGGGAACCGACGACAGCGAGCAAGCCTTGTCTTACGTGAAGCGGTTCGGTTCCGTGACGGTGTTGAATGGCCACATTCACCAGATTATGCAGAAGATCGAGGGTAAGGTTTCGTTCCACACTGCGATGTCAACCGCTTTCCCCCAACCTGCACCCGGGACCGAGGTTTTTCCCGTACGGTCACATCCGGCAGTGACGGCGTGTATCAGTTTCTCGAAGTGCCGCCTGCAAAGTACAACATGACGGTAACGGTGTCCGGCTTTGCCACAATTAAGCAGGATAACGTTACGTTGCAGGTCAGCCAGCCGGCGACGTTGGATATTAGTTTGCGTGTGGCAGGCGCGAACGAAGTGGTCGAAGTGTCCGGGGAAGCGCCCGTCGTGAATACGACCGATGCCACGCTGGGCAACAATTTCAATGGCCGGCAGTTGACCGATTTGCCGTCAGAAGGACGAGATCCGGTATCGATTCTGAGCCTACAACCTGGCGTGGTATATGTCGGGAAGATGACAGACCAGCAGCAGGACAGTGATAGCCGCGGCGGCTCCGTCAACGGAGCTAGAAGTGACCAAACGAATGTCACTCTCGACGGCCTTGACAACAACGACCAGCTTCGGGGGTACGCCTTTGAAGGGGCAATGCGTTCGACTCTGGATTCCCTTCAGGAATTCCGCGTCACCACCAGCAACTACGATGCAGCTTCGGGACGATCCTCGGGCGCGCAGGTGAACCTCGTCACCAAGAGTGGAACCAACAAGTTTCACGGTTCAGTGTACGAGTACCATCGACCGACCATTGGTGTCGCTAACGACTGGTTTAACAAGCAAGCAGAGTTGCGCAACGGACTGCCCAACGTGCCTCAGCACATTCTGCGCAATACCTTTGGAGGAACATTTGGCGGACCGATTAAGAAAGACCGATTGTTCTTCTTCGGGGCATATGAAGGACAGCGCACAGCCGATCAGACGCAGGTCAACCGTATCGTGCCGAGTGCCAGTATGCGCGCGGGGCAACTGAAGTATCTCTGTGATCCCAGCAGCGATTCCAATTGTTTCGACGGCAATACCAGCGCCAATTTTTCTGTCGCAAGCAATGCGACCTACGCCCCAAATCTTGTTGCAACGCTGTCGCCCGCAGGTATCGGCGCCATCGATCAAACGCGTCCGGATGAAACCGGGTGTTTCGATCTTGGAACTTGTCCTTGGGGGCCGGGGCCGAATCCAAATATCTTGGACATGTGGTCGGCACCGACATTGCCACTCCCGAACGGAACCAGCGGCGGCGGTGACGGCCTGAACTCAGGTAGTTTCACCTTCGCGGGTAATAATCCTGTCAAGCACGACACTTACATCTTCAAGCTTGATTACAATCTCACTCCCAACGGAAATCACTCCCTGTTTGTACGCGGTAATCTGCAAAATGATCATGAATCGCAACCCCCTCAATTCCCCGGTCTGCCGGCCAACCACTTCTTTACGAATAACAGCAAAGGCATAGCGGCTGGTTACGCGGCGGTGCTCAGCAATACATTTATTAACAACTTACGTTACGCTTTTGTCCGGCAGGGGTTCGGTGATTCTGGGTTGAACAACCAACCCTTCAATCGACTGCGCGGCTTAAGTGATGTTGTTGGCCTGACGCCAACGATTTTGACCAACGTCCCCGTCCACAACTTCATCGATGATGTTTCCTGGACCAAAGGGCATCACACTATTCAGTTCGGTACTAACTGGCGGATCATCCGCAACAACCGTCAGTCCAATGCCCAGAACCTCTCGGAAGGTTATGAAAACCTGTACTGGATGAATCCTTCGTTCATTGCGGGTGAAGGAACGAACCTCGATCCATCGATCGATTCGAGCTACCCACTTGTAGCTGACTCTTTCGGAACATCGTACTCCTTCGCGGCCATGCAACTCATGGGCATCATGAGTCAGGTTTATACCACCACAAACCAGGACAAAAGCGCGAACCTCATTCCGAGCGGAGCCCTCGTGCAACGCCACTTCCGCAACTTCGAAGGCGAAATGTACGTGCAGGACAAATGGAATGTAACGCCGTACCTGACCGTTACTGCAGGCCTAAGATACTCGCTACTCCAACCGCCGTACGAGGCGAACGGACAGCAAGTCTCACCGACTGTTAACATGCACCGGTGGTTTACGAATCGTTGGAAAGACATGCTCACTGGCACAGTAAATCAACCTAACCTGAGCTTCGATCTTTCGGGCCAAGGCAACGGCAAAAAACCCTATTGGGGGTGGAACTACAACAATTTCGCTCCACGCTTCGCGATTGCCTACTCGCCCCATGCCTCAAGCGGCTTTCTTCACACCTTGTTTGGTGATGCCGGCAAGAGCTCTATCCGCGCTGGATACGGTCTCTACTACGATCACTTCGGCGAAGGCGTCGTGAATACATTCGACCGGCAGGGTTCGTGGGGTTTGACCACCACGATCAGCAACCCCGCTGGCGTGAATACTGTGGACAGTTCGCCCCGCTTTACTGGTCTGCTGGGGGCCGCCAATCTTCCTCCCAGCCCCGGAGTTCCCAGCCCGCATGGTTTCCCTTACACTCCATCGACTGATCCGAATACGTATGGACTTGCCATTGCTTGGGGTATTGACGACAATCTGAAGACACCCTACTCGCACGTTGTGGACTTCTCGCTCACTCGCGAATTGCCACACAACTTTGTAGTCGAGGCTGCCTACACGGGACGCTTTGCACGCCACCTCTTGCAGGAGATTGACCTATCTATGCCTCTCGACTTGGTCGATCCAGGCAGTAAAATGGATTACTTTGCTGCGGCACAAACCCTGGATAAGGCGACTTACGCTGGGGTGTCAGAAAGTGATCCGAGTGTAGACCTGCCCTACTGGAACAGTCTGTTCCCACAGGCAGGAGGGCCCGACGGAGCTTCCGGGTGCGCACCGAATGCTCCCGCTAACCCGACACCCAGCCAAAACATTTACGATTTGTATTATTGCAATGTCGGAAATGAAACCTTGTCATTGGAAATTCTGGACGGGTTCTGCTTCCCGGCGTGCGCCGGTACTGGATCGAACGCTCTCGGCGGTTTTGTTGGGCCATTGGGAACTCCGTTCCAGTATTATCAACCCCAGTTCTCGTCGCTTTACGGTTGGCAAACCCGTGGCAACAGCAGCTACAACGGCCTCCAGGTAAGCCTGCGGCATCCCTTCTCCGCCGGTCTGCAATTTGACTTCAACTATACGTATTCGAAATCCATAGACGCTGGCTCCAACGCAGAACGTGTCAACGGATTTGAGTCCGTCGGAAATATCGCGTACAACAACCAAGTCATCAACGCCTTCTCCCCAGATCAATGGCGGGCAGTATCCGACTTCGATACAACCCATCAGCTCAATGCCAACTTCATCTACGACCTGCCCTTCGGCCATGCACGTCACTGGGGCGCGGGTACCAGCGGAGTTGTTAACGCCATATTTGGCGGTTGGACAGTGAGCGGTCTCTTCCGCTGGACCACCGGCTTCCCATTCTCGGTTGTTGCTGGCAACGGGTGGCAGACCGACTTCGAACTGGCAGGCACATCCTTCGTGCAAGGCGCGAAACCAAAAACGGGAGTATTCCGGGATCAGGATGGCGATCCGAATGTATTCGAGAATGCCATCGACCTGACCTGTACTTGTTTCCCCGGTGACGGCTTCAATACGAACTTCCGCGCCACCTACGCTGGAGAAGCTGGGGAGCGCAACAACTTCCGCGGGCCGGGTTATTTCGGCATCGATGGCGGGTTGCACAAAACTTGGACGTTCAAAGAAGACAAGAACCTGAGATTCTCTTGGGAGGTCTTCAACGTAACCAACTCCGTCCGCTTTGATGCTGCTGGATCTCTCCCTGGGGAGGATTTGGTTGACATCACAAGCTTCGGAAAGTTAAACACCGAACTTACCCAGCCCCGTGTAATGCAGTTCGCCCTGCGCCTGGCTTTCTAAGTGGAGGCAAATGCGGCCCGACGTTACAAACCCTTACGAATGACTCTGTACTTGACAGAAACAATGGCCAAAGATGCTCTCACGTGAGTGAGGGCATCTTTTTTATCGGCTTCAGTCATCAAAGGTCCGACCCAATAATAGTGCAATCCCCTTGAGCTGCAGTCTCTCTTTCCCTACAATCGCAGCCGCATTCCGCGGCATTCATGATTTCTTCTCCGTCTCCGAAACCGGATTGATAACTCGCAGACCGCCACGTTTCTCCAGATCCACAAGTTTGTAGCGAATCTCCTGGGGTACTTCCCGTAAATGATAGTGAGAATCTCGCGATCTGCAAGTGGCCTGCATTGGCGAAGTTTTCTAATCGTGGTACTCTCGTCGACCGAGCCTGAACTGCGCCCCTGGCGGGACGTAGCGCGTAAAAGGTACCCTGCGCGGCCGATGCCCTCGACCGGCTCTGGCGCAAAGCGTATGGAGGAGACTCATGAGATTCAGCCTTCGCTGTCTATTTGTAATGTCGCTCCTTTCTGGTACGTCTTCGCTGCTTGCACAGTCATGGCAGAACGTTACAGCCCGGCTACCCCGGGTTGTATCACCATCAGCGCCGATTCTTCTGTCGGACGGGTCCGTGCTGGTTCACAACTCCTGCGGAAGAGACTGGTACAAACTGATGCCCGACCCAAGCGGCAGCTACGTGAATGGAACATGGTCGGCGATTACGCCTATGCCGAAAGGTTATGCGCCGCTGTATTTCGGCTCGGCGGTATTGCCGGATGGCCGTTTAATCATTGAAGGCGGCGAATACAACACCGCTACCGGACAGTGCAATGCCGTGTGGACCGCACAGGGCGCGATCTACGATCCGATTGCGAACACCTGGACGTCCATCGCACCACCATCGGGCTGGCAAAACATCGGCGACGCCTGGGGCGGCGTGTTGGCCAACGGCACTTACCTGCAGACCAGTTGCTGCATCAAGACACAGGCGCTTCTTGATGCCAACACACTTATGTGGACCCCGACCGGCTCTAGAAAATTCGATGTACCAGATGAGGAGTCGATTGTCATGATTCCGGGCGGCAACCTGCTCACGGTGGACGCCTACGTCTTCCAGTAGGCGGACTAACGGAATAAACTTCGAGAAGCATGGAACGGCATTTTCTTGTTCTTCTGATACTTCTTGTCTTCTGTTAGCGGAAGGCGACGTCACTTGTTGTGGAGTTGTGTCATGAGGATTCTCCGATGTTGTATTGCAGGCTCGTGCGTTCTGTTATTCGGTTGTCTGCTTTTCGCGCAAGCGATACCAGCCGGACCAACTGGCGCGGCAAGCGGTGATTGGCCGGCGTACGCCGCGGATCTACGCAGCACGAAGTACTCGTCCCTTGACCTCATCAACTCGACGAACTTCCGCGATCTTCGCGTTGTGTGGCGCTGGAAGTCCCCCGATATTGACATCGTCAGGCAAAACCCGTCGCTCCATCTAAATCTCTTCGAAGCGACGCCGCTTGCGATCGATGGTGTCCTGTACGTCGTAACGAACCTACATCAGATTGCCGCGATTGATGCGACGACAGGAAGTACACGCTGGGTGTACGACCCGGGGGTGTATCGCCTCGGCACGCCCGAGCGCACTGGATTTGTCCACAGAGGCGTCGCGGCATGGGGTCCTTCTGGCGCTCGCCGCATTCTGGCTGGTACCGGCGATGGTTATCTGATTGCACTCGACGCTCGATCTGGCGCACTCATTCGTGAATTTGGTACGGATGGCCGAGTCGATTTGACACAAGGACTGCGCCGGCCGGTCCAACGAATCTCATACGGCGTCAATTCTCCACCCCTCGTCGTCGGGGACACCATCGTGGTCGGCTCATTTGTGTCCGACGGCTGGTCCATGAAAGAGGCACCACCTGGCGACGTGCGGGGCTATGACGCTCGCACCGGTCGGCTGCGCTGGACGTTCCACACCGTCCCCCAGGCCGGGGAACCCGGTCATGAAACCTGGCTCGAGGAATCGTGGCGGTATACAGGCAACACAAATGTATGGACATGGATGAGCGCCGACGAGGAACTCGGGTACGTGTACCTGCCGGTGAGCACGCCCACGAACGACCATTACGGCGGCCATCGCCCGGGCAATAATCTGTTCGCGGAGAGCGTTGTCTGTCTAGAGGCCACCACAGGGAAGCTAGTCTGGCATTTCCAGACCACGCACCACGGACTGTGGGATTACGACCTGCCCGCAGCGCCTGTGCTCGTCGACATCACAGTTGATGGCCGTCGAATCCATGCGCTGGCTCAGGTGTCGAAGCAAGGGTTCGTGTACATGCTTGACCGACGAACGGGTGCTCCGGTGTGGCCTATTGTCGAAAGACCCGTTCCACCCTCACAACTTCCGGGAGAGCACGCATCGGCGACGCAACCATTTCCAACGCGACCGGCACCATTTGACCGTCAGGGCCTGGTGACTGACGACTTGATCGACTTCACGCCCGCACTGCGCGCCGAAGCGCAGGCGCTGGTGGCCCGCTATCATCACGGGCCGCTGTACACACCGCCCGATAAACAGGACACAATTCTGCTGCCGGGAGTCCTCGGTGGCGCGAGCTGGGCCGGGGCGGCTCTCGACCCAGAGACTGGCATGCTCTTCGTGCCGTCCATCACGAACCCGAGGGTCGTCACGATCGTAACGCCAGACCCCCGTGCCTCGAACATGCGGTTTTTCGCGCAACAGATACGCCCGACGCTGACGCTGTCATCCGGGCTTCCGGTCACGAAGCCGCCGTACGGGCGTATTACCGCAATCAACCTGAACGGCGGCGATCACCGCTGGATGGTACCGCTCGGCGCCGGACCACGCGAACACCCTTTGCTTCGCGGACTGAACCTGCCCGCTCTCGGCTGGCCATCGCGCGGGTTTGTAACCGTCACCCGCAGCCTACTGCTTGTCACGCAGGAACCTGCATTAAGCGTGCGCCTGTCCGCGAATGGTCGGGTGTTCGAGCTCACGGCGACTACGCGGGAACCGAAGCTTTGGGCCCTCGCGAAGGATAGCGGGCAGCTACTCGGCGCGATTGATCTGCCAGCAAACGCAGGCGGCAGCCAGATGACCTATCGCGTGCGTAATAGGCAGTTCATCGTCATTCCGGTAGGTGGTGGCGGAGTCCCTCCCGAACTGATCGCATTATCGACACCGGAATCTGCAGATTCGAGGTGACGATCGTATCGTGTCGTTTGGGACGACGCACTGCCGTCATGAACATCTGAGAGTCGTGGACCACATTTCTTATTCTTCTGATTTCTGTTGTCTTCTGTTACGGGAAGAGGCGTTACTCGCTATGGAGTTGTGTCATGAGGATTCTCCGATGTTTTATTGCAAGCTCGTGCGTTTTGTTAGTCGGTTGTCTGCTTTTCGCGCAAGATGGAGCGACGATGTACAAGAGCCTCTGCGCCACCTGTCACGACGTGGGTGTGGAGCGTGCGCCAAGTCGTGAGAGGCTCAAGGCAATGTCTCCGGAGCGGGTGCTTGCAGCAATGGAAACAGGAGCGATGGTTCCGATGGCTGGCCGCCTTTCTGCTGCTGAGCGCCGCGCCCTCGCCGAATTCCTCACGGAAAAGACTTTGGGACAGAAAACTCCGCCGCCTCAGGGCCTCTGCAACCAGGCTTCAGGCAACCTGACGGACTGGGGGGCCGGACCGCACTGGGCAGGTTGGGGTGCGACCTTAGAGAACACACGTTTTCAGGACACCGTCGCGGCTGGAATCACGGGCGCAGATGTGCCACGACTCAAACTGAAGTGGGTTTTCGGTTTTCCCGGCGACACGGGCTCGACTGCTCAACCGACAATTGCCGCTGGACGTGTATTCGTCGGGAGCCAGGGTGGCCGAGTCTATTCCCTCAGCGCGGCAAGCGGGTGTGTTTATTGGTGGTTCGATACACCTGCTGTAGTACGGACAGCCATCGTCCTGGGCCGAAACGAGGCGTCCGGTTCGAAATTGGCGGCATATTTTGGAGACACTGCGGGTACCGTGTACGCGGTTGACGCGGCAACTGGAAAACTGCTGTGGAGGAGCAAGGTGGACTCTCATTCGGCGGCCGTCATAACAGGTAGTCCGACGTTTTACGACGGTCGCCTGTATGTTCCGGTTGCTTCTCGGGAAGAAGCCTATGCGATCGCGTCAGTCTACCAGTGCTGCACTTTTCGGGGCAGCGTAGTTGCTTTGGACGGCGCGACAGGAAAGCAGATATGGAAGACCTACACCATCGGTGAAGAAGCGCGGCCAACAAAGAAGAACAAAGTTGGCACACAACTTTGGGGGCCTTCGGGGGCGGGCATCTGGAGCAGTCCAACAATCGACCCAAAACGAAGATTGTTGTACGTGACCACCGGAGACAATTACAGCGATCCTCCCACCGCAGGAAGCGATGCATTCCTGGCGATGGACCTCGAGTCCGGAAAGATTCTTTGGTCTCGACAAATGACCCCCTCGGACGCTTTTACAGTTGCATGCCGTATGCCGGACAAGACGAATTGCCCGGACTCAAATGGGCCGGACTTTGACTTTGGGTCTTCTCCGATCTTGGTGTCGCTGGCGAATGGGCGACGTGCACTCGTCGCAGGTCAAAAATCGGGGGTAGTCTACGCCATCGACCCTGACAAGAACGGCGAGGTGATTTGGCAGACGCGGGTCGGAAAAGGTGGCGGGTTAGGTGGTATTCAATGGGGCTCGGCCACGGATCAGTCGCACGTGTACGTGGCCCTATCCGACATTGTATTGTCAATCCCAAACGCGCTCGCCCGAGACCTCGATCCCAAACTCGGAGGCGGCATGTTTGCACTGAGCTTGGAAAATGGAAAACGGATCTGGTATACGCCAGCACCGGGATGCGGTTCCAGGAAGAAGTGCAGTCCCGCACAATCGGCAGCGGTGAGCGCCATTCCCGGTGCGGCGTTTTCCGGTTCAATTGACGGACATCTGCGCGCGTACTCCACGAAGGATGGCACGATCTTGTGGGACTTTGATACCGTCGGTCCCCATAAGACAGTCAATGGTGTTGATGCGAGTGGAGGTTCGTTGGACGGAGCGGGTCCGGCCATCGGCGGCGGGATGTTGTTCGTAAATTCGGGATACCCGGTTTTCGGAGGGATGCCGGGTAACGTACTGTTAGCTTTTTCTGTGGATGCGAAATAGCCAGTAGGCGCGGAGCGTGGATCCGCGTTTCTTATTCTTCTGATTCCCGGTTCTTGCCTATTAGCGAAAAATGGCGTCAGTCGTTACGGGGTTGTGCCATGAAGATTCTCCAACGCTGTGCTACCAGCTCTTGCATATTGTGTTTCCTTTGCACTTGCCTCCTCTTCGCGCAAGACGGAGCCACTCTCTACAAGAACAGCTGTGCCAGATGCCACGATGCTCATGCGGAACGTGTCCCCAGTCGTGAAACCCTAAAGATGATGTCTCCGGAACGGGTTCTTGCAGCAATGGATTCTGGAGCTATGGTGCAGATGGCAAGTCGCCTCTCGGTTGCTGAACGACGAGCAATCGCCGAATTCATTACGGAAAGAACTTTAGGACAAGCAACTCAATCGCTCCAGGGCACGTGCGCGGTGGCACCGAGCAACTTAGCTGACCCTACGACGGGACCGCAATGGGCTGGTTGGGGAGCGAATTTGGCCAATACACGGTTTCAAGAAACAGTCTTGGCCGGACTCAATGCAGCAGAGGTGCCACGACTCAAACTGAAGTGGGCATTCGGTTTTCCAGGCGACGTGGGTTCGACAGCCCAGCCCACAATTGCTGGTGGGCGCGTGTTCGTTGGGAGCCAAAGCGGCCGAGTTTATTCACTCAGCATGGCCACGGGCTGCATTTCTTGGTGGTTTGATGCATTCACGATGGTGCGGACCGCAATTGTCCTTGCCCAAATCGAAACGAAGTCTGGTTCAAAATTGGCGGCATATTTTGGAGACACTGGCGGCGCTATGTACGCAGTTGAGGCAGCAACTGGAAAACTGCTGTGGAAGACCATAGTGGACCTTCACCCTGCCGTACGCTTAACGGGTTCTCCAACATTTTATGGTGGGCGCCTGTATGTCCCGGTTGCTTCGCGCGAAGAAGGCCTTGCGATGGCCCCAGATTACCTATGTTGCAGTTTCCGCGGCAGTGTAGTTGCCTTGGATGGCGCGACAGGAAAACGGATATGGAAGACGTACACAATTCGCGAAGAAGCGCGCCCAACAAAGAAGAACAAAGTTGGTACTCAGCTTTGGGGGCCCTCGGGCGCGGGCATCTGGAGTGCTCCAACTCTCGACACAAAACACAAGGTGCTCTATGTGACGACTGGAGACAACTACAGCGATCCTCCAACAACAACGAGCGACGCGTTTCTGGCGATGGACCTCGAAACTGGAAAGATTCTTTGGTCTCGGCAGATGACGGCTTCCGACGCTTATACGATTGCCTGTCGCATGCCTGACAAAGCGAACTGTCCAGATGCGGATGGGCCGGATTTCGACTTCGGGGCGCCGCCGATCCTGGTCTCATTTCCGGACGGCTCTCGAGCACTCGTTGCGGGTCAGAAGTCGGGAGTTGTTCATGCCATTGATCCCGACCACGAGGGGAAGATTATTTGGCAGGCGCGTGTTGGAAAGGGCGGTACTCTTGGCGGCATTGAATGGGGCTCTGCCGCAGACCAATCAAACGTCTATGTAGCTTTATCCGATATTGGGCGGATAGTGCAAGCGGGATCGGTTGGCGCACAGGGAGTTGGTGTCCCCGAACGCGGGGTCTCGTTGGAGGATGCCGATCCTAAGCAAGGAGGTGGCATGTTTGCGCTCAGTCTGCAGACAGGTGAACGTATCTGGTATACGCCACCGCAAGCATGCGGCGAAAGGAAGGGGTGCAGTCCCGCGCAATCCGCAGCGGTAAGCGCGATTCCGGGCGCAGCGTTCTCCGGTTCGGTTGACGGACATCTCCGCGCGTACTCCACAAAGGATGGCACGATTTTGTGGGACTTTGACACCGTCGGCCCCTACAAGACAGTCAACGGTGTTGAGGGGAAAGGAGGTTCCTTGGACGGAGCGGGCCCGGCGATCAGTGGCGGAATGCTGTTCGTAAATTCTGGGTATGCGCTTTGGGGAGGAATGCCTGGAAACGTATTGCTGGCCTTCTCCGTCGACGGCAAGTGAATATGGCGCATACTGCATCGAAAACATTTGTTTTGGCCCACGGGTCATGGTGTGGTGGATGGTGCTGGAGTCGCGTTGTCGATCGACTGACTGCAAAGGGGCACTCCGTCTATGCCCCGAGTTTTACGGGCATGGGCGATCGCGCATACCTTATGAACCGGGACATCACGATCGATACGTTCGTAGAAGACTTGGTTCAGATCATCGTTCGTGAGGAACTGACGAACGTGGTGTTGGTTGGGCATAGCTTCGGTGGGGTCCCAATTTCTGGAGTTGCTGACCGCCTTCCCGAGCGGATTTCGCACATCGTTTATCTAGATGCAGTTGTGGTTGAAAGTGGCAAATGCGCATTCTCTTACTATCCTAAAGAAGAGGCCGAGGCAAGGATCAGTGCGGCAGAAGAAGCTACGAACGGTTTGGCAGTTCCCGTTCCCGATCGACTGCCCGCTTTATGGGGTCATGGCAAAGAAGGCGATCCAGACTATGAGTGGGTCCGGCGACAACTTTCACCACATCCGCTGCGGACCTACATTACGCCGCTCATGCTCCGAGCCGAGGTTGGGAACAGGTTGCCTCGCACATACGTGAGTTCAACACTGCCTGCTCATCCTGCACTTGAGGTATCGAGACGGCTCGTCCGCTCTTGGCAGGGCTGGAAATGGATTGAACTCGCCACGCCTCATAATTCCATGATCACGCACCCCGATGATGTAGTCCGTTTACTGCTCGCGCTGTATTAGCAAGCTCAAGAAAGCGGCCTGCCTGGAGGCGCCGATGACGGAAATTTCTCGCAGGGAATTCATTCAGACGACTGGAGCGGGGCTACTCACGATGATGCCTTCGCTACCCTCGGAGAAGGCGCCGGTGGAGGAGCCGGTGAGCCATGGAGAGGATCTCTGTTTCGCGCCAGCTAGCGTGCTCGCTGCGGCTATTCGTCAGAAGAAAGTTTCTCCTGTCGAAGTAATCAATGCGGTGTATGGACGCCTTCACAAAATCAATCCGAAAATCAATGCCTTTGCAACCCTCACTGAGGAACAAGCTCGGCTAACCGCAAAGGAAGCGGAGGCAGCGGTGATGCGAGGCGATCGGCTTGGCGCTCTTCACGGCGTCCCCGTCTCCATCAAAGATGTGTTCCTCACGCGAGGCGTTCGCACAATGTTCGGCTCGCACATCCGGGAGAACTTTGTGCCTGAAGAGGATGCGCCTGCTGTCGCGAAGCTCCTCGCGGCCGGCGCCGTCCCGATCGGAAAGACCACCACGCCCGAGTTCGCGTTCAAAGGTGTCACCGATAGCCCCCTCACCGGAATCACACGCAATCCTTGGGACTTCACTAAGACTTCCGGAGGCTCTTCTGGCGGTTCTGCGGCCGCAGTAGCTGCTGCTCTCGGCCCGATCGCCATCGGCTCCGATGGTGGCGGATCGATTCGCGTCCCGTGTTCGTTCAACGGTATCTTTGGTCTAAAACCATCGTTTGGCCGAGTTGCCTATTATCCCTCTCCGCCTCTTCCTTTGGTCCACGCGGGACCGATGGCGCGTACGGTGCGCGACGCAGCGCTCATGCTCAACGTTATTGCTGGGCCGGACGAGCGTGATCTTTTTTCTCTTCCGGCCGATGCGACGGATTATCTCTCCGCTTGCGAACGGAGCATCCGAGGTCTTCGCGTGGGCTGGAGCCCGGCGTTCGGTTATGTGAAAGTGGACCCCCAAATAGCTGCGCTCGCCGAGGCGGCGGCAAAGATCTTCGAGAGTAGCCTAGGCTGCAAGGTCGAAGCTGCCGACCCGGGTTTCGAAGACCTATGGAATTCATTCTCCAAACTCTGGGTGATGAGCTTTGGCTTGCGCTATCGCGGGTTCCTCCCCGAATGGGAGAGCCGCATGGACCCCGAGCTCGTCACATTAATCAAGAACATCGAGCGGCTTGGTCCGGCCGATTACGCGGAAGCGCTCGCGTTACGTTCTGTCCTTTGGGATAGGACGGGAAAGTTCTTCGATCGCTTCGACGTCTTAATCACCCCGACCGCACCAGTTCCGGCATTCGAGGCTGGCCGGCCTGGTCCGGACGGGATGCCTGTTCCTGCCGGATCACTTGTTCCTTTTGCCGATTGGTCGCCTTTCAGCTATCAGTGGAATATCACAGGTCAGCCGGCTGCTTCGGTTCCGTGCGGGCTTACTCGCGATGGGCTGCCCGTGGGTCTTCAGATCGTGGGCCGACGCTACGCGGATGCGACCGTTCTTAGAGCAGCCGCCGCATTTGAAGAAGCCCGACCGTGGAGCGAGAAACGACCACCCCTGTGAGCCGTGCTACGGCGCGAAACGAATCCGCCCCTCTGGACGTGACTGAATGTGCGTTGAGTTTACTGGAGATCAATTTATGGCGACTGCAATTGCTCCTGTCGTGACCTCGCGCCTGCATGCGAAATGGCTGGGCCAAACCACTTGGCGATATGATCAGCACCGGTCAGCACCGGTCAGCACCGTTTTGTCGAGAGGGGGAACGCCATGAGCAGCCCTACTGGTTACGTGCTGGGCCATACCGACCTTGAAAGACGCCGGCTGGCGTTGCAGGCTTCCATTATCAATCCACTCACGGAGAACTTTCTCCGACGCGCAGGGGTTTCGGCAGGCATGCGTGTGCTGGAACTTGGCTGTGGCATCGGCGAAGTCTCTCTGATCGCGGCCCGGCTAGTTGGGCCTCACGGGCATTTGCATTGCATTGATATTGATGCCGCTGCGATTGAGGTCGCTCGTGGACGCGCCCGTTCCGCCGGGCACGATCATGTCGCTTTCGAGCAGACCGAAGTGTCGCAGCATGTGCCTACCCGAGCATACGACGCAGTAATCGGCCGTCATATTCTCATCCATGTTCCGGACGCACCTGCGGTACTTCGCCAAGCTGTTGCCATGGTCCATTTAGGTGGGCTGATCGCATTCCAGGAGCATGATCTTTCGTATTGGCCCCACGGATATCCGGAACTGCCTTTGAGTCGTTTCGTAATGGAACTACTAAGCGAGTGCTATCGCCGGAGTGTGCTGCGCCCTAATATCGGAGCGCAACTATTCTGGCTAATGCAGGAAGCAGGGTTGCCTCCGCCCGAGTGCCGGCTGGAAAGCGTGATGGATGGAGGTCCCCACTCACCCGTCTATGAATGGGTGGCAGAGTCTATCCGGAGCCTGTTGCCCCGTATGGAAGAACTCGGCATGACGACAGCCAGCGCAATGGACATCGACACGCTCAAGGAACGGTTGCGAGGTGAAGCCATTGCGAAACGGGGTGTCCTCATCGCTCCGGCTATTATTGGTGCGTTCGCGCGCAAGCCGTAGATGACGAAACACCCCGAAATGAACGGAAAGATGAACTCAATGATTCCGTGATTGTCGCAAACAGATGGGATGAGTTCTACATGTTCGTTTCGGGGCACAACGGCCTATGAAAACGAGTTAGGCTGTCGGAGCCGTCGACGTATGTGGTCGTTCGCCTTAGTGGAGCCCGAGAGCCCGCGGATGAGTTTGACCCTGGATGCCGTTGAGTACAACGGACTGTCGCCTTCTCTTCGGAGAGGAGCACGCGAGGGAGACTTTCGCGATTTGTGCATCCTTACGTCGCGCGGCGGAAGGAGACAGCCATGGAAGTTTTGTATCCGCGGTGCTGTGGGCTGGATGTACACAAGTCCTCCATCACTGCTTGTGTTCTGATAGCGCAATCCGGCAAACCGTTGAAGCACATTCGCCGCTTCGGGTGCACGACCCGCGAGCTTCGAGAGTTGGTTTTGTGGTTGCAGGAGTTTGGCGTTGAGCACGTGGCCATGGAATCCACGGGTGTTTATTGGAAACCTGTGTGGAACGTTCTCGAAACTCATTTTCAGATCGTTCTGGCAAACGCCCAGCACATCAAGGCAGTTCCCGGACGCAAGACGGACACCAAGGACTTCAGTGGATCGCGGAACTCTTGCAACATGGACTGCTGCGGGGCAGCTTCATACCCCCGTTGGTGATTCGCGATCTGCGGGATCTCACCCGGGCACGAACCAGTCTGTCGCAGGAGCATTCTCGTATTGCCAGCCGGATCCAGAAGGTGCTGGAGGATGCCAACATCAAGCTGGCGAGTGTAGCTAGCAACGCACTCGGCAAGAGCGGCAGAGCGATGCTGGAAGCCATCATCGGCGGGGAAGAGAGTCCAGAACGACTGGCAGATCTTGCTCTTGGTCACTTACGGTTAAAGATTCCCCAGCTTCAGACCGCTCTGGAAGGCCGGGTTCGTGATCATCATCGCTTCCTTCTACGGAGCTTGCTCCGCCAGTTGCAGTTTCTGGAAGCTGAGATCGCATTGCTGGATGCTCGACTCGATCAACTTGGGCAACAGCACCCAGACTTGGCGGAAGCATTGAGTCGTTGGGTGACGGTTCCCGGGGTGGATCGCGTGGCGGCCTGGAGTTTCATGGCGGAGATGGGGACCGATTGCAGTCAGTTCCCGAGCGCAGCGCATCTGGCGAGCTGGGCCGGTGTGTGCCCAGGTAACAACGAGAGTGCAGGCAAACGGATCAGCAGCAAGATCCGTAAAGGCAGTCCCTGGTTACGTCGTATGGCGTGTCAATCGGCGTGGGCTGCGGCGCGCACGAAGAACACCTATCTCTCCGCTCAGTTTAAGAAACTCGCCGCTCGTCGCGGCAGGAAGTGCGCCATCATCGCCGTTGCTCACAGCATTCTGGTGATTGGATATCACCTACAACGGAAGCGTTGCGCCTACACCGATCTCGGCGGCAATTACTTCGACCGACTCCACGCAGAGGGCTTGAAACGATACTTGATCAAGCGTCTGGAGAGCCTCGGGCACTCAGTCACTCTCCAGCCCCGTATCGCCTGAGCAAAGCGGGAGACCACTCTGTGACCAGCGCCGATGTTCGCCTAACCGTCGGTGAGACATTCTGTAATTGAAGAAAGAACAAAGGTCGGAGCCCCGCGAAATGCGTCGAATTCGGAGTTCCCATCCAGCCGCAGGCGGTGAGGGCGTCATCCTGAAGTATTTGCGTAAAGTCTCCTGTTTGGAAGTGGCGGTGTGTGATGGAAGATGCAGCGTTCGTCGTTGGCGTGGTGAAGTTTAGCGCAGTATGGAGCGACGCCTCGACGGATTCGAAGAAATGTCTCAGCGGCGGCCAGCATGCCGGCAACTAGGTCCCTTGATGAACAGATCATTGCCCGGCCTTTCCGTTATCCATCACCCAAGGAACTGAAGCGTGGGAGAGCAACAGTTCGGCAGCAAGGGATGAGAGTCACCCCTGCGCTCACAGCATTCGAAGGGTATCATCATGCTCATGGGAGGCAGAATCCGCTTTTGGATCATTGCGGCATCGGTGGCCGGACTTATCGCCTTGGCCGTTGTGAGCTGGTTGTCCTATCGCAACACCAAAGAACTTATTGCTGCTAATGGGCGTCTCGCACAGGCGCACAAGCTGATTGAGGACCTTACCGCGCTGCACTTGCTGCTAGACGATGCCGAGTCCGGTTGCCGTGGCTATGCGTTGAGCGGGAAAGACGGCTACCTCAAGCCCTATGACGCAGCTCTTGCCCAACTCGATATCACCACGCAAGTACTTCGGCATGATTTTGCGGACGACCCAAATCGTTCCCGGCAGTTTCAGGAACTGGAACCGATCATCCAGGCTCGGCTGGATCTCATGAAGGAGCTTGTAAACGCGCGGCGAAAGGGCGGGTTTGAAGCTGCCATTCGCGTGGTGCAATCGGACCGCGGAAAGAGACTCGCGGATGAAATCCGGCAACGGATCTCGGTGATACAAACCGAAGAGCGGAACGATCTGCTGGACCGAGAGCGGGAATCACGAGAACGAGCACGTAGCACGATTCTTGCGGTCGGCGTGACCTGCCTGCTGGGTATCGCGCTGCTGCTCGCTGCTTCGGTCGTAATTTACCGACTCAACCGGCAGAGCGAAAAGGATCACGTTGCCCTGCAAAATGCGGAACGGATTCAGCGCACTATCCTGAACAGTGCCGCTTACAGCATGATCTCCACCGACGCCGCCGGATTGATCCAGCTGGCCAATGCGGCAGCGGAAAAGTGGCTCGGGTACACGGGCGCAGAATTAGCAGGAAGCAACGTCACGATCGTGCACGATGCTCGCGAGTTGCAGTCCCGGGGCTACCAGTTGACACGGGCGATGGGCATGCCGGTACCGGGCGACTATCAGGCCCTAGTCACAAAAGCGAGATATGGCGTGGCGGACGAATTCGAGTGTACCTATGTTCGAAAAGATGGCACGCGGTTCCCGGTGTTGCTCGCGGTGACGGCACTAGGCGGTGGAGGCAATGATCTGGCCGGGTACCTGATGATCGCGGCTGATCTCAGCGAGCGGCACGCCATTCGAAAGATGAAGGACGAGTTCGTGTCGGTTGTCAGCCACGAATTGAGGACTCCCCTCACGTCCATCAAAGGCGCGCTCGGGCTTTTGGCGCGTGGCGTCACAGGGGCGCTGCCTCCGAAAGCCGGTGAAATGGCGCAGATCGCCCTTACCAACGCGGACCGGTTGAGCCGTCTGGTGGATGACATTCTCGATCTGCAGCGCATCGAATCGGGACGAATAGCGATGGACAAGCGGACGTGCGACATCGCTGATCTCATGAAGCAGTCCGTCGAATCCGTACATTTGGTTGCCGAAGGTGAAGGCATAACGATCGCGATTTCTGCCTGCCAAGCGTCAATTAAAGCTGATCGGGAGCGAATGGTACAGGCATTCGTCAACCTGCTCGGGAATGCGATCAAGTTCTCGCGACGCGGCGGTCGGATCGAGTTTGCAGCCGAGCGGCCCCCCGGCAGCGTGCTGTTTCGTGTAAAGGATGAAGGGCGGGGTATTCCGAAGGACAAGCTGGAAAGAATCTTCGAGCGGTTCGAGCAAGTGGACGCTTCCGACGCGCGTGAAAAGGGGGGCACCGGCTTAGGTCTTGCGATCTGCCGGAGTATCGTGGAGCAACACGGCGGCCGCGTCTGGGCGGAGAGCGAACTCGGCCGGGGCAGTACATTCTATGTGCAATTGCCGCTTGCCGAAGCCGATGCGATCGCCGCAAACTGAACCGTTCTGGATCCACGATGCCGAAAACCGTGCTTGTGATCGACGATGATCGCGATGTTCGAGAAGTAGCGAAGACCAGCCTGGAACTGGTGGGCGGCTTCACGGTCATGCTGGCCGATTCGGGGAAGGGCGGAGTGGACCTTGCGCAACAAGCAAGGCCGGACGCCATCATCCTGGACCTGATGATGCCCGACCTGGATGGACAACAGACCCTCGTCCAACTCAAGCTACTGCCCGAAACAGCCTCGATTCCGGTGATCATGCTGACGGCGAAGGTGCAGGCGAACAAGCACGAACTCGTCAGCAAAGGGGCGGCAGGTGTACTCGTTAAGCCTTTTGATCCGATGCAATTGCCCGATCAAGTTTGCGAAATACTGGGGTGGACTGTAACTGGGAAGGATGTGGGCCACGATGGCTCCCCAAAAGAGTGACGAAGTTCGCTCAGCGCTGGAAAAAGTCTGGCTCAACAGCAGGCCTGAGGCGCTGGCACGGCTGGCGACGCTGGAACGCTTTGCCGAAAGCTTGCGTTCAGGCACCCCCGACCAGCAGTCTTGGGAGACTGCGCTATCGGCGGCCCACCGGCTTTCGGGTTCGCTCGGGATGTTTGGACTCAATGAAGCTTCTTCCTGCGCCGAAGAGATTGAGGCTTTGCTGGGAGACGGTCCAACGCCGGACCTTGCGGCGACGGTCAGCCTAGTTGAATGCCTGCGAATGCTGCTGGAACCAACGCAAGCGTCTAGCAGAGAACCGCAGAGGCGCGATTCATGAAGCGTGCAACCGTCAAGCCGGCCGTCACTACAGTCTTGATCGCCGACGACGATCCCATTGTGCGCCAGGCAGTGCGATCCGTCCTCGAGGTCTCAGGCGGATTCAGGGTTGTGGGTGAATCGGAAGACGGAAAGATGGCGGCCGAGCTAGTCAAGGAAACCAACCCTAACATCCTGCTCTTGGATCTGCTAATGCCCAATCTCCCTGGGTTGGAGGCGCTTCGAGCCATCACCACCGCTGGCTCGGAAGTCCGAACTATCCTGCTCTGCTCTGCCATCAGTGCCAAGCAGGTTTTGGAGGCATTACAACTGGGCGCGCGAGGAGTGATTTTGAAAAAGAGGGTAGCGGAACTGGTACCGGCGCTCGAAGCGGTGATGAGAGGCCAATACTGGATCGAGAGTCAAAGTGTCTCCAACGTAGTGCAGATCGTGCAGCAGCTGGCCGCGGCGAACCCCGAACCTTCCCAGTCGCAGAATCGCTTTGGCCTAACCGCTCGAGAAACCGAGATCATTTCGTTCATCACGCAAGGCTGTATGAATCGCGACATCGCCAACTCGCTTTCCATCACGGAGGAGACGGTAAAGCGCCATCTCACCAACATCTTCAACAAAGTAGGGATGTCGAACCGCCTCGAACTAGCCCTGTTTGCCATTGAGCACGGGCTAGTTCGAAAGTGACCTAGCTGCGGGTTGCTCGCTACGGGGCGACTGACGAGTCTTGATCAGTTTTTCAGGATCGTAGCCCGCAGCACGAACTTGCTCCAGGATCTCCTCATAGATCGATGCGTCCATCTCTGGCGTGCGGCTCAGGATCCAAAGATATTTTCGGTTCGGTTCCCCGACAATGGCATAGCGGTAATTCGGATCAAGGCCAATGACCCAGTAGTCACCGTAAAAAGGCCAAAAGAAGGTCGCCCTCAGTTTGGCATTGGTCGTCTTGTCCGCGATCTTGGCCGTTCCGCGCGCCGTCTTTGTCTTTCCGTCCTTCTGACGGCACGAGTTCACGATCTGAACTTTACCGTCTTTGCGGAGCGTGTACTCGGCGGTGGT